>SFHR01000015.1 GCA_004555545.1 Dechloromonas aromatica (nom. nud.)
GCCAAAAGTATGCAACTTTTCTTCAAAAATCAAAAATAAAAGTTCTTGGACTAAAAGTTTATGCGTAAATAATTGCTTGTAATGTAAATCTGACGAAAAATTTTCCTTATCTGCCATTTTTTATATTTTAAATATTTTCCACGAGAATTCCCAAAAATTTTTTGGAGTTTCTCGTGGAAATTTGTTATTTCAAAAATAATTTATACGCTTGATTTTCGCTTTCTTCTACATACGAATAGCTATGCGTCGCACTGATTTTCTGTAAAAATTCATTGAATTGCTGCTGCTCTTCCGGCGGAACTTGTATGCCTATCAAAATTCGTCCATAATCGGCCCCGTGATTGCGATAATGAAATAAACTGATATTCCAACCGACGCTCATTGCCTGTAAAAATTTCATCAACGCTCCGGGAAACTCCGGAAATTCAAACCGGAACACTCGTTCTTCCAATAAATTTTTATCGGCAAAATAACTATGCCCACCGACCATATAACGCACGTGATTTTTACTCATCTCGTCGTCCGTTAAATCTATAGTTGGATAACCTTGATTTATCAAAGATTGCACTAAATCTGCGGACTGCTGACGATTTTCCACTGAAATTCCGACAAATACAACTGCCCGATCTTTATCGTTATAACGATAATTAAATTCGGTGATATTTTTATCTCCGATAGTGCTAACAAATTGCAAATACGCTCCTGGACGCTCCGGCAAAGTTACAGCAAACACAGCTTCGCGTTGTTCGCCCATTTCGGCACGTTCGGCGACAAAACGGAGTCGGTCAAAATTCATATTTGCTCCGGAAGTCACGGCGATTAAATTTGCATTTTGTAGATTATGTTGCTTGGCATACGCTTTGGCTCCGGCGACAGCTAACGCTCCGGCTGGTTCCAAAATAGAGCGTGTATCCTCAAAAACATCTTTGACGGCGGCACAAATTGCGTCGGTATCAACCAAAATTATGTCGTCTAACAATTCGTTACAAATCCGGAAAGTTTCCTCGCCAACTTGTTTGACGGCGGTTCCGTCGGAAAATAAACCGACTTTTTCTAATTTTATGCGTTGCTGCTTTGCTAACGATTGTTTCATTGCATCGCCATCAAAAGTTTCCACGCCGATAATTTTTATATTTGGGTTGATGCGTTTTAAGAATTCTGCTACTCCGGAAATCAAACCGCCGCCGCCGATGCTACAAAATACGGCATTTAATTCGCCATAAGTTTTTTGTGAAAATTGCCGCAAAATTTCCATTCCGATCGTTCCTTGTCCGGCGATCACATCAGGGTCATCAAACGGATGAATAAAGGTTAAATTTTGTTGCTCGGCGAGTTGTAAAGCGTAAGCACAAGCTTCATCAAAACTATCGCCGTGCAAAACCACTTCTCCGTGATGATTTTTCACCGCCTTTATCTTGATTTGCGGCGTAGTTTTTGGCATAACAATCACGGCTCGGCAGCCGATTTTATGAGCGGATAAAGCAACTCCTTGAGCGTGATTTCCGGCAGAAGCACAAATAACGCCGTGCGAAAGTTCCTCGTTAGATAAATGGCAAATTTTGTTATAAGCGCCGCGTAATTTGAAGGAAAAAACCGGTTGCATATCTTCGCGTTTAAGAAAAATCTGATTATTGCTGCGTTTAGATAGATTTTTCGCTAATTCCAACGGCGTTTCAATGCAGACATCATAAACCGGAGCGGTCAAAATTTTTTGTAAATAATTCATTGTTTTATTTTGTTGATTTTGTTGATTTTTGATTTGTTATAAAAATTTTTTCCACGAGATTTTCCAAAAATTTTTTGAGATTTCTCGTGGAAAATTTGTTTTTTATTTTTTTGCTTTTTAATTTTTGATTACTTCCAAATTTGGAATAAATTTTACAAATTTAGTTTTTTTATTGATTATACTGGGTTGATTTGCATATAAATTTACGATTTCATTTTGAATATTCCACGGAAAAATGATCAAAATATCTGGCGGATTTTTCACTAATTCTTCCGGAGAAATTATCGGCACGTGGCTTCCGGGCAAATATAGATTTTGCTTTGATTCTGCTGCATCATAAACGCAATCAATTATGTCGTTTTTAATGCCAACGTAATTTAAAAGCGTATTTCCTTTGGCAGCCGCTCCGTAAGCACAAATCCGCAAATTATCTTTTTTGGCGTTCAGCAAGAATTCTAATGTCTGCAATTTGATATTGAAAACATCGGCGGCAAATTGTTGATAAATCTGTAAATCTTGCAGACCGAAATCTTTTTCATTTTGTAGAATTTTGGCTACATTTGGGCTGATTTCAAACGCATTTTGATGGCAAATATACAAACGCAAACTACCGCCGTGCGTTGGTAATTCTTTGACGTCAAAGATTTCTAAACCGACGGCGTTCAAAATTTTCCGCACCGAAAATAGTGACAAATATGAATAATGCTCGTGATAAATGGTATCAAATTGCTTGAATTTCAGCAGATTTAATAAATGCGGAAATTCCAAAGTTATCACGCCTTTTGGTTTCAGCAAAATTTTTAGTCCGGCAGAAAAATCATTGATATCCGGCACGTGTGCATAAACATTATTTCCGGCGATCAAATCCGCCATTTTATTTTCAGCCGCTAATTTTTTAGCCAACTCCACGCCGAAAAATTCTTGCAAAGTCGGAACACCTTGTTTGATAGCGAATTCTGCCGTGCTTTTGGTTGGCTCTATGCCTAAACAGGAAATATTTTGAGCCACAAAATTTTTTAGCAAATATCCGTCGTTGGAGGCAATTTCTACGACAAAAGCGTCATCACGTTGCAAATTGAATTTGTTGATAACTTCATCGCAATAATTTTTGGCGTGATTTAGCCAAGATTTTGAAGTGCTGGAAAAATAAGCATAATTTTCGTTAAAAAAAGTTTCGCGACAAGTGTAATCTTGCGTTTGGACTAAAAAACATTGAGGACAGACATTCAAAACTAACGGCAACCAGATTTCTGCTTGTTGCAAATTTTGAGCGTCAAGATAGCTATTAGAAGGAGGAGCAAAACCTAAATTCAAAAATAAATCAGTTTTGGCACCGCAGTGACGGCAAAGGTGAGTTTTATTTGTATTTGAATAATTCATTTTTTATTTATTTTTGATAGCAGTTTATGTTTATAAAATTTTTTCCACGAGAATTCTAAAAAATTTTTTAGAAAACTCGTGGAAAATGTTTTTTATATACTTTTTATTTTTGATTTTTTTATTTTTATTTATTTTTAAAATTCTGTGCTTTATTATCAAATTTTCAAATTTTCAATTTTTAATTTTTAATTTTTAATTTTCATTCTTATTAAATAAAGAAAGCAAAATATTATGTCTTTAAAACCTTGTCGTGCTTGTCAAAATGAAGTTGATACTTCTGCTATCAGTTGCCCAACTTGCGGTGCTACGCGTCCGGCTCACCGATTAAGTTTGCAAACTTACAATTTAATTATTTTGGCGGTTCAAATTATTGTTGGCTTGACTATTTTGTATTTCATTGCTTCTGCGGTATGGAAAAAAGCCGAACCATTTGTAAATAAAGCCAACGTAATGCAAATGCAACGTCAGCAGCAAGAAGAGCAAGAACAATTAAATAATAACGAACACGAATCAGAATCAGAATCCGAAAACGAATCAGAATAATATTTATGTCAGTCCAATTTGCCTCCAAAGCCAGAACTCTTGCGAATTTACGCTCACTTTTGAAGTCTGCAAAAATCGCCGATTTGCTATATTTTTCGGTCGCCGAGTGGCAACAAAATTCCCACGAGATTTTGCAAAAAATTTCTGCAAAATTTGCCACTCCGTTGATTATTCGTTCCAGCTGTGCCGCCGAAGATAATCATAAAACTTCCAACGCCGGAGCGTTTTTGTCTTTGCTGAATATAGACGCGAAAAATCAAAATGCAATTTCTCAGGCAATAACGAAAGTTATAAATTCTTACGGCGAGAACGCTTTGGCTTCCGACGAAGTTTTGGTGCAACCGATGTTGCAAAGGGTTAAATTTTCTGGCGTGGCGTTTTCTCACGATCCGAATACTTGTTCGCCGTATAGAATAATTTCTTGGCAGGACGGCGAAGATACAACCGCCGTGACTGCTGGGAGTTCGCAAATTCAGACAATTCAAATTGCAGCGGAGGCAAGTGCAAATACCAAAAATTTTTCTGGAAATCTCGTGGAAAAATTTTCCGGCGTGTTAGATTTAATCAAAGAATTGCTAACAATTTTTGATAATCAGCCCATTGATTGCGAATTTGCCGTTTTGCAAAATAACGAAATTTATTTGCTACAAGCTCGTCCGTTGATTTTGAAACATCCGCCGGAAAGTCAAACGGAACAAACTCAACGCTTACAAACTATTTCTAACAAAATTCAACGCGGAATGCAGCCGCATCCGTTTTTAATGGGCAAAACTACCGTTTATGGCGTTATGCCAGATTGGAATCCGGCAGAAATCATAGGAATTCGCCCAAAACCTTTGGCGTTGTCTTTATATCGCGAATTGGTCACCGACAATATTTGGGCGTATCAACGGCATAATTATGGTTATCGCAATCTGCGGAGTTTTCCGTTGATGCCGAATTTTTTTGGTCTGCCGTATATAGACGTGCGTTTGTCGTTTAATTCATTTATTCCGGCGAGTTTAAATGAAGTAATCGCCGGACGGCTGGTGGATTATTACATTCAGCGTTTGGTTGATGAGCCGATGTTGCACGATAAAGTTGAATTTGAAATTGTGTTTTCGTGTTATACGCTTGATTTGCCGGAACGCTTAAAAATCTTGCAAAATTTCTCGTTTTCACAAAACGAACAAAATGCAATCGCAGATGCTTTACGGACGCTGACGAATCGGATAATTCGTCCGAAAGACGCTTTATGGCAAGGCGATGCCGATAAATTGAAAATCTTGAACGATAGACGTGAAAAATTATTCGCTTCTGGCGTTGATAATTTGGAAAAAATTTACTGGCTTTTGGAAGACGGCAAACGCTACGGAACTTTGCCATTTGCGGGGTTGGCTCGTGCTGGATTTATCGCCGTGCAAATGTTGAAATCGTTGGTTGCGGTAGGCATTTTATCGCACGACGATTATGACGCTTTTATGAACAGCGTTTCTACGGTGAGCGGTCAGTTGGCGAGAGATAGAAAAAATTTAGACCGCACTACTTTTTTATCAAAATACGGACATTTGCGTCCGGGAACTTATGATATTTTGTCGCCACGTTATGATGAAGCACCGGATTTATATTTCAATTTTGCTGAAAAAAATAAACAAAATCTCGTGGAAAATGTTGAAAATGTTGAAAATGTTGAAAATGTTGCGGCTGAAAAATCAAACAAAATATTTTCCTTGACTTTGCCGCAAATGAAGCAAATCGGCGAATTGTTGGCTCATCACGGTTTGCAATGTGATGTTGTCAGTTTGTTAGATTTTATGCAAAGCGGCATACAATTACGCGAATTATCAAAATTTTATTTCACCAAAAATCTCTCCGACGCTTTGGCTTTGATTTCCCAAGTCGGCGAAAATTTAGGTTTTGATAAACAAGATCTCGCTTTTTGTAGCGTCGGCGTTTTCAAAGAATTACACGTTTCGGCGACCAAAGCCAAAGTTTTGTTGCAACGCAGCATAGAACAAGGGAAAGCTCGGTTTGAGCAAACTACCAAAGTTTCTCTGCCGCCGTTGATAACATCTCCGCAAGATATTTGGGCGTTTGAATATCCGCAAACGCTGCCAAATTTTATAACCCAAAAGCAAATCGCCGCCGAAGTGATTGCCTTAAATTTAAGCGATGCAGAATTTAAAACTCAAAATTTAATCGGCAAAATAGTTTGCATACCAAACGCAGATCCAGGTTTTGATTGGTTATTTTCGCACAAAATCGCTGCTTTGATCACGGCGTGGGGCGGAGTAAATTCGCATATGGCAATTCGTGCCGGAGAACTCGGATTACCAGCGATAATCGGTGCCGGAGAAAAGTTATACAAAAAGTGGGCGAGTTGTCAAAAATTGCAGATAAATTGTGAAGCCAAAAAAGTAGAAGTTTTGGAGTAAAACAAACATTGCAAAAAAAACACTTTTTCCACGAGATCCACGAGATTTCCCAAAAATTTTTTGAGATTTCTCGTGGAGAATTTGTTTTTTATATTTTTATTTTTTTGCTTATTTTTTTAATCTACCACCGCTATTGCATCTGCTTCTACCAACGCATCTTTTGGCAACTTGCTAACTTGCACGGCGGCTCTGGCTGGATATGGCTTTTGGAAAAACTTTTCCATAGCAGCATTGACTTTGCCGAAATTCGCCAAATCTGTCAAAAATACATTTACTTTGACGACATTATTCAAAGTCGCACCAGCAGCGAGACAAATATTTTGTAAATTTGTAAAAACTTGCTCTATTTGAGCATCTATGCCGTTTTGCATTTCTCCGGTTGCCGGATTGATTGCGATTTGTCCGGAGATATACAAAGTATTTCCGGCTTGAACAGCTTGGGAATATGTGCCTATTGCTGCCGGAGCATTTTCGGTAGAAATAATTTTGGTTTGCATAATTTTTATCCTTTTGATGATTTTGATAAATTTCCACGAGATTTTTAAAAAATTTTTTGGATTTCTCGCGGAAATTTGTTATTTATTTTTAATAATTTTTAATAATTTTTAATAATTTTTAATAATTTTTGATATTTAAAAAGATTTGATCATCTTGACGGCGAATCAAAAACGTAAAAGAAGAATTTTTTGGCAACGAGGCTAATTTATCTGCCAATGCTTTCACAGAAACGGCGTTAAAAGTTTCGCCTTTATAAATCAATGCCAAAATTACATCGCCGGGCAATAAACCGCTTTGTTTGCCCAAATTTCCGCGTATGTTTTCTATGACCAAGCCGTGAGGAACTTGTAAAGCATTTTTTTGCGACGCCGTCAATGGCGATAACACCAAACCTAATTTGCCGATTGCTTGACCTTCGCTCTTGTTATTGCTGGACTGGCGTTTTCCGAAATTTTCATCGTCGTCAATTTTGCCGATAACTATATTTGCCGTATAAAGTTTGCCGCCACGCCAAATTGTCAAAACGACTTTGGTATTTGGTTCCGTTTGCCCGACTAATCGCGGCAAATCGGCGGCAGTGTTGATGATTTCGTCGTTATATTTCATAATGATATCGCCGGGCAATAAAATTTTGCCGGAAGGACCATTTTTTTCTACGGAATTCACCAACGCTCCGAGCGGTTTGCGTAAGCCAAAATTTTCGGCTAATTCCTGCGTTAATTCTTGGATAGACACGCCTAAACGTCCGCGATTAACTTTGCCAGATTGCCGTAATTGCTTTTGGATTTGCATCGCCACATCAATAGGAATGGCAAAAGAAACGCCCATATAACCGCCACTGCGGCTATAAATTTGCGAATTGATGCCGACGACTTCGCCACGCAAATTGAATAACGGGCCTCCGGAATTGCCCGGATTGATCGCTACGTCGGTTTGAATAAATGGCACATAATTTTCTTGCGGCAAAGAACGTCCTTTGGCGGATACAATTCCGGCGGTCACGGAGTTATCAAAGCCAAACGGCGAACCGATTGCGACAACCCACTCGCCGACTTTGAGATTTTTCACGTTGGCTAATTTGACGACCGGCAAACCAGTTGCCTCAATTTTTATCAAAGCGATGTCGGTGCGTTTGTCGCTACCGATAACTTTGGCGGTGAATTCTTTTTTATCGTTATTGAGTCGCACTTTGATTTCATCGGCTTCGGCGACCACGTGGGCGTTAGTGAGAATATAGCCATCAGAAGAAATGATAAAACCGCTGCCGAGCGAATGATTTTGCTGCTCTCGCGGAAAGTTGCCGCCTCCGCCGGGAATTTGATTAAAAAAGTGTTTGAATAATTCCAAAGCCGGATCGTCGCTATCGCCAAAATCAAACTGAAAATTTCCGCCATTATTTTTGCTGATAGTTGTGGTGCTGATATTTACGACGGTATTGCCGTATTTGGCGACCAAACCGGTGAAATCTGGCAGATTATAATTGCTTGTTTGTTGAGCGATTGCATCGGAAAAAGTTATCGGCGAAATACTTAACGAAGTAGCAACAAACAGCGAGGCTAAAAATTTTTTCATAGTTTTTTTGCTTATATTCATATAGTTTTATTAGTTTTATTAGTTTTATTAGTTTTATTAGTTTTATTAAGTTGATATTTTAATCATAAAAGGTTTTTGATTACTTTGACCATTTTCCACGAGATTTTGATTATTTTTTTTGGAAATTTTTAGCAAAATAAAAGTAATAAACATAGCCAAAAATCCAAACAAAATAGCGAATACTTCGCCAAAAATATTGCCAAATAAAGCCCCAAAAATTAACGCTAATAATGGCAAACCATATAACAAATTTGCAGAATTTTGCAAAGTATTTTTATCAAAACCTATAATTACAAAATCGCCGATTTTTGCATTTAAAGTATTTGCGATTTTCATAGTATTTTTTGCATTACTACAAAAGATTCTACTTAAATTATTGCCGCCGCAACCACCTTTTGTATGACATTTTCCGCAACCATTTTGAGCTTGGACTTCGGCGAAATTATTAGTATCAATAGCAATAATTTTGACAACAGTTTCTATAATATTTTCGTTATTATTTTGTATATTATTTTGTATATTATTTTGTATATTATTTTGCATTTTTAAACTTATTAAAATTTATGAAAATCTGCTTTACTATTATCTAAATGTTTATCAGCGTAATAATATAAATTATCGTTTTGGAATTCTTTGACTACGGCACAAAAATGCAAGGTTAAATTATCAAAATTATCAAAATTATCAAAATTATTGCAATTTAATAACATTGCAAACGGAATTTTTACATTTAAAATTTTGTTGCCAATATCATTGTTAATAATGGGAAAAATATTATTTTCAAACTTTGGATTTGCTATTTTGGCGGCGATTCTATAATCAACAAAATCATAACAAGCCCACGCACCATTAAAAGCAAAATTAAATTCTCTATAATAATTATTATTGTTATTTTTTATAAAAACTTCGCAGCAAGTATTTTTCCATAAATTATCTTTTCTATTTGCTGCGTCATTTTGGAAAATCAAATTTTCATTAAAATTTATGTTACTACAATATCCGACAAAGTAATAATTTATATCTAAAAATTTATTTACTTCATCAAAATTATAATCAATTTTTATACTATAATTTTTATCAAAATTATCAGCAAATCGTTGCAAATTGATAGTATTAACAAAATTATTATTTTTGCTTTGCTTCATAATATGCTCTGACATTAGCAAGTATTTTATAATAAGATTTTTTTAAATCTAATTCCACGCCTTTTCCGCTTAACCAAGAATTACCTTCCACAACTTTAAAATCACTATTTGTATAAACAAAATCATTTTTAGTAATGAAAATCAAATTGTCTGTATAGCCGTTCATATTTTGCGATTTGCCTTGTGCTGGACGAAAAATTTTAACATTATCCCAAATATAAATAACATCTCCTTGCGAAGAAACTAAACCATTTTTTGCCGTAATTTCAGTTGCTGCATTTTTATATAAATTTGTTTGCGTTGTGTTATCTTTATTTTTATAATAATATACTTTTGGCAAGTTTATTTCCACGCTATCATCGTCGGAATAATGTTTTACTTCTGGCGAAGTCAAACGATAATTTAACTCTCCATTTTTATCAAAATAACTTGCCGAAACTTCATAGGCATAAGCGTCCGGAATATGTTGTTTAATATTATTCGGATTAGTTAAATTGCTTTCCACTACTTCTTTTAACCAAAACGATAAAATCGCCAAACTTGCTAATAAAATAATCGGCGTAATTTTGGTTAAACTAATGTGATTTTTCATAGTATTTTTTATTATTTTTTATTATTTTTTATTATTTTTTATTATTTTTTATTGCTTTAAATATTCATTTTAAATACTCATTTAAAATGCTTTGATATAAATCAGTTTTTTGATTTTTCAAAATGATTTCTACAAATTCTCTGACTGCACCTTTACCGCCATTATTTTGACAAATATAATCAACTCTTTGCTTTACTTCATTATGAGCATCCGCCGGACAAGCAGAAAATCCACAACGCATTAAAATAGGCAAATCTATCCAATCATCACCAATAAAAGCACAATTTTTCCACGAGATTTCTAATTTTTTTTGTAGATTTTCTAAACATTGTTTTTTATCTGCGACTTCTTGAAATAAAAAATCTTTTTTAATACCCAAACTTTTAATAATTCTATTTTCTACACAAGAGGATTTTCTGCCGGTAATAATCACAATTTCTATATTACTTTTTTGTAATAATTTGATAGCAAAACCATCTTTTACATTAAAAATTTTGCTTTCAAAATCTACATTACTATCACTAAAAATTAGACCGCCATCTGACATTACGCCATCAATATCAAAACCTACTAATTTGATTTCACTAATTGCTTGTTTTATATTATTCATAACATTATTTTTCTTGCTTTATTTGCTTTATTTGCTTTATTTGCTTTATTTGCTTTTTATAAAACTCCGGCTTTAAATAAATCGTGCATATTCAACGCTCCGACTATGCGATTATTTTCACAAACTATCAAAGCATTTATACGTAATCTTTGCATCATTTCTACGGCAGCAGTTGCTAACTTTTCTGGACTTATTATTTGCGGTTTAGTTTGCATAAAATTACTGATAGATTTTTGCAAAATTTCGCTAACATTATTATTTAAAAAACTACGACGCAAATCGCCGTCGGTGAAAATTCCGCACAATTTTTGATTTTCTAAATCATCAACGACAATCACCAAACCCAAACCTCCGGCGGACATTTTCAGCAAAGTTTCTTGCAAAGTAGTATTTTTATCAATCAACGGCAAATTTTCGCAACGCATAACATCGCTAACCCGAGTTAGTAATTTTTTGCCCAAACTGCCGCCCGGATGCGATCTGGCAAAATCTTCCTTGCTGAAACCTTTATTTTCTAACAAGGCAATCGCCAAAGCATCGCCCAAAGCCAAAGTCGCCGTAGTGCTGGAAGTCGGTGCCAAATTAAACGGACACGCTTCTTGCGAAACTTTGCAATCCAAATGTAAGTCGGCGGCTTTCGCCAACGAGGAATTTTCCTTGCCGGTCATCGCAATACACTTGGCACCTTGCCGTTTGATAATCGGCAAAATTTTTAGCAATTCTTCACACTCGCCAGAATAAGAAATCGCCACTAATAAATCGTTTTGCGTGATCATTCCCAAATCGCCGTGGATAGCTTCTGCCGGATGCACAAAATACGAAGGCGTTCCGGTGCTGGACATTGTGGCGGCAATTTTTCTGGCGATATGCCCGGACTTTCCCATTCCGCTGATGATAACTCTGCCGTGCGAGGCAAAGCAATTATTTATCATAAAAATTGCGGAATCAAAGCCGAAATTTGGATTATTTTCAATGCGATTTTTGAGGTCTAAAATTGCTTGAGATTCGGTGTTTAAAGTGCGAATTGCGGATAAAATCAAGTCGTTCATATTTATAAAAATCTATAAAAATCTATAAAAATCAAAATAAAAAAACAGAATTTCCACGAGATTTTAAAAATTATTTTTGAAAACTCGTGGAAAAGTTTTGAAATCTTTCAAAAGTTTTTTAATTTTGCTATTTTCAAAATTGCTTGTTTATTGCTCGGCGAAAAACATTTTTCGGCGGCAATTTTATAAGGTAGCCAAACAAATTCCGTATGTTCATTTTGAGCCAAAATAGGATTTTGTTGATTGAAATCTGTGCAAAAAGCAAACGCCGTTTCTTGATTATGAGTTATATTTGGAGCATATTTGTGCTTCCAGTAAGGCAAGATTTCAAAATTAGTTATTAAATTTAGATTTTCTATTTGATGTTCTGTGGCAAAAAATTTAGTTTCTTCGTAGATTTCTCTACAAGCAGTAACGATTAAATTTGCATCACTATTTTCTTTACTTCCGGTGACAGATTGCCATAAATCTAAATTTTTTGGAGAATCTGCACGTTTTAATAATAATATATTTCCAAAGTTGTTATAAATGATAACTAAAACGGAAATGGGAATTTTGTAATTCATTTTTAAATATTTTTAAATGTTTTTAAATGTTTTTAAATGTTTTTAAATGTTTTTAAATATCTAAACTAATTTGTGGAATAAGAATATTTATAACGCTATCAATTTGAGTTTTGTCTATGTTAATGGCGAGTTTTTTTTCGCGTGAAGTTAATCCGGAAATAATGTTTATATTTGAGATTTTCAAAAGTTTTTTTAAGAATTTTACTAACTCTGAATTTGCTTTGCCATCAACGGGAGGAGCCGAAAGTTTGCATTTTATAGATTCATTATAAATTCCTACAATTTCAGTTTTTTTGGCGGCTGGTTGCACATAAAATTTAATAACCAAAAGCTGATTTTTTTCGTCGTAGTAATAACAATTATTCATATTTATATAAAAAGTAAAAAGTATTTTTGCGTAAAATTTCCACGAGATTTCTAAAAAAATTTTTAGATTTCTCGTGGAATTTTGTTATATGAATTTATAAAAATACTTCCACAGTATTTTTGCCTTTATTTTGTGCCATTTTCATAGCAATCAAAGCACGTTTTAATATTGAACTTGGCGTTTCTTCATTGACTTTTTTGTCGTTACTATTTTCGTTACTATTTTCATTACTAATTTCATCATCATCGTCATCATCGTCATCTTCTTCATCGGAATTTGCCATTTTCATAGCAGTAATTCCTGCACTGAAAGTAATCAAAATTTTTTCTTTTTTATTATGCAAAAATATGCTTTTAGTAAGTTCTCTTTGCAAATTCAACATAATATTTTTTGCCTCTTCTACTTCGGCGTTCGGAAAAATTATGGCAAAATTTCGCACATCAATTCTGGCGATATTATCTTGCGGACGCAAACAATTTTGCTGACAAACATTGCATAAATGTTTGAAAATATCTTCGGCGATATTTTCGCCATAAAGTTGCTGCGTGGCTTTTAAATTGTCTATGGAAAAAATTCCAACGCATAACGGCGTGAGCGATTGTTTGGCGGTCTTGATTTCTTCCGTAAAAACAGCGTTGAAGCCGTTCAAATTCAAAATGCCGGTGAGTTGGTCGTGCGTGATTTCTTTACTACTTTTGGATAATTCTAATTCTAACTGCTCAATTTTTTTGTTGGCTTTTTGCACGTTAATTTGTGCTTGTTTGAGGTTATCGGCGGTTTTTTTGGCGGCGTTCTGCATTTCTTGAGTCTGTTGCATAACGGAACTCAAAACCTTGTTTAACTCGCTTGGGTCGGTGATTTTGGAAATCTGTTGTGCGTAATCGCTCATCGTATCGTGATAACTTGAAGTATTATCAGAAAAATTCGCCAGATTATTCACAAAATTTGCTAACAATTCAGCCGTCGCCGTCTGCGACTGAATTAAACCGGCTTTGAGTTGGCTTTGTTTAAATAAAACTTCGGTCAAAATACGTTCGGCTTCTTTGAGCGTCCGTAAAGTTAGCGGATTTTTCAGAATCTTTTGGATTATGCCGATTTGTCCTTGAATCCAAGAATTATCGGTAATCAACTCGGAAATATTATCAACCAACAACCCAAGCATTCTAAACAACGATTTTTGTAATTTTTGCTGGTCTTGCGAAAAGAATTCTACTTTCAAGGCAAATTTTTTGAGCATTTTCCACGCTTTTTTGACATCTTTGACCGAATCAGCTTTGCGAATTGCCAACGCCGAATCTTTGGACAATTTGACGATATCCGGATAAGTTTCAAAAATCGTCAAAAAACTGTGAGTCAATAAAAATTCAACTTGTTTGCGGATTTCCAAAAATACGCCGGTATCCACGTCAAGCAGCGTAGAAGCCGAGCGATCTTCATTTTCGCCCTCGCCCTGAATTACTTTGCTGGTTTTATCGCTGTTATTGCTGCTATTGTTGCTATTGTTACGTTTAGCGGTTTCGGCGGAAATCAGTTGCCAAGAAGTAAGCAAATTGCCAAGCCGTTTATATAATTTGTCGTCGGAAAATTTGTTGCGAGTTAATACATTTTGGAGCATTTCCTTTTTTTTAGCCAAAGTCAAGCCCATATGATGCACTTCTAACTGTTTAAGTAAAGTAGAAATTAAATTATTCCAATCAAAATTTTGAGTTTTTGGAGCAATATTGTTTTTATTTAACTTGTTGATATTATTAGAATTTTTAGCAGAATTAGACATTTTTTTAAATTTTTTAACAAAAATAACAAATGAATTGCATAATTTTAATGTATAATTCGCACTTCTTTTAAAAAATAAAAGAAACAAAAACACAAATAAAAATTTGCCTCTTTAGCATGAAGGTCGTGCAGTTGACTTGTAATCATCAGGCGTTGGTTCGATTCCGACAAGAGGCACCAGAATAAAACATAAACAAAACAAAACAAAATAAAACAAAATAAAAATAAATTTCCACGAGAAATCTATAAAAAATTATAGAAATCTCGTGGAAAATTTTTTATAAACTAAAAATCAAATACATTACCTTTTTCATCTATGTAAGGGAAATTTTTTATATTATTTTCTATAATATTTTTTAATACTTGTTTAGTATCAACTTCCAAAAATAAATCATTTTCGCAATAATTATTAAAGTAATTTATACGTTGTTCTTTGGTTAAATTTATGCAATGATTTATTTGCTTTATAAGTTCTTTTATACTATGTGCAAATAATACTTTGTCTTTTTGTAATGCTACGAAATTATGAACATTTATTTTGGTTTTTACTACATTTCTTGGAATGTAATAAATAGGTGGCATTGCTTTATTTAATAAAAAGGAAACTCCGCCAGAAGAACCATCAGTAATTAAAATATCACATTGATTAAAAAATTCGGACGAACTTTTTTTGAAAGTATCAACATAAAAATTGGGAATAATTTGCTCTAACTTTTGCACTGCTTTTGCTAAACCATTTATGTGAGAAATATATTCACCATTGTCATTTTTATAAAAGTTTATAGCGTGAGATCTAAATATTATTTTTGTAGTTGGAAAATTTTTTGCTATGCTTTCAATAATTAAATTAAAACTATTAAATAAAGAAACATCGTTGCCGATTACCTGTGGAGCAGCTGGAAAAATAGCAATAGTTAAATTATCTTTATCAACATTTTTATAATCGTTTATATTAAAGAAATTTTCTTGTTTTATAGGTTGAGTTTTTGCTGCAAAAGTTTTGCGTATATGCGAACGTTTTTGATTATATACAAGATTTTCAAACTTATTATTATGCTTTTTTCTGCATACAGTTAATTCGTCATAACAAGCTTTTAATACACTATAACTTGGACAAATAAAAGCATCTTGATAAGCCAACCAACTAAAATAATTTTCTTTTGGTTGTGATGGCGTTAAAGCATTGCCGTGCAAAATATTCACACAAAATACTTTATCAGGAAAGTAAGGGATTAAAAATGGTTGATTAAAAAACACAACATCATAGTTAAATAACTTAAAAAAATCTGTTTGATTGTTAATTGCTTTTACTTTATATTGTAAGTAATTTTCTGTTTCAGAAATAGTCAAACCAACGTCCATCATTTCTCCATTTAATTGAAAGAAATCAATTTGGCATAATTTTTGCTGGGGTGGGGTATTATTATATATTTCTAATAAATAAGTAAGCACATTTTTCAAATAATCTAAATAAGTTTTTCCACCATTTGGAGTGCAACTAAGTAAAGCGATTTTTTTCATATTTTTTGACTATTTAATTAAATAAATTTTGGAATAAATTTTTGAAAATTTTTGCATATTTTCCACGAGAAATTCAAAAAATTTTTGGAAAATCTCGTGGAAAATTGTTTTTTGTTATTACTATTTTTTTACAATTTTGTTGCTGCCTTCATAAGTTTTATAAATTTACTTAATTCGCTCAACATTTTGCTTTCATTATCTAAATTATCTTGGATAATTTTGACTACTGCGGAACCGGAAATAACTCCTTTAATACCTGAATTTTTTGCCGTAGTAATATGTTCAGGTTTAGAAATTCCAAAACCTAAAACACAAGGCGGAGCATCAAATTTATTTAATTCACTAATAATAAATTCTGCTGGTTGTTCGGCAGTTTTATCTATGCCAGTAACGCCAGATCTTGATAACAAATAAGTATATGCACGTTGTTTTACTTCTAATAAATTTTCGGCTTTGCTAATACTTTCTAAAACTTTACTATCGGCATTTGGTGGAGCGATAAAAACTAACGGCAACTGAAATTTTGTTGATAGTTCTAACATTTCTGAACTTAATTCAATAGGAATATCTGCAATTAGTAATGAATCAATGCCTACATTTTTTGCTTGTTGAAAAAAGTCCGGACTATGTAAAATTAAATTGCTATATAGTAATAATCCGATAGCAATTTTTGGGTATTTACTACGGATCATTTCAATCAATTTAAAACATTGTTTTACGGAAATATTTGCATTTAAAGCACGATTATTTGCTGCTTGAATAATCGGACCATCGGCTAACGGATCAGAAAATGGAAAACCCAATTCTAAAGCATCGGCACCGCTTTGACAAATAGTATCTAAAATTTTGAAAGATAATTCAAAATTTGGATCGCCTAATGTAATAAAAGGAATAAAAGCGATTTCATTATTAAGTTTATTTTGTTGAAATAAATTGTAATAACGATTGAAATTATTAAAATTATTATTGTTAGTTTGCATAATTTTTTTGAGTTTTATTTTTATTTATTTTTGCTTATTTTTTTATATTAGTAATAATTATTTTTCAAAATTTCTAATAGTATGTAAATCTTTATCGCCACGCCCAGATAAATTGACTACTAAAATTTGTTCTTCGTCGGGATTTTCGTTTATTAGTTTCAGAGCATAAGCCAAAGCGTGAGAACTTTCTAACGCCGGAATAATACCTTCTTTTTGTGCTAATAATTTGAAAGCACTAACGGCTTCTTTATCAGTAATTCCTACATATTTTACTCTGCCAATTTGCGATAAGTAAGCGTGTTCTGGGCCAACTGCTGGAAAATCTAAACCGGCGGATATAGAATGCGATTCTAATATTTGACCTTCATCATTTTGCATTAACGGAGTTTTCATTCCTAAATATATGCCAATATTTTCAACACTATTCAAGTTTTTATCGGCTAATACTATGCCATTTTTTTTGCCAATAATACTTTCTCCACCGGCTTCTACTCCAAAAAGTTTTACACTTTTCTCGTGGATAAAATTCGCAAATGCTCCAATAGCATTTGACCCACCTCCAATACAAGCAATAACTGCATCAGGAAGGCGTTTTTCTATATTTAAAATTTGCTGTTTTATCTCTTCACTAATGACTTTTTGAAAGTATTTTACAATCATAGGAAACGGGTGAGGTCCAGCAGCTGTTCCCAATAAATAATGACTATTTTTATAAGAACCAACCCAATCTCTTAACGCTTCATTACAAGCATCTTTTAAAGTTTTTGAACCGGTAGTAACGGAAATTACTTTGGCACCAAATAACTCCATTCTAAATACATTTTGCTGTTGGCGTTGCATATCTTTTTCGCCCATATAAATACGACATTTTAGACCTAATAAAGCACAAATCAAAGCCGTAGCAACTCCGTGTTGTCCGGCTCCGGTTTCGGCAATTATTTCAGTTTTTCCCATACGCTTTGCTAACAATGCTTGACCGATTACTTGGTTAGTTTTATGAGCACCGCCGTGCAATAAATCTTCGCGTTTTAAATATAGTTTTGTTTTGGAATTTTTAGTTATGTTTCTGCATAAAGTTAATGGCGTAGGACGACCAGCAAAATTAGTTAGTAAATCATTTAGTTGTTGATTAAAACTATCATCATTAATAGCATTTAAAAAACTATCTTCTAACTGTTCTAAAATGGGGACTAAAATTTGAGGAACATAATATCCACCAAACTCGCCATAAAAAGCATTTGTTTTCATAATTATATAATTACTTCCTTATTTTTTATAGTTATGTAAATTAAAAAAATTTTTGAATAATTGTTGAATTTTTTGCGTATCTTTTTTGACAATATTATTATTATTATTATTATTATTATTATTGTTTTGCAATTCTACGCCGGAACTAATATCAATTCCAGCACAACCAATATTCAATGCTTCTTGTAGATTATTTAAGTTAATTCCACCGGAAAGCATAATATTTTGTTTATATTTGTTAGGTATTAAATTCCAATCAAAAGTTTTGCCACTTCCGCCGTTTTGATTATCTAAAATAATTTTACTAATACCATTTTGTAGATAATTTTCCACGAGATTTTCTAAATTATTTTTGGAATTAACTTTTGAAGCACTAACGGCTTTCCAAATTTGAATTTCATTAGCGATATTTTCTCCAAAAGTATGCAATAATTTAGTTTTTAAATTTTGAATATATTCAATATTTTCAGTATTTTCATCTCCGTGTAGTTGAATAATTTTTATATTTTTTATATCTAATTTTTGTAATAGCAAAATTATTTTTTCTATATTTTGTTCATTTTGAAAAACTGCTACATATTGCAAATTTTTAGTTTGCCGGACTATATTTTTTGCAGTTTCTATACTCACAAAACGTTTAGAAGTTTCAACAAAAATTAAACCTGCATAAAGCATAAAAATATTTTTGTTGTAAGCATTAAAATTATTTAAAAATTTTGCATCTTCAGCGTTAGTAATTCCGCAAATTTTGATTTCTCCTAACAATAATTTTTGACAAGCAATATTTAAATTTTCATATTGTTTCATCAAAGAAGTTCCGATTAAAAAACCATCAACAATATTACTATATTCTACGATTTCTGAATGATAATTAAAACCAGATTCAGAAATTAAATTTGGGTGATAATTTTCCCCATTACTAACATTATTTTTGATATTTTTAATAATAAAATCAACTAATAAATTTGTACGTTTTAAATTCGTCTTTAAAGTAGTAAAATCACGATTATTGATACCTATATTTTCTGCTTTACATTGTATAGCAAAATTTGCTTCTTGCTCGTCACTGATTTCAGTCAAAACATCCAAATTTAAACTTTTTGCTACATTAGATAAATAAATATATTCATTATTATCTAACACATTTAACATCAACAAAATCGCATTAGCACCATACAATTTTGCCATATAAATTTGATATTCATCAATAATAAAATCTTTACATAATAAAGGAATATCAAATATATTTTTTTGATTTAAAATTTGCTTTACTTGTTGCAAATTTTGCACTGAACCCTTAAAGTAATTTTCTTCACATAAAACCGAAATAGCGTCGGCAAAATTTGCGTAAGTATTGATAATATTTTGTAAATCAAAATTACTATTTATCATTCCTTGACTTGGCGATGCTTGTTTGCATTCCAAAATAAAAAATGGATTGTTAGTAATTGAATTTTTTCCACGAGATTTTGCTTTTATTTTTTGAGTAAAACTAATATTATTTTGAAATTGATTTTGTTGAATATTTTTAACTTCATCAATCAAATCACTTAACGATTTTTTTTGTTTTAAATCGTTCAAAGTATTTAGTTTTAAACTAATAATTTTGTCAATTATATTGTTATTTACTTTCATATTTTTTACTATAGAAAATGTAATTTTATAATTTACAAGATTGCGTAAAGTTAATTAGTTTCTTGGCTATTTTTTCATAAATTAAACCGGACAAAATTTGTTGTTTTGCCGTTTTATAACCTTCAACTAAATTGTTTGCTTTACCAGATAAATATAATAAAGCACCTGCATTTACTGCAATCAAATCTGTGTGAGCATTACTTGCTTTGCCTTGCAAAATATTTTCTGTTATTACTTTATTTTCTTGCGGATTACCGCCCAAAATATCAGTAATATTATATTGTTGATTAAAGTTGAAGTCAGCAACATTTAATTCATAACTAATAATATCTCCATTTGCTTTTAGTTCCGCAATATTTGTATTAGTATGTATAGCGATTTCATCTAAACCACCACCATAAACAACTAATGCACGTTTATAACCAAGTTCTTTCAAACTTGCCGCCATTTGTAATAACAAATCTTTACTATATACTCCAACCAAAGCAAAGTCAGGTTTTGCCGGATTCACTAATGGCCCGAGTAAGTTAAATAATGTCCGAGTTTTTAATGACTGCCGAACATTTACTGCATTTTTAAAACCCTTATGATATAGCGGAGCAAACAAAAAACACATACCTATTTCATCTAAACAAGCACGAGCCGACTCCGGCGAAATATTTACATTTATTCCCATCGCTGTTAATAAATCAGAAGCCCCAGATTTTGAAGATACACTACGATTTCCGTGTTTAGCAACTTTAACTCCGCAATATGTTGCAACCATCGCCGCCGTAGTTGAAACGTTAATAGTTCCTAAACCATCTCCACCGGTGCCAACTATATCTCCAAAAATGTAATTATTTGGACGATTAAACGGTGTAGCAAATTGCAAAAATGCTTTGGCAGCTCCGGAGATTTCTATTGGAGTTTCGCCACGAATTTTCATTGCAGTCAAAGCGGAAGATAATACAGAATTATCAACATTTCCTTTGATTACTTCGGCAAAAAATGATTGTATTTCAGATACTAATAATTGCTCGTTGTTATACAATTTATTTAGTAATGCTTGAGTTATTTGTTCGCTGCTTTCTGATGCTAAAAATTTCAGTGAATTATGTAATAAAATACTTCCAAAAGGCGACATTATAGACTCTGGATGAAACTGAAAACCTAATATTCTATCTTGACGATTTATAACACCCATAACTATATCTTCAAATTGTGCAATAATAGTTAAATTATTTGGAATATTTTCAGCGACTAACGAATGATAACGAGCAAAACGTGCTGGATTAGGAATGTTATTAAAAATATCGTCAGCATTATGTAAAATCAGCGAACTTTTGCCGTGCATAGGTACATTTGCTTTTACTATATTTGCTCCGTAAAACTGGCATAGTGCTTGATGTCCCAAACATATTCCAAGCATAGGAATTTTGCGGTGACATAATGCAATTAACTCCATCAAGCAACCGGATTCTGTTGGATTTCCCGGCCCAGGTGATATAACCAAAATCGGAGTTAGTCCAGTTATTTTTTTGATATTTTCTATTTCATTAAAAATAACTTTTGCAGACAAATTATTTCTAAAAATTTTTAAACTCAAACCTTTATTTTTTAATTCATTTGCCAAGTTATAAGTAAAAGAATCAAAGTTATCTAACAAAATAATAGTGTTATTTATAATGGTATTAGCATTATTAGTATTGTTGTTATTCATAATGTATTATTTCTCAAAAAAAATATATAGTTTCTCGTGGAAAATTTGTTGATTACTTATTTAAAAAGTAAGGTTTTATTTTGTGATGCTGCGATTGCTAACAAAACTGATTTTGCTTTGTTTATAGTTTCTTGTATTTCCTGTTGAGGTTGTGAATCTAATACTATTCCTCCACCGGACTGAACTACTGCAATATTGTTATTTATATTCACAAAAGCCGAACGAATTAAAATACAAGTATCCATATCGCCATTACCTTTTAAATAACCTATTGCACCGCCATAACTACCACGCCGAGATTGTTCAAAATCGCGTATAATTTCCGTTGCTCTAATTTTTGGAGCTCCGGTTAAAGTTCCCATATTTAAACAAGCTTGATAAGCGTGTAAGCAATCCAAATCCAAACTCAATTTTGCCGTCACGTGAGATACCAAATGCATAACGTGCGAATACTTATCAACTTTAAGTAGTTCTTGCGTGCAACGAGTATTATTTTGTGAAATTCTTGCCAAGTCATTACGAGCCAAATCCACTAACATTAAATGCTCGGATAATTCTTTTTCATCTTGACGTAAATCAAATTCTATACGTGAATCTAAATCATAATCTATATTGCCATTTTCATCACGACCGCGTGGTTTAGTTCCTGCTATCGGATATAACTCAACTTGCCGATTTTCTGCAGTATATTTAACAGAAATTTCCGGCGAAGCACCAAAAATAATAAAATCATTATCATACATAAAAAATTGATAAGGACTTGGATTATTTTTCCGCAGATATTCATAAGCGATTTCGCTATTAGGACAATCTATTTTGAATTGTCTTGATAATACGCACTGAAAAATATCTCCTTGACGAATATAATGTTTTATTTTTTCCACATTTTCGCCATAAGTTTGATTATTTGGAAAACTATTAACTATAATACTTGATGATAAATTTTCAGCATTATTAGCATTGTTATTATTTTCAATGTTTTCAATGTTTTCAATGTTTTCAATGTTTTCAATGTTTTCAATATTTGAAATATCAAACTTATTGAGTTTGTCCCAAAATTTATTTACTACATTTTCCAAATTACTAATATTAGTTTTATCATTATTCAAGTTTAATGAATATAATGTAGTTGTTTGTTGCAAATGATCTATTTTTACAAAAACTTCCGCCAAATAAAACACATAGTTTGGACAAAAATTTTCGTTATTTTCATTATTATTTATGCTTGGCAGTATTTCAAAATTTTCTATTAAGTCAAAGCCAAAAACTCCGCCCAAAAATACATTATCTTTTGGTAAATTATAATCCTTTGCGTTGCTTGATAAGTTTTGCAAAAATCTCAAAACATCTAAAACTGTTGGGCAATTTTTCAGTTTATATTCTTCGTCAAAAGCCGAATTTTTTACATTATTAAAAATATCAAAAAAATATATTTTCAAAGTATTTTTTGATACTTTTTCCACGAGAATTTTGCCAAAATTTTTGGCTTTGTCTTGCATTGTTTTTGATAAAAAATAATCGCTTAACAAATCTAACAAAAACGTAGAATAATCGTTCAAAATATGTATTTCTACGCTTTGATTTTGGCAGATAATCTTGGCGGATGCTTTTAGTATCAGTAAACTTTGTATGCCTCTATGAGTGCCAATTTCTGATGATTCTAATAACAATGTATTTTGCGGTTTGTCTTTGGTTAAATATTTATATAAAGCAAATGGGTCATCTATATATTTTGTGCTTAGTGCTTGTAATTGTTGCATAGTATTTAAAAATAAAAATTTGAATGAAGTTATTAAAAATTATTAAGAAAAATTAAATAAAAAAAACTACTCAAAAATTTAAAATTTTGAGTAGTTTGATTGCATATTAAAGGAGATTATTATGTCATATATTATTTATTATGAATAAAACTTATTGTCCTTCGCCCTACTCAAAAAATTGACGAACTGCCACCACCAAAATTGATTTGGTGCTGCAACAGTCGCATAAATTGAATAGTTAGAAAAACTTTTTAACATAACGATAATTATGAATAGAAGATAGGAAAAAAGAAAATTTTGATAATTTGATTAGTTAATTGCCCACAATTATAGTAAAAATTTTTTAGTTTTTGGAAAATTTCCACGAGATTTTCCAAAAATTTTTTGAAATTTCTCGTGGAAAAAGTGTTTTTTTATTTATTTTTGCTTTTTACTGAAAATATATTCGGTAAGTGTATTCGCCAAAAACCCCCAAAAATATTGCCATTCCCAAAAAATTATTGTGATTAAATGCTTTGAAGCATAATTCTCGGCTACGAGTTTTTATCCAAAAATAATGTTGCACGGACATCAAAGCGGCAATCGCAATTCCCACAAAAAATAAATTACTCATTTGGTAGTAATGAACTCCAACAAAAATGATTATCGCCAAGTGCAAAAAATAGCACATCATAATTGCCAAAACGTCGTAGTTTCCAAAAGTCAAAGCAGAGGTTTTTATGCCGATTTTTATGTCGTCGTCTTTATCAACCATTGCATAAGCCGTGTCGTAAGCCAATGACCAAAAAATATTTGCCAACAGCAATAACCAGCCCGGCAAGGGAACTTCGTGCAAAGCCGCTCCATAAGCCATCGGAATTCCAAAGCCGAACGCAATTCCCAAATACGCTTGAGGCAAGGCAAAAAAGCGTTTTGTGTATGGATAAGTTATCGCCAAAAATAACGCCGGAACGCTCAACAATAATACAAAAGAATTATTTAATAATACTGCTAAATATAAAGCAAATAAGCATAAAACAATAAATAAAATTATTGCTTCTTTGACGGAAACCTGTCCGGAAGTTATAGGGCGATTTGTCGTCCGTTTGACGTGCAAATCAAATTTTCTGTCTGCTATATCATTGATTATGCAACCGGCAGACCGCATAGTCACGGTGCCGAGCAAAAAAATCAGCGTTGTAAAAAAATCTGGTTTGCCGTCAAAAGCAAACCATAACGCCCATAAAGTTGGCCAAACTAATAACAAACTGCCGATCGGTTTGTCCATTCGCACCAACTGCAAATATAGTTTTATTTTTTTTAATATCATTTTTATTTTTAGTTGTATTTCTATTTAATTAGTTAAAAATTTGAAAATTTTTCAAAAACTTTTCAAAAACTTTTTAAAAATTTTTTAAAAATTCTCGTGGAAAAAATGTATTTTCATATTCGCTAAATTGTTTGCCACTAAATTTAATTCTGCGATTTTTTTTGGCGAAATATTGCTAAAAAAATAACATTTATTTTCTTGATTACTAATTGAATTTTTTTGGTTCAAAATATTATTTTCCACCAGCTTTTTATAAAGTTGTAACGCCACTGCTTTTCCTGTATCTAAAATAGGAATTTGTTTATTTTTTTTATGTAATTTCTCGCTAATTTGCGGTTTTATCCAAATATAATGAGTGCAACCCAAAACTATTGCATCTACAAAATTTACATTGTAGTTATCAAAATTTAAGTATTTATTTAATAATAAATTTATTTGTTGTTGCTGTTGAGTTTTTTCCAAAATTTCTATACTTTCTGCCAAACCACAACAAGCAATAGAAATTACGTTGATTTTTTCCGTTATTGCATATTTTTTTATCAAATTTTGATAACGCTCACTTTGAATTGTCAAATTAGTTGCCAAAACTGCAATAGTTTTATGTTCGCCTTGATTTTTAGAAATTTCCACCGCCGGTTTTATCGCCGGTTCAATAGCAATCACCGGAATTTTTACTATTTTGCGAATTTCATCGGCAGCCAAAGCCGTTGCGGTGTTACAAGCAATCACTAACGCTTTGAAACCCAAATTTTCCAAAAATACGGCAATTTGCAAAATTCTTTCAAAAATAAATTTTGCTGATTTGTCGCCGTATGGGAGATTTTTGCTGTCGGCGAAATAAAAAAATTTTTCGTTTGCTAATTCCGGCAACTTGCATAAATCGCATAACACCGACAAGCCGCCTAAACCAGAATCAAAAACGGCGATGGAATTTTTTATTTCGGACTGATAAATCATTTTGCGTATTTTTTGCGTTATTTTGCGTTATTTTGCGTTTTTTGTTGATTTTCCACGAGATTTTGCTAAAAATTTTTGAAAAAATCTCGTGGAAATTGTTATTTTGTTATTCTATTATTTAATTTATTTAATAATTTTGGCTATAAAATTTATAAAATTAAGCATTTAAGCATTTAAGCATTTCAAAATTTTCTTTATTTTATAAAAAAGTATAAAAGTATATGTGGTTCAAAAATTTATTTTTATATCGTTTAAATTCTCAATGGAATATTGATTTAGAAGAATTCAATCAACAACTTAATCGGGTCAAATTTTCGGCTTGTTCGGCTTTACAAACGCAGAGCATCGGCTTTGTTCCGCCGGTCAAACATAAAGACAAAGACAAAGACAAAGATAAAGACAAAGATAAAGATAAAGATAAAAATAAAGAAAATTCTGACAATATTGAAAATTTGGTCTATGAAGTTTCTACGCAAAATAATCAACAATTTTGGTTAATCGCCGTAGCAACCGAGCAACGTTTATTACCGGCGTCGGTTGTCAAGCAAGAAATTGAAGAACGCTCCGAAAAAATCTACGAAGAACAAGGTTATTATCCCAGCCGCCGTGCTATGAAAGAATTAAAAGAACAAATCATAGCCGAATTTTTGCCACGTGCCTTTACGCGTAAAAAAACGACTTACGCTTGGTTTGATGTAAAAAATGGTTGGTTTGTCATAGACGCCGCCTCGCCGAGCAAAGCCGATGAATTAGTTTGCGTTTTGGCAGATGCTTTGGATGATTTTCCGCTCAAACCGGTTTATACGGAAAAGTCTGCGGTTGCCGTAATGACCGAGTGCTTGTTAGCCGGTGGAATTGCGGATGATAATTTGGCAGAAACATTTACTTTGGATCGCGATTGTGAATTGAAATCGCCAACAGAAGAGCGTCAAACCGTGCGTTATGTGCGGCATCCGTTGGAAGGCGAAGAAATCGCAGCGGAAATCAAATCGCATTTGAAATCTGGCAAATTACCAACACGCTTGGCTTTTACATTTGACGATCGGATTTCTTTTGTGCTGACTGATAAAGCGGAAATCAAACGCATAGTTTATTTGGATAGCATTTTGGCGGAATCTGAGCAAAATGCAGATACAGCAACGGACGAAATGGAACGCTTTAACGCAGATTTTTCTCTGATGAGTTTGGAATTATCAAAATTTATTCCGTCGTTGATGGATTTGCTCGGCGGAGAAAAAGTCAAAGCAAAAAATAAAAACAAAAAATAAACAAAAAATAAACAAAAATAATTTTTCAAACATTTTCCACGAGAAATCTTAAAAAATTTTTGGAAAATCTCGTGGAAAAATGTAAAAAAATAAACAAAATAAGAACAAAAATAAACAAGTAAATAAATAAACAAATAAATAAATAAATGATTATGAAAAATAAACAAATTCTCAAAAAATTATCGCTTTTGCCAACAATTTCTATTCTTTGCGGTAGTTTTTTACTTTCTGCTTGTAGCGATCAAGTTGCTGCCGTCTTGGAAGGTCAAGAGGCTCGTGCCGAACGCTATCACGAAGAAGGCAAAGCTGTCGGCAATGCTTGTCGTCACGCTGGTCGTGCCATAGAAGATTGTTACACGATTTATAGTTGGTTGCCGCGTTCCGGCATTTTTGAAGGTTGGCGAGAAATGGATAAATATATGCGGAAATATAGTTTGGAAACCGTCAAGCCGGTTTTGCCGCCGCCAGAAAATCCGAACGCTCCAAAAAAAGAAGAGTCGCCTAAAAAGAAAAAGAAAAAATCCGCAGATAAAGATAAAGACAAAGCAGCAGAAACAAGTAACGAAACTGCAAATACTACAAACGCACCGGCAACGGCAACTCCAGACGCTGGTGAAGTTCCGATGTCTGCGGCTGATGTAAATAAAGATGCGGAAATTTCCAAAGTTGTTGCAACGCCAACAAGCGAAAATTCAGCACAATCTGGGGAAAAGAAATAAAAATTTTAAAAATTTAATAAGGAAAATCAATGGCTCATTACGATTTGGAAGAGCAGGAACAAATTGCTAATTTGAAAACTTGGTGGAGTATGTATGGCAATTTGGTCTGTGCGGTGGTGATTATTGTCTCGCTTGGCGTGATTTCTTGGCAAGCTTGGAATTGGTATCAAAATCAAAACGCCGTTCAAGCAAATTCGCTGTTTTCGAATATCAACAACGCTTTTGAAATGCACGATGAAAATTCTCACGCACACGCCCAAAATAACGACGAAAAAAATCAAAATAATGTCGCAGTTGTCCGCATTGCCGGAGAATTAGAGGACAATTTCGCAAATAGCGGCTATGCTTCTTTGGCGGCGTTTATGGCGAGTAAAATTTCAGCAGATAAAAATGATTTCAAAACTGCAAAATCGCATTTGGCTTGGGTTATAGAAAATTCCGCCGATGAAACGCTAATTCCGATTGCAAAATTACGCTTGGCAAATATTTTGTTGGACGAAAAAAATTACGATGAAGCGTTAAAAGTATTAGCAAAATCAACGAGTTCTGATGAGTATTTTTTTGCCTCGTTGTATGATTTGCAAGGCGATATTTATTTGGCAAAACAGGATATAAAAAATGCCAGAAAGTTTTGGCAGATGGCTAAAACTGAAATTGATACTCGCGATTACAAAAATTATGGCGTGGAAAATTATATGCCGTTTATGCTCGGAGCCATAGAAAATAAATTGAATAGTTATGTTGAATAAACAAAAATAAAAATAAAAATAAAAATAAAAAATCATAAAAAAACAAACAAATTTTCCACGAGAAATCTCAAAAAATTTTTGGGAAATCTCGTGGAAAAAATTAAAAAATATCAAAAATAAAAAAGAATAAAAAATAATAAAAAAGGATAAAAAATATGTGCGAATTATTAGGAATGAATTGTAATGTGCCAACTGATATTTGTTTTTCGTTTGCTGGATTTCGCGAACGTGGCGGTTCCAAGGCGAATCCGGAAAAGGCACTCGTGTTTTTTTGGATCCGCAACCTTCGGCAAAATCTCAATTAGCCGAATTAGTCCGTTCTTATCCGATTCATAGCAAAAACGTCATCGCTCACATACGCAAAGCCACGCAAGGCTCGGTCGGTTTGGAGAATACGCATCCGTTCCGCCGCGAACTTTGGGGACGTTACTGGATTTTTGCCCATAACGGTAATTTAGAAAAATTTTCGCCAACTTTTGATGGCACTTTTATTCCCGTCGGCAGCACCGATAGCGAACACGCTTTTTGTTATATTTTGCAGCAACTTAAAAATCAATTTGCGGATCACAAAATTTCACCGCCAGACGAAAATGCTATTTTTGATGCTTTGCATAAAATCACTTTGGAAATTTGTAATTTTGGCGAATTTAATTTTTTGTTATCGTTTGGCAATTCTTTATTTGCTCACGCTTCCACGCGGTTATCGTATATTGTCCGCAAAGCACCATTTACTCAGGCTCATTTGAAAGACCAAGATTTAAGCATAGATTTCAGTCAAGAAACCACCGAAAACGACCAAGTTTGCGTTATAGCGACTTTGCCACTCACCGACAACGAAATCTGGCAAACAATGGAGCCGGGAACTTTATGGCGATTTTTTGATGGAGAAGCAGTGCAATCGGCAACGACAATTGCTGGAAAGCGTTGTTATCAATGCGGATAAAACAAATAAATGAAAACTAACAGCACGAGATTTCCAAAAATTTTTTTAGAATTCTCGTGGAAAAGTTGTTTTTATTCGTTATAAGCTTCTTTATAAACTTGTAAAGTTTGCTCAGCGGTTTTTTTCCAGCTAAATAATTTTGACCGATTTAATGAATACTCGCTTAAATTTTTGTGTAATTCTTCATCTGTTAAAACATTAGATAAATATTGTTTTAACTGTAAATCATCTAAACTATCGTGCATCAATGCACCATCTCCGACGACTTCTGGCAATGAACTATTATTTGATGTGATAACTGGTATTCCTGAAGCCATTGCTTCCAACGGAGGCAAACCAAATCCTTCATAAATTGATGGATAACAAAATACTTTTGCATTTGCATATAATCTGATTAAATCTTCATCACTAACATAGTTTAAAAAATATAATTTTTGTTGCTGCTCTAATGCATTTATTTTTTCAAATATTTTATCATTTAACCAACCACGTTTTCCGACAATTACTAATGGAAATGAGTTTTGTAAAGTATTTGGTAATTGTAAAAAAGCATTGATTAAAGTTAGTATATTTTTACGTGGTTCTATTGTTCCTACACTTAAAATATAACCTTTACTTTTTAAGTTATATTTTTGTAAAAATATGTTATTTTCATTTTCTTTATTATTTTCTTTATCTAACTGTAACAAAGTAGATAAAGACATATTTTTGTCATTTGTGCCAAGATAAATTACTTTAACTTTAGACTCGGAAACATTAGGGAAATAATGTAATAATCTTTGTTTAGTAAAATTAGAATCGCATATAATTTTATCGGATATATTTACAGATTTTTCTAACTCATTATCCATAACATTTATAAGCGATTTCTTGTGAGTATATGGTACATCCCAAAATGAAAAATCGTGAATAGTGACTATTGATTTTGTATTTTTTTTGGGTTCTATAAAGAAATTAGGTTCGTGATAAATATTGATTTTATGATATTCAAATATTTCTTGTATTCTTTGCATTACTATTAATTTATTTTTATTTTGCAACATTTTTTGTCTTATAGTAATATAAAATGGAATAGAGTATAAAATCCTACGAATTATATCTAATTTCTTTACTTCATTTACTTCATCTTCTTTATTAGTTTCTTCATTATTTACTGGATTATTTATATCTAAATTTGGAAATAAATTACTATAAGCGTAAGAAAAAAATTTATATTCTTCATTATTTAGATTATTAGTATAGTTGTCAATCAAGGCTTTCATTAAATTATAAGTATAGTGTCCTATTCCTGTTTTTTGTTCTAATGTGCAAGCCATGTTTATTGCAATATTCATATGAAAACCTTTATTTGTTATAAGAATATTTATTTTACTAACTCTGATATTTTTTATGTATTTTATAAATTGTAATTAAAGTGGCATATAAAAATATAATATAAAAACGTAAAAACATAATTTCCACGAGAAATCTCAAAAAATTTTTGGGAAATCTCGTGGAAAATTGTTTTTTGCTTATTTTTTATTTAAACAAACTTAATTGTGTTGTTTGTTGAAATGCAGAAATTGCTGCTTGTAGCGATGTTTGTTGCAGCATCATTCGAGAAATTGCTTCTGCATAATCCAAATCTATCAATTTAGAAATTGAACCGGTATATTGCAAAATTTTATCCGACGAGGTTTCTCGCAAATAATCAACTTCTTGCAAAGTTGCACCGATATTTGCACGATTTTTATCGTTATTTTGCAACGCTTGGTCTAAATCTTTCAAAAATCCAGCCAAACGATTACTAAATTCAATATCGCTGAAACCGCCTTCTCCTGCCAAAGAATTGCCTTTTGGATCGCTGCCGTGCAATAAATTTACAATGCCGTTGAGCGTTTGGAAAACGTCCGTAGTTTTGCTTGCACTGATAGAAAAACTATCGCCGCCGTTTGGTAATCCATCAATAGCAACAGAAATGCCTAAATCTACAACTTCGTTATTATCTTTTCTGGTTAATCCATTTAAGACGATTTCTTGACCGGCTACAAAAGTGTTATCAACCGGAGTTAATTCTAATGGTGATTTTTTATAGGTTCCCGTAGTTTCATCAAAATTTGCATTTGTTACGTCAAAAACTCGGTAAGTGGTAATAATTTCTGTGGGATTTGCTGGATTTGGTTCTTGAGTAAATTTTATGGAAATTTTTTGGTAATCGCCGCTATTTATTGCAGCGGTGTAAGTTGCAGGATTTTTTACGCTGCCTTGATTGATAATTCCTAAACCGGAATTTTGAGTAGCGGATAAATCTACGTCAAAGACATCATTAGCGGTCAAATTTCCCTTAACGTTAAAAGAAACTAATCTTTGTCCTCCGGCGGCAACGTTGAATAAAATTTTACCATCTGCAAATGTTCCATCATATGATTTTGCAGGATTATCTTTGGAAGTCATTTTAAAATTTATTCCATCTGTGGTTGTAATTGTATATTTGCTTCCATCTTCTGCGATTGCTTTTCTTTGATTTGCCGTATTAACAAAACCCGGAGTTAAAACTGCGTCGCCGTCGTTTCGCGAAACTACACTAACAGGGGGATAATTTGCATTTCCGGCATCTGTGGAAAAAAATCCATTGCCATCTTTAAAGTTAAATGCTTCCGGTCCAGTAATATTTGCCGCCAATTGCCGTCCGGACGACGTTTGAATTAACTGCTTGCCGTTATCACCAAAATAAGCAACGCCGGTTTGTGTTTGTGAATACGGACGCACATCGCCTTGATAACCAGAAAACAAATAATTTCCGTTGCTATCTTGAGCGTTGGCAAGACCGATAATTTCTTTATAAATTTCTTCAATTTCGGTGGCAATGGCGGCTCTATCAACGGCGGTGATTTCGGTATTTCCGGCTTGAATTACCAAATCACGCACGGCGACTAAACGATCATTCAAATAACCCAACTGAATATCACACTCAGACAATTTGCCGTCAATGTCGTCAAGATTGCGGATACTTTGTTCGGTGTAAGATTTGCTTTGTTGTAATACCATACTTCTTGCCGAAGCAACAGGATCATCGGAGGGTTTTGCAATTTTTGTTCCGGTTCCAAGCTGGGTTTGAATTTTATACATATTTGCCTGACCGCGACTAATGCCTTTGGAACCACGATCATAAATTTGTCCGGTACTAATACGAATTCCGCTCATTTGTGTAATCCTTTATTTTTTGAATATTGTTAAATATTTTGATTTTTTTGTTTTTTATTTTTCCACGAGAAATCTAAAAATTTTTTTGAAAATCTCGTGGAAATTTTTCATTTTTCATTTTTATTTTTATACCGAAGCGATGATGCTATCAAACATAATTTGAGCAGTTTCAATACATTTGGAAGCGGCTTGATATGCTTGTTGATATTTAACCATATTTACATATTCTTCGTTCAAATTCACGCCAACCAACGATTGTTTATTGTCTATGGCGTTTTGTAAAACTGTGCTTTGCGTATCAGCGTCGATATACATTTTTTGTGCCCGAGTTCCAATCAAAGCAACCATTTCAGAATAAGCACCTTGCAAAGTTGTAGTGCCACGATCATTGGCGGAGTTTTCATCACGGATAGTATTTCCGCCGACGGTATTTTTATTTTGTAATTCCCCAATTGCCAAAATATTACGAGAATCTGTAATTGCTCCGTCATTATTTCCTATACTGAAAACGTCGTTATTATTTGGCTGTCCAGAGATAGAAAATCCCATTCCATAAAGAGAAATTGATACATTTTGAGAATAAGGAATTCCATCCAACTCTTTTCCATCTTTATCAACTAATTTTCCGTTAGCATTAACTGTTAATTTGGATTCAGTTTTGGCTCCTGCTTCACGATAATAGATTTCTGTGCCTTGTGGCAATTTGTCTGTTTTAGTTGTTCCATCTGCATTATTAACAAGCGTTTGCACTTTTAAAGAATTTGGAGCAACAAAACTCAACTGAATTTCAGACGAATATAAACCAGTATCTTTATTAAAGAAAATTTGTTTTGTAAAAACCGGAACCGGCGTTGATTTGGCCTGAGTAATTATTCCCGAACCTTTGTTTGTTTCAGCTTGTTTAGTATCAAAAGGCAATGACGATGATCAGCGGCAATGGCATCATTTAGTTTTAAATTATTTACAGCATTAGCAGTCGGTTGAATATAGAATTTATCGCCGGTTGTTGTTTCTTGTCTATTATTATCAAATGACAAAGTAAAACCATAATTGCGAGAAAGTTTGTTTAATTCCTCAAATGTTAATTCTTTTGTTTTTGAGCCATCATCTCTGGTAAATTCAAGTTCTTGTCCGGAAGTATCGTCAATGAGTTTAAATTTTGCTGCTGTTGGATCAGCATTTCCTTCCAAAACCTCCACCGTATAATTATGCGTGGTTAGCATTGTATAAAGATTTCCGTCGGTAACATTTGGACCATATTCTGGTTCAGTAAATTTTGCAGTCAAAACTGCTTTATAATTTCCTACGTCATCCTTTTGATTTGTGTAATAATTATTGACTCTTGGTTGCATATCGTCAATAACAAAATAATCTTTGATAAATTTACCAGCATCAGCATCGCTATTAGATTGATTTAACAAATCTTGTCCTTGTGCGTGCTGAACGTTGAATACTAATGCCATTGATGCAGCAACGCGTCCAAGTTCGTTGGTTGCCAAATCTAATTCTTTGCGAAATGCAACTAATCCTCCTAAAACGCCGCCGGTAACTAAACGATCTGGCAATTCCATAGTATTTCCGCCGTGTGTAACAATGCCAACATTCAAACGTCCGCTGCCGTTATTACTTTGCACTGTTGTTAATTCTGTCACTTCGCCAACTTCGGATACCAAACGTTGCCCAGAACCAGTAAAAACACTAATCCGACCTTTGTTGTCAGTCAAAGTTGTTACTGAAATTTGTTCAGTCAATTTATTGACCAGCAAATCACGTTGATCGCGTAAATCGTTGGCTGGTTGATAGGTGGAAGATTCTACGATGTTAATTTTGTTATTCAAATCACCGATTTCTTTACAAATGGCGTTAATTTCTTCAACGGAATTGCTGATTTTGCCGTTGATTTCTACTTCTAATTCGTTGATGGTGTCTTGCAAAGACTGAAAACGCGTAATCATTGTTTGAGTGCTGGTCACCATTGCTTGACGCGTGGCTGCCAAACTTGGATTATCTGCGACATCTTGCACGGCTTGGAAAAATTCTTGTAAAACCGGAGTTAAACCGGTTGTGGAATCTGCCAACAAATCATCAATGCGTGACAAGCAGTCAGCATATTCTTGACTATAAGAATAACGCGATTGAGCGACATTTACTTGTTTATCTAAAAATTCATTATAAGCACGACGCACGGTTGTAACGCTGCTACCTTGTCCCATAAAGCCGCTGCCGGTGCTGAGAGCATAATTTGCTTTTTGGTGATTTGTTTGACGAGAATATCCTTCGGTGTTGGCGTTGCTGATGTTGTGAATTGTGGTGCTATTTCCCAAACTTGCAGATTGCAAACCAGAATAGGCAATGTGTAATACGCTCATAATAATTCTTCTTTGTGATTTTTATAATTTTTGTTTTTATGATTTGTTTTGATTTATTTAGTTTTATTTCGTTTTATTTTGATTTATTTTGATTTGATATTTTAAGTAACTGCTAAGCAATTTTTGTGCCGATTTTATAAATAAAAATAAAATAAATGTATTAAAAATAATTTATATGAATACAAAATTTTCCACGAGAAATCAAAAAAAATTTTTAAAATCGCGTGGAAAATTTACTTTAATTTGTAATAAATTTATCACAAATTCATAACAAAAATAATTTGCTTATTTGATTTAATTTCAGTTCATTTCAGTTCATTTCAGTTCATTTCAGTTCATTTCAGTTCTGTTCATAATAATTATTATCTAATAATTTTTTAAATATTAAATAACTAAAAAATAAAAACGCAAAATTATGATTAAAAAAGTTGTAAGAAATCGCAAATCTACTACAAATATCGCAAATGTGGCTATGAAATTGGAAGAAGATTCCACCTTTTCCAAAAGTAGTTTTTTAATCATTGATGATTTCATGGGAATGCGAAGTATGCTAACCAGCGTTTTGCGTGGTTGCGGTGCCAGTGCCGGTCTGATTGATACTGCCGGTTCCGCCGGTGAAGCTTTGGGAATGCTTTCTAATAAACGCTACGACGTGGTTTTGTGCGATTACAACTTGGGGCCCGGAAAAAATGGAGGGCAAGTTTTTGAAGAAGCCAAACTCAAAAATTTTATCGCACCGAGTTGTTGTTGGTTAATGATTTCCGCAGAAAAATCCTTAGAAGGCATTATGGGTATGGTTGAAATGAAACCAGATGCTTATCTAATCAAACCTGTGACCGAAGCAACTTTATCAGTTCGCTTGAAAAAAATAAAACTCCGCAAACAAGCTTTTGAAAGCATAGACAAAGCAATTTTAAGCAACAATTATAAAAAAGCCATTGATTTATGCACCGAACGAATCAGCGTTGATAAAGAAAACGCCATTGAATTATTTCGTTTGAAATGCGAATTACTCATCAAAACCGAACAATATGAAACGGCAAAAGTTTTGGTGGAATCTTTGTTAAAACGCCGTGAATTGCCGTGGGCTCAGTTGATGTTGGCTCAAATTATCAAACACGAAGGCGATTACGTCCAAGCAACATCATTATTAGAAAACGTTGTCCGCAAAAATAGAAGTTTTTTATCCGCTTATGACGAATTAGCCGACGTTTGTTGTCAATTAAATGAAGAAAGCAAAGCCGAAAGCATTTTGGAAAAAGCCATTTCCTTATCACCAAAATCTATGAAACGCCAACAAAAAATGGGCGAAGTGGCAATGAATCAACGCCATTATGAACGTGCCGAAAAAGCATTCCGTGAAAGCGTTACATTAGGCGAAAATTCTATTTTCAAAACGCCAACTTCTTACGCCGGTTTGGCTCGTTCATTATCAGCACAAGGCAAAATGACCGAAGCTTTAAACGCCGTGCAACCTTTGCCAGAAATCTTTCCAAATAACGAAGAAATTCCGGCAACAACCAAAGCGTTGGAAGGTCTGATTTATCACCAAAATAATCAAGGATTCCGAGCCGAAGAATCCGCACGCGAATTAGCAAAAATTTTGAATTCCGCTTCCGCTCCGATAAATTTACCAGCCGATACTTTGAAAGATGCCGCCATTTTGCTATTAAATTCCTCTGAAAAAGAGTTGGGAATTAAATTATTGCAAACGGAAATTATGAATAACCCAGAAGACAAAAAAACCAGTGAATGGGTTATGAATGTTTTCAAAAATGCTGGTCTTAGCGAACAAGGTTCTATGCTTGTGGAATCGTCACGCCAAAGAGCCATAAAGATGATGGACGACAGCGTTTTGATGATGCACTCCGGAAATTTTGCCAAAGCCATCGACGGAATGCGAGAAGCTTTGCAAGTTATGCCAAAAAATGCTCGTTTGTTGTTAAATATGGCTCACGTGTTGATCACTTTTATGGAATTGAAAGGTTACAAATCTGCTTTGGCACGAGAAACTCGGCGTTATTTGATGACCGCACATCAAACGCAACCGCGAGAAAAACGCTACGAAGAATTGGCCCAAAGATTAGATGATTTGGCACATCATTCCAAAAGTCAAAAACAAAAATAAAAATAAAAATCAAAAATGCAAAGTAAAAGTAAAAATCAAAAAAGCAAACGCAAATTATTTTTGTTTTTGTTGATAATAATTTGCGTTGTGATTGTTGATTTTTTTAGCAAACGCTTTGTCTTGCAGAATTTGCAATTCAATGAACCGATAGTTTTTATAGAAAATTTTTGGCAATGGCGATTAGTTTTTAATCCCGGAGCGGCGTTTAGTTTGTTAGCAGACGCTGGTGGTTGGCAAAAATATTTTTTTATGGCGACAACGCTGTTGATTTCTGGCTATTTGTTTTATTTGTTGCTGAAAGAATTGCATAAAACTTTGCAGAGCGTTGGATTTTCCTTGATTTTGGGCGGAGCGATTGCAAATTTAATTGACCGCTTTTTATACGGAGCCGTCGTAGATTTCATAGATTGGCATTATTACGATAAATTTTATTATCCGACGTTTAATCTTGCGGATTCGGCGGTATGTTTAGGCGTTTTTTTGGTGATGATAAATATTATTTTTTTTGATAAAAATAAAGAATAAAGAATAAAGAATAAAGAATAAAAAATTTTTTCCACGAGAAATCTCAAAAAATTTTTGGGAAATCTCGTGGAAATTTTTTAATTGTTTTTTTATATAATTTCTCACACGCTTTTGGGGCAACGAGATAACCGTTCTAAAAAATCTATTCAAAATTATTCATTGAAAGATTTAATTTCCTACTTCATAGTCATCAGCATTTTAATGATACACATCAAAATGTCTTA
>SFHR01000063.1 GCA_004555545.1 Dechloromonas aromatica (nom. nud.)
TTTTTTAATGTAAAATTCGTTGGACTTCTGCAAAATTTCCTTGCAAAAATAACTCCCAATTTTTGATAATTCTATCCATACAATTTTGGATTTCTATTTGATGTTCCGGATTTGCTTTTGATAATACAAAATCCACAACTGACTGAGACAAACTCAAATTTCTTGGATGTCCAATACCCAAACGAATTCGCCAAAAATTTTCACTGCCAAGATGTTCGGCGATACTCTTTAAACCATTATGCCCTCCGGAACGTCCGCCGATTTTTATCTTTACTTTGCCCGGAGCAATATCTAATTCATCGTGAATTATGATGATTTCTTGCGGCAAAATTTTATAAAAATTCGCAATCGCAGCCACCGCTTTGCCGGAGTTATTCATAAAAGTTAGCGGCTTCAAATAAAATACATTTTCCGACTTCGCTAAATCGCCAAAAAATTTAGTTTGCGTTTGAAAGTCCAAATTCGGCAGAGCGTCCAAAAAATCAAAGCCGACATTATGCCGCGTTTGTTGATATTCCTTGCCCGGATTTCCCAAGCCGACAATCAATTTTGGTGCCGTGTTTTCAGTTTTTTCCGTATTTGCCATAATTTACGCCGCCTGTTCCTGCAAAAATTTTTCCCACATTCCCCACATTGCCGCCTCAAAATTTTCGGCAAAACGAGGCGAATCGCATAACGGCGAATTCACAACTTTTTGGCGTAATTGTTGGCGTAAATGAGCCAAATTTTGCCAGTTATCTTTTTGAGAAATCTTTATGGCATTTTCAATATATTCTTGCTCGGACTGGCAAATCCAAGCATCCAAGCCGACAGCGTGCAAAATGCTACAAGAAAGCCGCCCAGACATCAATTCTCCTGCCAAAGTGAGCGTGGGAACGCCCATATACAAAGCCTCGCAAGTGGTAGTGCCACCGCAAACCGGCGTGGTATCTAAAACAAAATCTACTTTGGCGTAAGTTTGGAAATATTCGTCGGAATTTGAGTTGGCAAATAAGGTGATTTGTTCTGGCAGAACGCCGTTTTGGAGTAATTCGTTACGAAATTTTTCCGCCAACGCCGTTTCTTTGAGTTCGCCACGGCACCAAATCAATTTAGAATTTTGGACTTTTTTGAGAACTTCTGCCCATAACTGCAAAGTTTTATGGCTAACTTTTGCCGGATTATGAAAGCATCCGAAAGTAATAAAGTTATTTTGCAGAGCCGGTAAATCGGCGACTTTTATGGCATTTTCGGGCGGAGTAAATAACACCCAAACATCAGGGAGTCGCCAAACTTGTTCAATGAACTGATCTTCATAATGTATATTTTTATTCATATTTTTTTAAGGTTTATAAAAAATATTGTTGTATAATTTTTTGTGCAAATTTTCCACGAGATTTTAAATATATTTTTTGAAAAAAATAAGTAAAATCGCGTGGAAAAATACAAAAATATCAGAATTAAAAATATTATGCAAAACATTATTTTACTTTCATTAGTTGTTCCAGTATTTAATGAACAAGAAACAATACAAATATTTATAGAAAAAATAAATGAAGTATTTATTGATTATGTAGATACTATAAAAATTGAAATAGTATTTGTTAATGATGGTAGCTCTGATGATACTTTGGATATTTTATTAAATATGCAAAATAATGTTTATAAACAACATAATTTTATAAATATAAAAGTTATAGATTTTAGTCGTAATTTTGGCAAGGAAGCAGCATTAAGTGCTGGTTTAAATAATGTTAGTGGCGATGTTATTGTTCCCATAGACGTTGATTTACAACATCCGCCAGAACTAATTATCAAAATGATTGAAAAATGGCAAGAAGGATTTGAAGTAGTTGTTGCTAAACGTTGTAACAGGGATTCAGATAGTTGGATAAAAAAACAAACTGCAAGTATGTTTTATAAGTTGCATAATAAAATATCATCTCCCAAAATACCGGAAAATGTTACAGATTTTCGGTTGATGGATAGAAAAGTAGTTGATATTTTAAATACTTTTACAGAAACTCATAGATTTATGAAAGGATTATTTTCTTGGGTTGGTTTTAAAACAACTTTTATAGATTATATAGTTCCGGAAAGAAGTGCTGGAGAAAGTAAATTTAATGGTTGGAAGTTATGGAATTTTGCATTAGAAGGAATTACTAGTTTTAGCACAATTCCATTAAGAATTTGGACTTATGTAGGTAGTTTTTTTGCATTATTATCTTTTATTTTTATGTTTTATACCATTATAAGAGTATTTGTACATGGAGTTGATGTTCCCGGATATGCTTCAATAATTGCTTTGATTACTTTTTTTGGCGGACTTCAATTAATTGGAATAGGTATTATTGGAGAATATTTAGGTAGGACTTATATAGAATCTAAACGACGTCCGATATATGTAATTCGCAAAATTTATGATATTACTGATGATAAAAAAGTTGATTAAAAAATATTGTTGTTGGCAGGAAATTTTTACTTTATTTCGTTTTGGAATAGTAGGAATAATTGCAACTTTTATACATATATTTTCGGCGTGGGTATTGCTAGATAATTTGCAAATACATAATGCAATTACAGCAAATAGCATAGCATTTTTGATAGCATTTATATTTTCATTTACGGGACATTACTTTTGGACATTTAAAGCAAATAAAAGCAATACAAATATAAAAAAAGCAGTCATTAAATTTTTCATAATTGCAATAACCGGATTTTTAATAAATACATTTTCATTGAGTATTCTATTATATTTTAATGTAATAGCAAATGAAAAATTTGCCATAGTTATTGCGTTAATTTTTGTTCCGATATTTACTTATGTTTTAAGTAAGTTTTGGGGATTTAAAAGTTAATACTAAATTATATTTCCACAAGAATTCAATAATATTTTTTGGAGTTTTGATAATTATGTTTAGTAGTTTGAATAAAAATAGTATTTTGTATATTATTTATGCGGGAATAATATCTTTTGTAATCGGGTTTATAAACTACAAATGGTTTGCTCATTTTTATTTTGATGGGGATTTTGCTGCATATCATACTCTCGCAAATGTAATTCAAAATGAAAAAAATTTATTAGTTAAAGATTTTATGTATGGAAATCAGTTAATTTTAATAAGAACTCTTAGTTTATGTATTGCTGTCATACAATATTTTGGCATATTTGGCTATGATGCATTTTTATTAGGTGCAAGCATCAATGTTTCTATATGGGGGATTGTATTATACTTATTTTTGTCTTATTATACTACTGAAAGAAGTAAAGCGCTATTATTATCATTAGTATTATTAGTTCCCATTGGATATTTTGATAGTATGTATATTTTAGGACAACAATCACATCTTTCTAATGTGATTTTATGTTTTGGAATAATTTTATTAACTATAAAATATTTATCAAATGGTTCATTACTTTTATTAATTTTATCAAATATTTGTTTTTCATTAATTTCTATAGAAAGTCCGATTAGGGGTTTATTATTACTCATTCCATTGTTAATTGGAATTAATTATTTATTAGGTCATCGTAAAAATAAATTTATATATTTCGTAACATTTGTTATCAATTTTATTATTTCTTATAAAATAAGTAAGTATATAGTTACAAATTTTGTCACGTTAGCATATTTAAATGAACATATAGTTTATTTGCATAATAGTTCAGAAATTTTAGATAACATTATCTACTTCATAAAAGATATGATAAATGGTGTATCAAATATAAATTTATTGGCAGGAAAAAAATTAGTAGATTCAAATTTTAAATATATTTTTGCTTACGGGATATCATTATGCGTAATAATTACTTATACATTTTTTGCTGTGAACAGTATATTTAATCTTTTTAAAGCACATAAAGAATATAAAAATAAGAATATTTACATAATATCATCTATTGGATTTTTAATAAATTTATTCATAATCACTTGTTTAAGTCCAGATAAATTTGCTGCTGCTAGGCATCTTATGTGGGTTATTTTTGTCATAAAATTTTTAATTTTTTCTGAACTATTCAATTATATTAAATATACAGTAAATATTAGAAAAAATACAAATCTTAATACAAGTATTAAGATTATTTTATTTGTTGTAATAGCTATTATATGTAGTTCTTGGCTAAGCATACTAGCGAAATATAGTTTAAAAAATATAAATACTGAAATAAATAATGTAATAAGCATTACGGCAATAAAAGATATAGAATATGTTTCAAGTAAATATAAAATAAATAATGTTTATGGTGGGCTTTATAACGAAACTTTTTTACATAGTATGATGCATTTAAACACTTATAGCAGTGTGGCATATTACGCTCCTTTATTTTTAGAAAATTCAACTAAAAAATTTATACCTTTTCAATGGTTAAGTAAGCTTAGTATATTTTGCTATAAAAATACAGAAAACGTAATATACTATTTAATCAATAAAAACGAAGTTGATAATGAAATAAAAAATTTATTACTGCAAAATTTTAATAGTTTTGAAGCAAAAGTTGGAGATGATTATTCAATTTGGGTAGGTAATCCGGTTTGGGAAGTTCCAGAATATTGTAAAAATATAACTAACAATAAATAAACTTTACTTAAACTATTTTTCAAGATATTTTAAGCATATTTTTTGGAAAAAATAGGTAAAATCTCGTGGATAAAATTTGCAAGTATAAAAACATTACTTTACGGAATTAAATAAAAATTTAACTTACCTAAAATATCGTTATTACATTGATAGTTTACATGCTATCGAATTTTATCTGCGGTTATTTATCACGCTTTTTAGAATTTTAAAACTTGTTATTTTCTTATATTCTTATAATATTTCTATTTAGAAATATATTAAATGAAATATTGTTGTTGGATTATAATTTTTTATTTGTTATATTTAATAGAGCTTGGTTAGTAATTTCAAGCACGTAAAAATTATATTGATAATGTATGAAAAAATATTTACAAAAATATTTATATTGAAAAGGATACTGTTTTATAAAGATTCAAATAGAAAGTAATGTACATTTTGAAAATTTTCAAGAAAATATTGGATATGGTTTCATTTTATAGAAAAATTATTCTAGAAATTCTTGAATATTATAAAATAATTGAAATTAAGCAAATTTTATTATATGTATTAAATTTAATAGACTTATGAAATATGTAAAAAATTATGATTTAATATTTCCTATTTTGTTGGGAATAATGGCATTTTATATAGTTTGCGGAGGTAGAATATTAGATCCACAAAATATCGCTTGGTTAGCAAACGGAGATCCGGCGCAACATTATTTAGGTTGGGTATTTTTTAGGAATAGCGAGTGGACATTTCCTATTATAGGTTTAAATCCAAATTTTGGTTTAGAAATCAGCAGTAGTATAGTTTTTTCTGATTCAAATCCATTATTTGCAATTTTATTTAAGTTATTATCGCCAATATTGCCAAAAACTTTTCAATATTTTGGCCTTTGGATATTGTTATGTTTTATTTTACAAGCAGTGGCAAGTTACAGATTAGTTTCTTTAATAAGTAATAACAAAATAGTCAATAATTTATCAGTGTTATTATTTTTATTTTCCCCTCCTTTTTTATTTAGATTACATGGACATGTGAATTTAGTTGGACATTTTACAATTTTATTTGCTATTTATTTTGTATTTAGTAAAAATTTAAAAAAATATTATTGGATTTTATTACTAAATATAGCAATATTAACACATTTTTATTTATTTGTAATGGCTTTTGTTTTATTTATCTTTGATTTATTCAATAAGTGCTTTATACATAATAAAGTATCAGTAAAAATAATTAGTATATATACTTTTATTACTCTTATATTATTATTAACAATAGCATACATAATCGGTTATTTTACTGATAATGTAAATGCATTTGATGGCGGATTTGGTGTCTTTAAGACTAATGTATTATCTATAATTGATTCAGGAACAGTTTCTACTCAATGGTCCTATATAATTAAGGATATTCCTGTTCCTGCAGGATCTGATTTTGAAGGATTTAATTTTTTGGGTTCTGGTATATTATTTATAATCATAGTTTCTACCATATTAATTATAAATAATTATAACGATATTTTTTTAAAAATAAAACAATATAAATGGTTAATTCTATTATGTTTAACAATATTTATGTTTGCTCTTTCAAATTCAATAGCTATAGCTACATATGAATTTAATTACTACTTACCTAGTAGTGTTTTAAAATTTGCAAATATATTACGTGCATCGGGAAGATTTTTTTGGGTTATTTTTTATATTATTATATTTTCTTTTTTATATATACTTATAAACTATACAAATAAAAAAACTATTTTAATTATTTTATCTTTAGCTGTGATAATTCAGATATTAGATACTAGTATAGGTTGGATGCAAATAAGAAAAAAATTGATGATAAAATCTAAAGATTATTGGGTTACAAGATTAAATAATTCATTCTGGGCAGATATCCCAAAACATTATACAAAATTGAGACATATACCTTTAATAAATTATACTAAAAATTGGAGTACCTTATCATACTATTCAGTAAATAATAACTTAAAAACCGATGCTGTTTATCTTGCAAGAGCTCAAGGAAAAAATTTTTTTAAAGCTGTAAAAAGTACAGAGCAAGTTATACAAAATGGATCTTTTGCAACTGATTCTATATATATTCTAGATGATGAAAATTATGATAAAGCTTTGAAATTTAGAGAAAATAATAAAAATATTACCAAATATCATCTATATACGAAAATAGACGGTTTTAATGTGATAGCTCCAAATTGGTTTTTATATAAAAAATATTAAATCTAAAAATTTTTTTGGAAATCTCGTGGAAAATATACACTGTATAAATTTTTAAGTATAAAATATTATGGAAACAAATAAAAATTTAACTCACCCAAAATATCGTTCTGACATTGATGGCTTACGAGCTATTGCAGTTTTATCGGTGGTTATTTATC
>SFHR01000016.1 GCA_004555545.1 Dechloromonas aromatica (nom. nud.)
TGTCAAGTAATAAAGTTCCGAATAAGTTAAAAAATATATTAGAAAACGCAGAACTCCGTAAAAAGTTAATCATTTTAATAAATCCTCCATATGCGGAAGTATCAAGCAAAACAACTATTAAAACCGACAATAATGAAATAATAAAAGGTAAAAAAGGAGTTAATCAAACAGCAACTCACAAAAAATATACTACATTGTTAGGGACTGCTGGACGTGAATTATTTACTCAATTTTTTATACGAATTTATAAAGAAATAGATGGTTGTATTTTGGCGAGTTTTTCTACTTTAAAATATATTTGCGGTTCTGCATTTTCTAAATTCAGAGAAACTTTTAAAGCTGAATTTAAAAAAGGTTTTATTATTCCTGCAAATTCATTTGATAATGTAAATGGAAATTTTGCAATTAGCTTTATTGTTTGGAATTTATCTCAACAAGAAATTATCAAAAAAATAAAAGTTGATATATTTGATAAAAGTAATAATTTAATAGGTAAGAAAAATATTTCTGTTCCAAAAAAAGATGTTATAAATGTTTGGATAAATGTTTTTAGAGATGATAAAAATATTAAAAAATTAGCATTTCTTGCAGGAACTAATGGAAATGATTTTCAACAGAACAATATTGTTTATTTGATAAATGACAAGTTTCAACTTTCAAATCCACGAGGCATTTGGGTAACTGATAAAAATATTTTGCAAAGTTTTATATATATTGCCGTTCGTAGATGTCTAAAAAGTAATTGGACAAATCAAAGTGATCAATTTTTAGTTCCAAATAAAAAATGGATTAGTGATTTTATTTTTCAAAGTAATTGTTTTATTTTTTCTTTATTTCATAGTGCAAATAATGTAAAAAACAAAAATGATTTTTTAAATAATTTTCTTCCATTTACTCCCGAACAAATGGGAATAAATAAAGATATTGAATCTCGTTTTATGGTGAATTTTCTTGCAGATTTCAAAAAGCAACATAATATGCAAAAATTTTCTCCAGAAGCTGAATTAGTTTTAGAAAAAGCATTGAATTTATATAAGTATTATCATCAACAAAAAAATACAGATACTAATGCAAGTTTTTATGATATTCGTGGATATTTTCAAGGTTTCAAAAACGGAAAAATGAATAGCAAAAGTAATGATGAAAAATATAATAATTTAATCTCAGAATTACGCCTTGCTCAAGAAAAATTAGCACAAGTAATTATTCCAAAAATTTATGAATACGGATTTTTAGAAGAATAAAATTTTTCCACGAGAATTCTAAAAAATTTTTTGGAAATCTCGTGGAAAAAATTTATTTAGAAATTTTTTAAAGGTTTTTTAAATTTTTTCTTCAACCCAAGCAAATACACTTTGTAAAGCGGAATTTAACGCTGCCAAATTATTTCCTCCAGCCTGAGCAAAATCCGGACGTCCGCCACCTTTGCCGCCTATTTGTTGAGCGATAAAATTCGCCAAATCTCCGGCTTTGAGCGTCTTATATTGTGCGTTCAAAGTTTTAGAAATCCCTACGACCAACGAAATTTTGCTATCAGTTTTATTTGCCGCCGCTAAAACAAAAACGCCTTCTCGCTTGTCTTTGAGCAAATCTGCAACTTGTCGCAAATCATTGATGTTAGTATTTTCATCGCCGAAAACTTGCGATAAAACGAAAATATTTTTGATATTTCTCGTGGAATTTTTGTTTTTTTCTGTGTTAAGCAAATCGTCCAAATTTGCCAACGCCAACTGCGTTTTTAATTTGCTGATTTCTTTCTCGTCGGCTTTGATTTGCTGCTGTAACGCCGCAATTTTGTTAGGCAAATCTTCGGCGGAAGTTTTTAATAAATTTGAGCTTAATTCGTTGATTAAAGCGGTTTGCTTTTGTAGCAAATTCAAAGCATTCAAGCCGGTTATCGCTTCCACACGACGAATTCCCGCAGCCACGCCGGTTTCGCTGACAATTTTGAATAAACCGATATCACCAACACGTTTTACGTGCGTTCCTCCACAAAATTCTTTGGAAGTTCCTATGCTCAAAACGCGAACAGTTTCGCCATATTTTTCGCCAAAAAGCATCATAGCTCCGGATTTTTCGGCTTCGGCAAGCGGCATTATTTGGCAAATTGTATCTTGATTTTGCAAAATTTCCTGATTCACCAAAAGTTCTACGGCGGCGATTTGCTCGTCGGTCATTGGTTTATCGTGCAAAAAATCAAAGCGTGTTTTTTGCGAATCTACCAAAGATCCTTTTTGTTGGACGTGCGTTCCCAAAACTTGGCGTAACGCTTTATGCATCAAATGTGTTGCCGAATGATTTCGCATTGTTGCTTGACGAGCGGCAATATCAACCGCTGCATTTACAATATTTTTGCTGATTTTTCCGGTTTTGACTACACCGTGATGCCCAAAAACATCGGCACGGATTTTCTGTGTATCTTGGACTTCAAAAATACCGTCGGCAGATTTGATAATTCCTATATCGCCAACTTGACCGCCGGATTCGGCATAAAACGGCGTTTTGTCTAAAACAATTACGCCAACCTCGCCCTCGTTTAGACAATCAACTTCCAAGCCGTCTTTGTATAAAGCAGTAATTTTGGCAGCATTTTCGTTGAGCGTTTCATAACCTTCAAAGTTTGTGATTTCGCCGTTATAAGCAATTTGCGTTAAATTTACTTTGAACTTTCCGGCAGCACGTGCACGATTTTTTTGTTCTTCCATTGCCGTATTGAAAGCAACTTCATCAACTTTGACATTACTTTCGCGACAAACATCTTCGGTCAAATCTAATGGAAAGCCGTAAGTATCGTGCAATTTAAAAGCCACTTCGCCGGAAAATAATTTTGTATTTCTCGTGGAATTTTGTAATTCATTTAATTCGGCGTTCAAAATTTCCATACCATTTGCCAAAGTAGCAAAAAAGCGTGTCTCTTCGGCAAGTAATGATTCTTTGATTTTGCTTTGTTGTTCAATTAACTGTGGATATGCTTCACCCATTTCTACACATAAAGCATCAACTAATTTATAGAAAAATGGTTTTTGGCAACCTAATTTATAACCGTGACGCACAGCACGGCGAATTATTCGGCGTAACACAAAACCACGTCCTTCATTTCCGGCGATTACGCCATCAGCAATCAAAAATGCACAAGCACGTATATGATCCGCCAAAACTTTTAACGACGGATTATTTAAGTCATTTTTGCTATCGGTGATTTCCGCAGCCGCTGCAATCAAATTTTGGAATAAATCAATTTCATAATTGCTATGAACGCCTTGCAAAACTGCGGTTATACGTTCTAAACCCATTCCGGTATCAACGCTGGGACGCGGAAGTTTATGCATCACGCCATTTTCGTCGCGATTGAATTGCATAAAAACGTTATTCCAAATTTCTATGAAGCGATCGCCATCTTCATCCGGCGATCCCGGAGGACCTCCGAAAATTTCTTCGCCGTGATCATAAAAAATCTCCGAGCACGGGCCGCACGGGCCAGTATCGCCCATCATCCAAAAATTATCGGAGGCATAACGGCTACCTTTGTTATCGCCGATTCTGATAACGCGTTCTGGCGGCAAACCGATTTGTTTTGTCCAGATTTCGTATGCTTCATCATCTTCGGCATAAACGGTGGCAGTTAATTTTTCTGGCGGTAGTTTGAAAACTTCGGTAAGCAATTCCCACGCAAAATGAATTGCTTCAGTTTTGAAATAATCACCAAAAGAAAAATTGCCTAACATTTCAAAAAATGTGTGATGTCTTGCCGTATAGCCGACGTTTTCCAAATCATTATGCTTTCCGCCGGCACGCACGCATTTTTGAGCGGTCGTGGCACGAGAATAATTGCGTTTATCAAAACCTAAAAAAACGTCTTTGAACTGGTTCATTCCGGCGTTAGTAAATAGCAAAGTTGGGTCGCCGTGCGGAACTAAAGAAGAAGAATTAACAATTTGATGTCCTTTATTTTGGAAAAAATTTAAGAACATTTTGCGAATTTGGTTGCAAGTAAATTTTTGATTTTGAGAATTCATTTTTATTTTTTGTTTATTTATATTTGTATATTTGTATATTTGTATATTTATATATTTGTATATTTATATATTTAAAATAAGTTTTTCCACGAGATTTTATAAAAAGTTTTTGGAAAAAATTTTTGATTTCTCGTGGAAAATATTTCAAAAATATTAAAAAATACTAAAAAATATTAAAAAAATATCTTTTAAAAATAAAAATTTATAAATATGAAGAATTTAGAAATTTCCGTAGAATTTTTTCCGCCACAAACTGATAATGGTTTGCAAAATTTAGATAAAACTTGCCAAAATCTGCAAAATAATCTGCAACCAAAACCAAAATATTATTCTGTGACTTATGGAGCTGGTGGCTCCACGCGTGATAAAACTTTTGCCGCCGTAAAAATGCTCAAACAGCAAGGACTAATCGTGGCTCCGCATTTATCTTGTATTGGTGCATCGCAGCAAAATATCAACGAAATTTTGGATCATTATAAAAATTTAAACATCAAAAAAATAGTTGCTCTACGTGGCGATCTGCCATCCGGAATGGCAGAAACTGGCGAATTTCAATACGCATCAGATTTGGTGAAATTCATTCGCAATAAATACGGCGATTATTTTGATTTGATCGTCGCCGCTTATCCGGAATTTCATCCTCAAGCCAAAAACGTCCAAAGCGATATATCAGCTTTTGTAGAAAAAGCCAAAGCCGGAGCCAATGCCGCCATCACGCAATATTTTTATAATGTTGATGCATATTTCAATTTTGTGGAAGAGGTGCAGAAAAAAGGCGTAGAAATTCCCATAATTCCGGGAATTATGCCGATTAGCAGTTATAGCAAGTTGGCGAGATTTTCGGATGCTTGTGGAGCCGAAATTCCTCGCTGGATTCGCAAAAAATTTGAAAGTTTCGGCGATGACACAGAATCGGTGAAAAAATTTGGCGTAGAAGTAGTCAGCAAAATGTGCGAAAAATTACTGCAAAACGGCGTGAAAGAATTACATTTTTATTCAATGAATCAGGCAGATTTGGTTTTGCAGATTGCAAAAAATTTGTGAGAAGTAAGCAAAAAAATATGTATTAAAAAATAACATTTTCCACGAGATTTCCCAAAAAATTTTTGAGATTTCTCGTGGAAAAAATACTATATTTAATAGTATTAAATATTTCAAAAAAACTTCATAAGTAAGAAAATAAGTAAGAAAATAAGTAAGAAAAAAAGTAATAATAAAAATGCAACAAAATTTATACTTTGCTGATGTTAAATTTTCCGCTGATGGAACTATTTTTTCCGAGAATTTTGGCGATATTTATCATTCTTCCGGCGGTGCGATTCTTCAAGCAAAACACGTTTTTATCAACGGCAATGATTTAGAAAATCGCTGGAATTCCGCAAATTGCCAACAATTTACAATTTTGGAAACCGGCTTTGGTTTAGCAAATAATTTTTTGACTACTTGCGATGTTTTTTATGATTGCGATGTAAAAAACAAACCAAAATTATTAAACTTTATTTCTTTTGAATTATATGTTTTACCACTTAATATTTTTAAAAATTTAGTCCAAAAGCAATGTTATAAATATAACTTTTTTGCAGAAAAATTATTCCAAAATTATCCGCCACTGACTTCCGGAATTCATAAATTAGAATTTTATTTTGAGCAACAAAATCAAAAGTATCAAATAAATTTATATTTAGTGTTAGGAGAAATTACTACTTTTTTGCCAAAAATTGATATTCCTTTGGACGTAGATGCTATTTATTTGGACGGATTTTCTCCGAGCAAAAATCCACAAATTTGGTCAGAAAAAATTATGTTCGGATTAAAACGCATCAGCAAAAAAAATACAACTATCGCCACTTGGTGCGTCGCCGGAGAAGTGCGGAAAAACTTAATCGCCGCCGAATTTGAAGTCCAAAAAGTCAGCGGATTTGCTCAAAAAAAGCAGATGTTAATCGGCAAATTCAAATCGCAACGGCCGCCAAAATTAGCGTTTGATAGCAAAAATCAACCAAAAATAGCAATAGTTGTCGGAGCCGGTTTGGCGGGTTGTTTCACGGCGTTTCAGTTGGCAAAGTTCGGCTGGGAAGTGCATTTGCTTGATAGCAACGCCGAAATTTGCCAAGAAGCCTCCGGAAATTTAGCCGGTTTGTTGCATCCAATGCCGAGTAGCGATGATAATTTTTTATCGCAATTAAGCAAAATGGGCTATTTTTCTGTGCTGAATTTGTTAGAAAAATTAAACGAAAATTCAAACAATTTAAGCAATTTGAAATACAAAAAATCCGGAATATTACATTTGGCTAATACCAAAGAATTATTTTTACGCCAACAAAAGATTATAGAAAATAGTATTTTTCCGCCCGAACATTTACAACTTTTGAACGCTACTGAAATTGAAAATTTATGCAAAATTTCGCTGAAAAATAAAGATTTTGGCGGTTTATATTTTCCTCACGCTGCTTATATCAATCCAAAAAGTTTGTGTCAAACGTTGCTGAATATTTATAAAAAACAAATTATTTTCCACCCAAATTTTGCCGTTGAAAAAATCCATTATGCTGAAAAAAATCAACAATTTCTCGTGGAAAATTTTGATATTTTCGCTTCCGTGCTGGTTTTATGCACCGGAGCCAAAAATTTAATCTCCGAAAATTTTGCTTTGCCAATAAAAGCCGCTCGTGGTCAAGTGTCGGTATTAAATAACAATTTGCATAATATCAAAATCGCCAAAAGTAGTATTCCGCTCATAAGCAAATCGGGTTATATAATTCCAAATATAAAGGACGAAATTACGCTAATTGGTGCTACTTTTGAAGTAGATAATTTGAATAAAAATGTAGTTTTTGCTGATAATTTGATAAATATTCAAAATATTCAGCAATTTTTGGACGATTTTTATCCGCAAAATATTTCCGAAACCAGCGTCAAAGCACGAGCAAATCTTCGTGCAATTTCGCCGGATCGTTTGCCTATTTGTGGGCAAATGATAGATTTTTCAAAACTTTCGCTATTGAAAAATAAATGTAAAACGCCAAAATTGAACGCTTTGCCACGCATCAACGGACTTTTTTGCCTGAACGCTCTTGCCGCACGTGGCTTGATTTATAGCAATTTATTGGCAGAATTCATCGCCTTGCAAGTAGAAAATTTGCCGTCAAATTTGCCAACTTCATTGAGCCAAGCAATAGACGTCGGCAGATTTTATTTATAACAACTCCAAGCCGGTTTTCTTGACAAATTCCTGATAAGAAATCGGCTTCGGTTGCTTTTTCATCGCTACATTTTCTACATAATACGCCCACGCTTTATCGGCTTTTTCATCGTAAATTACTTTAAATAAATGGCTGGGAACCCAAACTTTATTGTTGCCGATAGTAGTAGATTTATCATTATTTTTGAATATCGCTCCTGTATAAATATAAGTATTTCCTTTACTCCTTTTGGCGTATTTGCGAGTATCTTCTTCAATTTTTTTCCACGCTTCCCTATTATTTTCCGGATTTTGTGGGACGATATTTGTCAAAGCGAAAGATTGCTGCATCGCTCGTTCTTCGGTCATATCGGCTGCCGGAGCCATATGTCCGCGATCGTAGCCGGAATTTTTATAATCGTCCAAAACGCTTCTATAATTGCGGTTAATTCGCGTATCCTGAAAAAATTGATTAGTGCGTTCCAACTTGCCGGTATTTCTGGCACGGTTAGGCGTAAATTTTTCTACGACAACTAACGGAGTTTTGGTCTTTTGCGAATAAACAACGGCAAACTGGTCAAAACATAATGGCAAAGGTTGGAATTTATTTTTCTCAAATTTTGCCAAACTTATCGGCGTATTGTTGGGGAAAATTTCTTGGCAAACATTGAAATTTTCGGTTTGTAATTGAGCGTCCGAAAATGGTGGAGGTAATTCTTTTTTATTATTTTTTGTTTGCTTATTAGTTGTATTTATATTAAAACTTTTTAGCAAATCATTTAATACATTAGTTGAATTTGCATCGCCAAAATATGTAGTCGTTCCAGTAATAACAGCGATAAAAGCAATAATATAAGATAAAATTTTATTGCCAACAGAATTTTTGTTGTTTTTACTATTTTTGTTTTTTTTACTTGCCATAAAAATTAAAAAATATATATAAAAATGTTTGAAAATTTATCGTTATATGTCCATTTGCCATTTTGTATAAAAAAATGTCCTTATTGCGATTTTAATTCGCATAGTTTGCAAAATTTTTTGCCGTTATTTAATAATAAAAATAACAACAATGACGAATTGCAACAATTATATATAAAAAATTTATTAAATGATTTTGAACAAAATTTTGTTCGTAATGAGCGTTTAAATTTTCGCAAAATAAATACTATCTTTTTTGGCGGTGGAACTCCAAATATTTTTTCCACGAGAAATATAGAAATTTTTTTGAATAGTATTCAAAAATATTTTGCTAATGATGGTAATATAGAAATAACTTTGGAATGTAATCCGGGTGCTGTTGATAATGATAAAAATTATAAAAATTATAAAAATTATAAAAACTATAAAAATAATAGTATTTTTAAACAATGGAAAAGCATAGGCATAAATAGAATTTCATTAGGTGTGCAAAGTTTTAATGATTTACAATTACAACAATTAGGACGAATTCATAACGCCAAAGATGCAATTTATACTTTGGAAAATATCGTAAAGTATTTTGATAATTTCAATATTGACTTGATGTTGGCATTGCCTTTACAAAACTTACAAAATGCTATTAGTGATATAAAAACTGCTTTGAGTTTTAATCCTCCACATTTATCTTGTTATCGTTTGACTATTGAAAAAAATACTTATTTTGGAAAATACCCTCCGCCATTGCCAAATGAAGATTTATGTATAGATATAGAAAATTCAATAAAACAAATTTTAGTCAATGATTTTAAGTATAATAATTATGAAATTTCCGCTTATAGTTTAAAAGATAATTGGCAATGTAAGCATAATTTGAATTATTGGAAATTCGGTGATTATTTAGGAATTGGTGCTGGAGCTCATAGCAAATTAACTTTTACTGACAATAATAATTATAATAATAATTATATAATACAACGTGAAGTTCGTTATAAAAATCCTAAAAAATATTTAACAACTAATGATAATGTTAATGATAATGATTATATAGAAAATCGTTATACAATTACAGAAATTGATGATTTAATTTTGGAATTTTTAATGAATTATTGTCGTTTAAATATCGCTTTTTCTACATCGGAAATGCAACAAAAAATAGGTATTAAAAATTTATTTGCTACGCAAAGTTATCAAAAATTTTTGCAAAATTTAAACATTGCTAACAATAAAAATTTTATAACTATCCACAACATAAATAACGATAAAAATAATTTAAAAATTCAAATGACTAATCACGGACGTTTATTTTTAAATCAGTTTTTAAATATCTTTGTTTAATCTAATCAAATCTAATCAAATCTAATCAAATAAAATGAATTCTATAAATATAAATATAAATAAAAATGCTGGTGCTGTTATTTGGATTACCGGCTTATCTGGTGCCGGAAAATCTACTATTGCGAACATTTTGCATCAGCAAATCCAAAAAAATTTAGCAAATTCTCGTGGAATTATTTTGCTAGACGGCGACGAATTACGCGAAATTTTCCCTATAAATAATAATGATAAATCTCAATACGAACGCCCTGCACGATTAAAATTGGCTATGAGTTATGCCAATCTTTGCAAATGCTTGGCAAATCAGGGAAATATTGTAATTATCGCTACGATTTCATTGTTTGCCGAAGTGCATAATTGGAATAAACAAAATTTGCCAAATTATTATGAAATTTATTTGAAAGTTCCGCTTGATGAATTGGAAAAACGCGACCCTAAAAAAATTTATCAGCGTTATAAAAATGGCGAAATCAACCACGTCGCCGGTTTGGATTTTGCCATTGATGAACCAAAAAATCCGTTTTTATTATTTGATTTTGAGAAAATCAGCAACGAAAATAATTCTCCAGAAAAAATATCTCAAAAAATTTTAGATAGCGTAAATTTATGATTTTGTTGAATTTGTTGAATTCGTTTATTTCTCCCGCCGTCGCCGCCGAAAATATCAGCAATGAAATTTCGGCAAGTGTGTATTTACAGGCGTTTTTGTCGCTAATTTTCATTTTGGGAATTTTATTTTTTGCCACGTGGATTTTGCGTAAAGTTTCCGGCGGACAAGGTTTTGGCAATCAAAAAATCAAAGTTATCGGCGGCGTTGCTTTATCTCCGCGAGAAAAAATCGTATTATTACAAATCGCCGATGAATGCTTGGTTGTCGGCGTAGTTCCCGGACAAATTCGCACTTTACACCAAGTAGCGTTGGATAAAGTTTGTAGTCCAGAAGAAATTGACGAATTATCGCAACAAAGCAAAGGCAAAAATGATTTGGAAATAAAAAATTTATTTCAGAATTTGCTAAATAAACAAATAAACAAATAACAAAATTCCACGAGATTTTCAAAAATTTTTATAGAATTCTCGTGGAAAAGTTTTAAAAATATTTAAAAAATAAACAAAAAATAACAATGAAAAAATCTTTTTATTTGCTAATTTTGTTCGGATTTATCTCAATTTTTTTTGATGTAAATTCCGCTATGGCACAAGAGATCTTACCGGCTTTGACTACAACTCCGGCAGCAAATGGCGGCACTACATATTCGCTAACCATAGAAACTTTGCTGTTTATGACCGCTTTGACGTTCATTCCAGCAGCGTTATTGTTAATGACAAGTTTTACCAGAATTATCGTGGTGCTTTCGTTATTAAAAAGTGCATTGGGAACACAATCCACACCACCGGCTCAAATTTTGCTGTCGTTAGCGTTATTTTTGACGTTTTTCATTATGGGGCCAACTTTTGACAAAGTTTATAAAGAAGCATACAGACCGTTTTCGCAAGGAGAAATTTCCATAATGGAAGCCGGAGAGCGTGGTGCAAAACCGATGAAAGCATTTATGCTTTCACAAACGCGAGAATCTGATTTGGCAATATTTATGAACGTGGCGAATATCAAACAACTTGCCTCGCCGGAAGAAACTCCATTGCGAGTTTTGGTTCCGGCGTATGTAATCAGCGAACTCAAAACGGCGTTCCAAATCGGCTTTATCGTATATTTGCCGTTTTTGATTATAGATATGGTGGTGGCAAGTTTGTTGATGTCTATGGGAATGATGATGATGTCGCCGGTGATGGTCGCTTTGCCGTTTAAGATAATGCTATTTGTGTTGGTTGATGGTTGGCATTTGATAATCGCCGCATTAGTAAAAAGTTTTACGATTTGATTTAATTGATTTAATAAATTTAAAAATTCAACAAATTTGATTAAACAACATTTTTCCACGAGATTTTCAAAAATTTTTATAGAATTCTCGTGGAAAAGTTTTAAAAGTTTTAAAAATATTTAAAAAATAAACAAAATAACAAAAAAGGAATAAAAAATGTCTGAATTCAAAGAAATGCGAGTTAAATTTTGTAGTCAATGCGGAAGTGCTACGAAATTTATAATTCCCGCCGGTGATAATCGTCCGCGTGATGTTTGCTCAAATCCGGATTGCCAGTTAATTCATTATCAAAACCCAAAAATCGTGGTTGGCTGCTTGGTGATTTATAAAGAAAAAATTTTGTTATGTCGCCGAGCCATTGAACCCGGTTATGGACTTTGGACAATTCCAGCCGGTTTTATGGAAAATGCTGAATCCACCGGCGACGGAGCTATGCGAGAAACTTTGGAAGAAGCCGGAATAAATGTGAAAATCAAGCAATTATTTTCGTCAATTTCTTTGCCGATGTGCAATCAAATTTATTTGATGTATTTGGCACAAGCAGAAAGCGAGAATTTACCAAATATCATCGGAACGCCGATAGAACAAGAAACTTTGGAGATTAAATTTTTTGCGGAATCGGAAATGCCTTATCACGATTTCGCTTTTGTCAGCGTTGTTGATAGTATTAAAAATTATTTTGAGCAACGCAATAAAAAACTACAAAATAATATTGATGTTTATAATTCATATTATGAAGTTTTTGAGAAAGTTCAAAACGGCGAAACGGAATTAAATTGCAAGAAAGTAAAATAAAAAAAATATACATTAGTAAATAAAATTTTTCCACGAGAATTTCCAAAAATTTTTTGAGATTTCTCGTGGAAAAATTGTTTTTTTATTGTTTTGAATTATTAGTATTTAATGTATTTAATGTATTTAATTTATCAAAAATCGGTTGATATAAATTATTTTCAATATCGCTAATTTTATCGTTAGTAATCTCATCATAATTTGGAAAAGTCCAACGAATAGCCGCAGTTTTTTCGGCGATTTTATTCCATTGCTTTTTACGTTCATATTGATCTTTGTAATCATCATTTTTTTGATTATTTAAAAACTCAAAATAAGCTTCAGGAATAATAGGAAAAGGTTGATTTTCTTGCAGATAAAATTCGCAATATTTAGTTATTAAATTTTTGCATTCATCTTTGTAAAATAAGTTAGGTGGCAAAACAATATTTTTTACTTCACTATTGGCTTTATTTCCGTTTAAAGTAAGTATTTTAGTAGTCAAATTTAAGCCGTTAGCATTTGCAAAAATATGGTAAATAAAATCTTCCAAAAGTTTATAAGTGCGGAGTTTTTTATCATTATATAAATTAGAAGCAGAAATATAATAACGATAAAGTTTTCCGCTTTGGTTATCTATATAAAGATTATTTATGTCTCCATTTAATTTATATTGTTTGTTATGGATATTTATTTTTAATTCTTGATTTTTAGGATCAGTAGAATCCAAAGAATTTTTATTATGTTCTTCTTGTAATTTTGTTAATTGCTTATTCAAAAATTCTATTTTTAATTCGGCGGCTTTTTCCCAAGGGAGTCGTCCGTCAGATAAGAATTTTTCTGATAGTTTTTCAATGCTAATATTATTATTATTTGCGAATTGTTTGGAAGTGAGTAAATTGATAATTTCATTGCGATTTATATAATTTTCTAAATAATTAGTATCAAAGTTTTCAATGTCAGACAAATTATTATTTAAAAATTCATCTTTTGGGAATTTTATTTTTAAATAATGGCTGAAATAAAACTCAATGGGAGATTTAATAAAGTCAATTAAATCGGATAATTTAATAGTATCAATTTTGTTTAGTAAATATTCAAAATTTTGCTTATTAGTATTTATATTTGCATTATTTTCATTATTATTTTTGGAAATATTACGTTGCCATTCTTTTGCATAAGTGAGCAAATCAGAATTTGTATTGAAATACTTTTCACTGAATATTTGTAATGGAAAAATTTGAGTAATATTTTCAATTAAATTTTTATTATTATTTTCTGCATCTAATACAAATCTACTTAAAATATTATTTTGTAATTGAGAAACCAAAACTGATGGCTCCAAAGGGTTATTATCACGCACATTAAAACCTATATAACTAATGGTTAATTTTTCACGTGCTGACAATATTGCTTCCAAAAATAAATATCTATCATCTTCACGGCGAGAACGGTCACCAAAACGAGGATAACGAGCCATTAAATCAAAATTCATAATCGGTTTTTTACGCGGATATTCATTGTCGTTCATACCGATTAAATATATATATTTATACGGAATTGAACGCATAGGCATCAAAGTAGCAAATGTTAAATGTCCGCCTAAAAAAGGTTGCCGCAAACCGCTTTCATCTAATTGACTTAATACATAATCACGCACAATAGACAACGGAATATTTTCAATATTACTATCATTAGTAGTGAATAAATTTTCATCAATTAAATTTAATGCTTGTTTGGCTAAATTATTATCATTTTCCCAGTTATCTAAACAATCATAAAAGCGTTTTAATAATAAAATTTCTTCTGCATATATATTATTACTTTCATCTATATAATTGTTATGATTAACATTGCTATCTGTATCAAAAAAATCATCTAATAATGTTTGTAAGCGAATTCGCCATTGTGAAATATTTGTAGGTTTATTTAATTCATCAAACCATTTTTCTAACTGCTGACATAATAGTATTAAATTTGCAATATTATTTATTTTACTTCCGCTAATATCATTTGAATTTAAAGGTATTATATTTTTCCAATACTCAAAATTATTATCGTCAATACGCTCGGAAATATCACCAAAAATAAATCCGCTAATCATTCGCGAAATACCGGAATTCCAAGTATTATTTTCTCTATTAGTTTCATTATTATTTTGGAATTGTTTATTTAATTTTTTTCTATGTCCTTCTGACAAACCCCAGCGTATTTGTGCTTGATTAACAACGCGTTTTAATTGCGGCAAATCTTCGGTATTTATATTAAATTTTGCCCGTAATGCCGGAGCATCTAATAAGGTAAAAATTTCATTAGAAGTAATGTTGATATTATCTAAATTTAACAATATTTCTACGGCTTTCATAATCGGACTAAAACTTTTACGTTTTTGGTCAGCAATACTGAAAGGAATATATCTTTTATCAGTTTTATTATAAGTTCCAAAAACTGCTTTAATATGCGGAGAATATAACTCAATATCCGGAGCCAAAATAAGTATTTCACGCGGATGCAAATTCTTATTACTATCTAATTCAGATAATATATTATCTTGCAAAATTTCTATTTCTCTACGCCGACTATAAACTATATTAAAACTTACAGATTTATCATTTGCTGCGATTTTTTGTTTGACAAAATTACTATCTGAAGTCAATACTAAATTAAAAATATGGCTTTGAATAGAATGTAATAAATTATCATTTCCCGGTTCTTCAAATACTTCAATATTATCTACTTTGTTATCTTTTATAATTTTTTCATAAGTAGTCAAATCATCAACTTTGTTAATATAATCTATAGTATCTCTACCTTGCATTCCCCACGCCGTTAGTAAAGAATTATCTAACATATTATCCAATTCTTCTGATACTATATTTCTTTCCAAAAAAGATGCTTTGTCTTCATCTTTTCCATTATTATAATCATTCCAATATTTTTTGCGTAGTTCCTTCCAATTTCTACGATAATAATTACTAATATAATGCTTATTAGTCAAATCTGCCCAATAGTATTGACAAGGATTATTTATGCAAATAATAACTTGCGAAAATTTACTCAACGCATATAATACATCTATATTTTGCATAGACAAAGAACTAATGCCAAAAACGCTAACTCGTTTGGGTAATTTTATTTTATTAGTAATTAAATTTTTGGCGGTTAGTTTGTTGATTTTTTCCAAAAATAAAGGATGCAAATCTGCACGACTCCACTGCGAAGAATCAGTATTCTCATTATTTATATTTTGCGTCAAGTAATGCCATAAATCGCACTGCCATTTATCTTCATCTTTTAATAAATTTTGCTCTTTACTTCCTAAAAAATAATCATTATATTTTTTCCAATGCAATAACCAATCGCCTCTATAAACTTGATATTGATCATAAATATCTGCCAAAGTTTTTGCCAAGTAATAACGCGAATAATTTAGTTTATTTTTGTTGTTAGTATTATTAGTATCGTCAAAATTTTCTATGTTTAAATAATCATTTAAAAACTTTAAATTAAGGTTTTTAAATTGTTTGCTACCAAATAAATAATATAATTTCCAAACCAAAATACTTTTATCAAAATGAGATTTTTCACCTATTTTTAAAGCTCCTTGATTTCCCAAAACTGCACGATAAATTTGCCAAATAAAAGATGATGGCAAAATCATTTTTAACGACGAAGCAATCCCCATTTTATCGTTTTCGGCAAAAGCATATTGCAGCCATTGTGCCATACCATTACTATGAACAATAATAATTTCATCTTCAAACGGAGACAAAGGATTATTTTTTAGGTGCATAGTTAATAAATAACGCAAATTTTCCGGTTTATTACTTTGCAAAACTAAAAAGCCAGGTTCAATATAATTGTCAGTTGTATTCATATAATTTTCCACGAGATTTTGATTATTTTTTATAGAATTTTGTTATTAAATAATACTTAATTTTCTTGCCAATTATTTATAATTAGTTTCAAATAAATATTATTATTTTGTTGAATAGTCAAACGAAAAGGAATAGTATCATTTTCGTTTTTATAAGTATAAATTAAAATATAATTTTCATCATTAGTCAAAAACAAATCTGCCCGTTTAATTCTATTATAATTATCAAAAATAATTTGCGAATTCTCGGGAAATTTTTGTTTTAACCAATTTGGAATTTCGCTAATAGTTATAAAATTATTTTGATTATTTTGATTATTTTTATTACTATTATTTTGCAAAAAATAATTAACTAACAAATCAATATTTTGGTCACAATATTCTGGAATTAAATTATTTTGATTATCGGAATTTTTATATAAACAAGCATTATTTTTATTACTTTTAATTTCTGCCAACATTGTATTTAGTGGCGACAATATTTTTATATCAAAACTATCATTATTATTTTTAATAAAAATTAAATTGCCTTGATAATTATTTTGCAAATTTGAATTATTACTATTATTTTCTGTTATAGTTATAGAAAATCTGGCGTCCAAAAAAAACTCTGAATTATGTATTTCGTTCGGCTTTATATTTATAGTATTACACGCCGATAACAGCGACAACATAATAATAAAATTTAGTAAAAATAAATTCAAATTTTTCATAAACTTTGCAAAAAATTACAATAAATTATCTTTAAAAAATTATGGAAACTAATAACAATTATACGCTTTTTTTTATAAATGTTTTTATCGGCAAATTATATAAATGGAATACTTTGTCTATAAATTATTTAAACCGTAATGAAAGTATATTCAACAAAGAAAATAACATTGAAAATCTACAAAATATTTTAGATAATTTTGCTGATAATTTTATCAAAGACAAAACTATTATTTTGCCGGACTTTGTTGATAATTTTAATACTATTGAAAATGTAAATTTGTTAGCAACTAACGAAAATTTAAACGATTTTTCACAAATATTTTATGTAAATGATGCCGTCAAAATTATAGAATTACTATCGTTAAAAAATGATGATACTAATAAAAAAATTTGTTATTTATTTGATTATCAAATAATCAATATGTTGCTACAAAAATCTACAAAAATTCAAACAGCTTTTAATCATTTTTTAGAAAAAAATACTATATTCTTTAATAATGTTAATACAGTAGAAAATGATAGTTTCATTAGAAAAAATTTGTTATCAAAACATAATGCAAATATTTTTTATACTACTGAATTTTCAATGGCTAATAATAACAATGTTAATAACAAAAAACAGCAATCAGATTCTGATCCTTTGCGTATTATGAAATTATTAAGTTTATTATCTTCTGACGCAAGTATTAACGAATTAGAAGCATTATTAAAATACGAGCCAAAAATCACTTACTTACTATTACATTTGGCAAATTCTGCGGCAATAAATACTGGCAAAAAATTAACTACTACGGATTTGAAACAAGCGATTTTATTATTAGGAGTTAAAACCTTAAAACGCTGGTTACAATTACTTATTTACGCCGGAAATGGCAATTATTTCAGTGCAAATTTATTATTATATAAAGCCGCTTTTAGAGGAAAATTTGCCGAGTTATTATTAGCAAAATATGCTGAAAATAAAAAGCAAAATCTCGTGGAAAATAATACTTTTTTTGCCGACAATATAAACAATGAAACTGCGTTTATGTTAGGCACTTTTTCCTTATTAAGTTTGCTATTAAATCGCCCAATGAACGAAATTTTAACACATTTGCCAAACAATGAACTAATGCAAAAAGTATTGCAAGAAAATCAAGGTTTAATCGGTACTGCAATCAAAATTTTAGATAAATTATATAGTAAAAATTACGATAATATTTTCGCTTACTTTGATATTTTAAAAACGACTTATAATATATCTGAATTTGATTTTTTATCTATGCAACTTCAAGCGTTTGATTTTATAAATCAAATACATTAAAAATATATTCAAAATACATTTATTTTTATTTAAAATCTATGGTCATTCCAAGTTTATAACGTAAATCTATACTTTCAAAATCATTGTTAGACAAACCCATATTTTTTATTTTTTTTGATATATTATCAAAGTTATTTACAAAGCGTTGCAAACGTTGTTCAGTCAAGTTTATTTTATCAGTTGATTTTGCATTATCCTTATCGCGTCCGAGCTTGATTAACCAGCCATTATCCAAACGCAATTCCCACGATAAACGCGGCGATAAATAGATTTGAATCGGACGTAAATTTAATGGTTTTAAAATTTCACAAAACTTTAAATAATACTCAATTAACTGCTTTTCTGTGCCGTCCGGAGCATAAAAATAAGGTATATTTTTTGGCGTCACACTATAATCACTTGGAATAGTAAATAAATTTCCATTTTTATCTATTAGTGTTTGTTTTTGTTGCTGCTCATTATCGGCAAAATTATTACTTATATTTTGATTTTCTCCCCAGTGAGCAAACGGCGAATATTCTGTTATATCTATAATTAGTTTGCCGTTCCAAACGCGTGAAATTTTTACATCTTTAACCCACGGCATAGACAGCATTATTTGCCGCATTTCTTCCAAATTCAAAGTAAAAAAATTACTATTTGCATTCAAAGCACGTGGCAAAGCAACTGCAATATCATTATATTGCAAACGCGTTAGTGAATTTACAAAATTCACTTGTTGAATACTATTATATTCTGCTGGAGTATAAATTACTTTTTTTGCAGCGAAAAATAACAATGCAATAAACGCTACAAAAAAGATAATATCAGCAAAAAAATTCATCCAAATGATGGAATTCCACAAATTAAATTTTGATGACTTTTCATCAAATTGAGACCTTTGATAACGTATTTTTGAATCCGGATTATAGTTATAATTTTTTACTAATGAAATGTCATCACGTTCTAAAATTTGTTCAATTTTAGATTTATTACTATTATTATTTGTTTGTTTATTTTTATTTTTTGCCAAAAATTTTTCAAATATAGACATTTTTTTTATTTATTTTTATGATAATTTTTTGAAAGTTTTTATATTTTTTCCACGAGAAATCCAAAAAATTTTTTAGTTTTCTCGTGGAAAAATTTTGCTTTACTTAAATATAAATTTTGCTTTGCGGAAAAATAATAAATAACTGCTTATAAACGCTACAAACAAAAAGCAAAATACTGACCAATTTGCCATAGACAAACCGAACAAAGTCCATTCTTTGCTGGAACATAAACCGGTTGCCAAAAACCAATAATGAATTTCGCCTAATTTATCTACTAATTTTTCTACTAAACCGGGTTCTGAAAAACTGCACTCCGGAACTAAATCTGGAAATAATTGCATTGCACTTTGATAAACTGCCGCACAAATTCCCAACAAACTTAATATAAAAATTATTGATAAAATGCTTTTACTAACCGCATTTATTTTTATTTTTAATACTTTATTAAACGTCAGAAGTAAAGCCGAAAAAATTCCAATAATTAAATATAAAGTCCGCTGAAAAATGCAATAAGGACACGGCATTAAATTTAATAAATCTTGTAAAATTGTGCTGGTTATTGTCAGCGAAATACAAAATATTGTTAATATTAAAATCCAAAAACTTTTGGAAAATCTATTCATTTGTAAATATATTTTTTTCATTTTGCTTTTATTTCGTTTTTAGTTATTTTTATGCTCTGATTATGTTTTGATATAATCGCAAAAAAAGCAATTTTAAACTTTTTCCACGAGATTTTCCAAAAAATTTTTGAGATTTCTCGTGGAAAAAATTTGAAAATTTAAACAAAATTTACCTAAATTTTTTATGAAATTTTCTCAATATTTACAAAATTTTTGGTGGAAAAATAATTCTAAAAATTTTTGTCTTTTTGATTTATTTTTGCCGCTACTTTTTTTGCTGCAATTTTTATTCATCGGCGTCGCCAAATGTAGAAAATTTTTGCTAACAAAATTTTTCCAAAAAAAATTATCAATTCCGCTAATCGTGGTCGGCAATTTGAGCGTCGGCGGTACCGGAAAAACTCCGCTGACTTTATGTTTGGTGCAACAATTATCGCAAAAAGGCATCAAAGTTGGCATAATTTCTCGCGGTTACGGCAGAAAAATAGACAAAAATCAAAGCGTTTTGCAAGTTTTGCCGAGCAGTAATCCGCAACAAGTCGGAGATGAAGCGTTATTGATGTCGCAGCGATTGCAGACAATTCCGATTTTTGTGGGCAACGATAGATTTTTGGCGGCTCAAGAACTGCTAAAAAAATTTCCGCAAACGCAAATGATAATCAGCGACGACGGCTTACAACATTACAAAATTTTTCGCAACGCAGAAATTATCGTGTTTGACGAGCGTGGCGTAGGCAATGGAAATTGTTTGCCGTTTGGGCCTTTGCGGGAAAATTTGCAGCGTTTGAACGATAAAAATGTTGCGGCGATTGTGCTGAATAAAAATATTCAAAATCAAAGCAAAAACCAAAACCAAAACCAAAACCAAAATCAAAATCTAAATCTAAATCTAAATTTTTTTGAAAGCATTAAATTACAATTTAACAATCGGCTTCCGATTTTTGAGATGAATATTTTCGCCAACAATTTTTATAATTTGTATCTGCCAAATCAAATAATTTCGGCGACCGATTTGCTACGGAAAAATAAAAATTCGCAAGGTAAAATTTTTGCCCTCGTAGGAATGGGAAATCCGCAAAAATTTTTTGATACTTTGTCGGCACTGAATTTTGACGCTTCACAAGTCAAAAATTTTGAAAAAATAATTTTTAAAGATCACCATAATTATGAACTCACAGATTTTGATTTTTTGCAAAAAAATGATATTGTTTTGATGTCAGAAAAAGATGCCGTAAAATGCAGGTTTTTGCAGTGGAATGAAAATCAGAAACCGCAAAATTTTTGGGTTTTGCCGATTTCGGTGGCGATTCCGAGTTCTTTGACTGATATAATTTTGGAAAAAATTAACGCAAATTAATGCAAATTAACGCAAATTAACAAAAATTTAACAACAATTAAAGAAATTACACAAAACAAAATGAAAAATAACGAAAAATCAACAGAAAACGCAGCAAAAACAGGCGTTTCACAAAAATTATTAGACATCTTGGTTTGCCCATTATGCAAAGCCAAATTGAAATCACAAAGTCAAGAAGGCAAAAATTTTTTAGTTTGTAATTCTTGCAAATTAAAATTCCCCATAGAAGACGGAATTCCGCAGTTGTTAGAAAATCAGGCGGAAAAATTATAAATTTTGAATTTAAAATTTTGCATTTAAAATTTTGCATTTTGATAAAAATCCACGAGATTTCTAAAAATTTTTATAGAATTCTCGTGGAAAATTATTTATACAAATCAAATTTATAAAAATAAAAATACGAAACAAAAAAATTCAAAAATAATGTCAGTAAGAATTAAACGTCAAGGCAATAGAAAACATTTTGGAAATTCTGTTTTAGAAAAAAAAATCCAGCATTGGCGTGTCAATTTAGTTTTGGGAATTTTGTTAATCGCTTTCATTGCTTTAATCGTCAGAAGCACCTATTTACAAACAATCAACGACGATTTTTTGCAGAGCAAAGGCGATTCGCGTTATTTGCGAGAAATTGAAATCTCCGCTATGCGTGGCAAAATCACCGACCGCAATGGCAATTTGTTAGCCGTATCTACGCCGATGAAATCAATCTGGGCTTTGCCTTCTGACGCCAAAAATATGAGCAACGAGCAAAAAAATGCTTTGGCTAAATTGTTAGAAATGTCGCCGCGTGAAATTGATCAAAAATTAGCAACTGATAAAAATTTTGTATATCTCAAACGCCAGATTTCCCCAGAAATCGCACAAATGATTGCCGAGTTAAAAATCAACGGAATTCATCAGGAAAAATCTTATAAACGTTTTTATCCAAATGGCGAAATTACCGCTCATATTGTCGGATTCACCGACGTTAATGATAAAGGGCAAGAAGGCATAGAGTTGGCTTTTGAAAAAGATCTGCCCGGCAAATCCGGTTCGCGAAAAGTTATACGCGATAGACGCGGCAATATCATTGAAGACGTCCAGGCAATGATTCCGCCACTTGATGGCAAAGAAATAAATTTGTCTATTGATTCTAAAATTCAATATGTTGCTTATACTGAATTGCTGGAGGCCATCAAAAAGCATAAAGCCAAAGCCGGAAGTGCGATTGTTGTTGATGCTCAAAGTGGAGAAATTTTGGCGTTGGTAAATTATCCGACCTATAACCCAAATGACCGCGGCAGATTATCCGGCGAACAATTACGTAATCGTGCAGTGACAGATAGTTTTGAACCCGGTTCCACGCTAAAACCTTTTACGGTTGCATTGGCGTTGGACAAAGGACTTTATAACTATAACACGCTAATTGACACCTCGCCGGGACGAATGACTATTGGAACGGCTACGATTTCTGATTCTCACGCAAACGGCGTTCTGACGGTGGCTCAAGTAATTCAAAAATCATCAAACATTGGGACGGCAAAAATCAGTTTGCGTTTGGATCCCAAAGATATGTGGCAAATGTTTGATAATCTCGGATTTGGCAAATCGCCTAATTTGGGATTTCCCGGCGAATCCAAAGGCAGAGTGCGTCCGTATAAAAATTGGCTACCCATTGAACAAGCAACTATGTCGTACGGACATGGAATCTCCGTGAGCGTGGTGCAGTTAGCAAAAGCATATACGGCGTTTGCTCGGCGAGGCGAAGTAATTCCATTGACGCTCAAAAAGCAAACTTCGGCGGATTTGGCGAATTTGCACGGACAGAAAATATTCTCCGACCAAACCGTCCGCGAAATGCGGGCGATGTTGGAATTGGCAACCGGCGTTGGCGGAACCTCGCCATTAGCACAAATTCCCGGTTATAGAATTGGTGGCAAAACCGGCACGGCGCATAAAATTGAGGCTGGTGGTTATGTCAAAAAATACATAACTTCGTTTATCGGGTTGGCACCAATAGACGAGCCAAAATTGATAGTCGGCGTGGTGATTGATGAACCGACAGCCGGAACGCATTATGGCGGAACGGTTGCGGGGCCAGTATTTTCAAAGATTATGGGATCGTCGCTGAAAATGATAGGCGTGCAACCGAACGAAAATTTGGTTAGCAAAAAATAAATATAAAAGTAAAAATTTCCACGAGAAATCCAAAAATTTTTATAAAAATCTCGTGGAAAAGTTTTAGAAAAACATAAATAAAAAATAAGTATTTTTAAAAAATAAGTATTATTAAAAAATATGAAAAAAATTGCTTTACTAAATTCATTTTTTAAAGGTGGAAAAACTTTGTTAGAGTATTTTAAACGCATTTTGCCAAACTTAAAAAATATGGAAAAATGTAGTGTTGATATTTTTCAACCTGATAATAAAGATACTTTAAATTTGAGCATTAGTGAAGCCGAAAATTATCTCCAAAATAAAGTATGGGGATTAAAAATATTTCAGCAAGGAAATAGTTTTTATTTGCGGGAATTATTTAATTACGATTATATTTTCTTCAATGATTTTCGGCGTATTTGTGAAATTCCAGAAAACATTTTTACTGCGGCTATTATGCACGGAATTTCTCCATTATTAAATAATCATAAAAATGGTTTTGCTACTTATTTAGCTTATGCAGATTTTATTTTATGTAGTAGCAAATCTCAATTAAAACAATGTGTTGATGAAATCATAGAATTCCGTAAAGCAAATATAACGGCAACGTCAAAAATTACTTTTGATTATTCCAAAAGAGATAATGCCAGAAAAACTTATTTATGTTATATTCAACCGCTGAAAAAATCGTTGTTATCTAATGATTTTGCAAGTATAAAAAACATTGATAAAAATAATTTTACTATTGGAATTATGCCGTCATCTTCCGGAGCTTTTCCCGGAATTTCTTTGTATAATTCTATCAATTTAATTGTTGAAGAATTGCACAAAAATTTTACTTCGGCAAATATTATTTTTCGTCCATTTTTTACCGAAAGTGTTGCCGGTTTGGATGCTTGTTTAAATAATTTGGAAAAACATATAGCAAACTTCAAAATTGATAAAACTAATCAATCTTCAACGGAATTTTATCAACAATGTGATATTTTAATTACGGATTTTTCTACCGGCGGAATTAGTTTTTTAATAAATAAATTTATGCCACCGATTTATTATATTTTGCGAAAATTTACTAAACATATAAATGTCAAAAAATTTATAGAATTACAAACCGACAAAGTATTATTTGCAAACAGTATAAAAGAACTTATAAAGCAAATAAATTTTTGCATAAATTTAACAAAAGAACAGCGTATAAATTACTTTGATAATTACTGCAAAAAAGATTTATTTTTGCACGTTGATAATCAGCAAGTATTGCAAAATATAATTAACAAAAATTTTGATAATTTTCCTTATGTTGATGCACAAGGAAATATAATTTTTCCACGAGATTTCCCAAAAATTTTTTGAGATTTCTCGTGGAAAATTTGCAAAATATTTAAACTTGTAAAATACAATATTAAAAATAATAAAACATTGATAACAACATTGATAACAACATTGATAACAACATTGATAAAAATATTATAAATATCACTAAAAATATGCTTACTAACACCCCAAAACAATTAGCTCAAATAGTTTTGATTTTTTTGTTAATAATCGGTTGTTTAACCGTTATAATGCCGTTTATCGGAGCTATATTATTTGCTTTTATTTTATGGATTAGCACTTGGAGAATGTATAAACGTTTTATACTTATTCCTATCGGCGTTAATCACAAAACTGTTTCTGCTTTAATTGCAACTTTTATTTTATTATTACTACTGATAATTCCAACTACTTTTTTGGCTTTAACATTAGTTGATAGAGGCGATGCTTTAATAAATTATTTATCACCTTATTTAACTACAACCGGATTGCCTTCCAAAGCTCCAGAATGGTTATCTAATTTGCCATTTATGGGACAAGAATTCGCAAGAATGTGGCGAAGATTTGCAACAAATCAAGCAGAATTAAATCAATTTTTATCACAATTTATTGCACCAACACGCGAATTAGTTATCAAGATAAGTGCTATTTTTGCTAACGGATTTGTGCAGTTATGTTTTGTATTTTTTGTGTTATTCTTTTTATTTCGGGATGGCGATAAATTATCAAAAATGTTGAGAATATCCGCCGAAAAACTTGGCGGTCAATTAGGTTCAACAATGTTGCATAAAGTCAGCGAAACCGTTATTGCGGTAATGGTTGGAATTATTGGAACCGCAGTTGGACAAGCAACAGTTGCTTTATTTGGCTTTTTAATTGCAGGAGTTCCAGCTCCTTTATTATTAGCATTTGCAACGTTTTTCTTGTCTATGGTGCCGATTGGGCCACCGATAATTTGGGGCGGAGCAGCCGCTTGGTTATACTTTAATGACGAAGTAGGTATGGCTATTTTTATGGTGCTTTATGGATTGTTAGTAATTAGTAGCATAGACAATTTTGTAAAACCTATTTTAATGGCAAGAAGTTCCGGTTTATCTTTGCTCACAGTTGGCTTGGGAGTATTTGGCGGCATTATAGTTTTTGGTTTTGTTGGCATATTTTTGGGGCCTGTTTTAATAGCATTAGTGCAAATGTTATTTGTATATTGGACAGGAGTAGTAGATTGATTAGTAATAAAAATAGTGTTGAAAATAGTAGTAAAAATAGTATAAAAAATAGTAACAAAAACAATAATCGTTTGCGAATTATTGGTGGCGATTTGCGTGGGCGAATAATAAAATTTGCTGATGTAAAAAGTAATATCGCTTTACGTCCAACACCTGATAGAGTTCGCGAAACTTTATTTAACTGGTTAGGACAAAATTTAGATAATTGCAAATGTTTAGATTTATTTGCCGGAAGTGGCGTTTTAAGTTTTGAAAGTTTATCACGTCACGCCGCACAAGTAATCATTAACGATAATAATAAAACTATAATAAAAAATATACAGCAAAATTTGCAATTATTAAATTTAGTAAATATTGAAAGTAATAAAGTAGAAATTTATAATTTAGACGCTTTACTATTATTAAAAATACTCGGCAAACAAAGTAAAATTTTTGATGTTATTTTTATTGATCCACCGTATAATAAAAATATTATTCAGCAGATTTTTTTACAAAATACTACTGCAAAAATTTTATCTAAAATATGTCATAAAAATACCCATATTTATATAGAAGCAGAACAAAAAATAATTGATGAAAATAATAGTTTTGAATTAGTAAAATATTTAAAAGCTGGTGAAGTTCATTCACATGTTTTTATACCCAAAAATTGCAATTAGTAAAAAATGTAAAAAATATAACAACACAAAATTTATGAAAAAAATCGCTATATATTCTGGCACTTTTGACCCCATAACTATCGGACACGAAAACATCGCCAACCGAGCCGCCGATTTATTTGATTGTTTGATTTTTGCCATCGCCGAAAATAGTAGCAAAAAACCGCTATTTTCTTTGCAAGAACGCGTGAATTTGGCTCAACAAGTTTTACAAAATAATCCAAAAATTATCATCAAACCCTTTTCCGGCTTTATCGCTGATTTTATGCAGGAAAATAATGTTTCCGTGATTGTTCGCGGCGTTCGCTCTCACGCAGATTTTGATTACGAAATGCAAATGGCAGGTCTGCAACGCCAAATAAATCCGCACATAGACACGATTTTTCTGTTGCCCGATTTGCAAATGAGTTATATTTCATCCAGCATCGTCAAAGATATCGCCAAGCACAATGGCAATTATCAAAATTTGGTAAATCCTTTGGTGGCAACGGCGTTAAAAAATAAATTTTTTCCACGAGAAATCTAAAAATTTTTTTGAAAATAAAAATAAATTATGCAAACCATCAGCTTACATAAACTTTTTGAGGACAATAAAGAAAAATTGGTGTTAGATTGGATTAACATCAGCAAATTTGCCGACGGCGAACGAAATATTGAAATCAAAGCCGAAAATACTTATGGAGCCGATGTGGTCGGGCATATCAACATTATTCACCCAGAACGCTTACAAGTTATGGGGCAAGCAGAATATGATTGGGCGATGCGAATTGGCGAAAAACGCTTCGGGCAAATAATTTTAGATTTATTGAACGGCGGTTCTCCGGCGATGATTGTTGCAGATGGACTAATTCCACCGCCTTCCTTGATTGATGCTTGTGCTATAACAAATACACCATTGATTTTTAGTCCAAAACAATGTTCAGCGGTGATTGATTATCTGCGAATTTATTTGGCTGCAAAATTAGCCGACATTGAAAATCTGCACGGCGTTTTTATGGACGTTTATGGTGTTGGCGTGTTGATTACTGGTGAATCCGGAGTTGGTAAATCCGAATTGGCATTGGAATTGATTTCACGCGGACACGGCTTGGTTGCCGATGACATCGTAGAAATGGCAAGAATCGCTCCGAATATCGTGGAAGGACGTTGTCCGGGAATGCTGCGAGATTTCTTGGAAGTTCGCGGTTTAGGTTTATTAAATATTCGCACGATTTTTGGCGAAACAGCGGCTCGGCGAAAAATGCGATTAAAACTAATCGTGCATCTGCAAAAAATTGGTTTAGATTCAGACTCGCCGCGTTTGCCGTTGGATTCGCAAACTCAAGAAGTCGTCGGAGTGCCGATTGCTAAAACTGTTTTATTAGTAGCTGCCGGACGAAATTTGGCAGTTTTGGTAGAAGCCGCCGTGAGAAATACAATTTTGAAATTACGCAACATAGATTCAATGCAAGAATTCATAGAACGCCAACAAGCAATAATGTTGGATGAAAATAATCACGAAAATTATGATTATTAAAATAAAAAATAAAAAATAAAAAA
>SFHR01000017.1 GCA_004555545.1 Dechloromonas aromatica (nom. nud.)
ATTTGGATTTTGTTGAGAATTTGAATTTTTCATAATCATTTAATATTTAATATTTAATGTAATGATAAATTTGAATGTTCGTGTTATTTTATTTTTTTTTATATTTATTTTAAAAATTTTCCACGAGAATTCTAAAAAATTTTTTGAAAATCTCGTGGAAAAATATAAAAAATTAAGAAATATTAAGCATTTATTTCCTCACAAATTTGTTTTGTTATATATACGACTAACGCAATTACTATTATACTTGTTAATAATAATGCAGCCGTCATAGAAATCCAAAAACCTCGTATTCCATAATTATATTCAAAACATAAAAAATAGCCGCATAATAAACCAATTCCCCATAAACTTCCTAACTGAATTAACATCGGAATAAATGTAATTTTATATGCACGTAATATATAAATTCCTATGGTTTGTAAAGCATCAAAAAGTTGATAACTTGCTAATAATGGCAGCAATGGTAAAGCATATAAAAGTATGTTTTCATTGTCAGTATTTAAACGCAAAAATGTCTCACCAAATAACATTACTGTTGCAATAAGTATCAAGGAAACTATAATGGCAAAAAATAAACTTATAAAAGTTAATTGATATATTTTATTACTATTTTTTTCACCTAATGCTTGAGATACTTCCCCCAAAATAGTAATTCCAACAGCAAATGGTAATGTATAAAGTAAAGAGCCAAAAGTGCTCATTAAACGATAAGCGGATATAATTTCTGCTCCTAATTCTGCAATGATAACCGTAACGCAGACAAAAGTGCTGGTTTCTATAACCGAAATTATACTAATAGGAAGCCCTACTTTTAATAAGTTTTTCCACTTTTTTAAATTCGGTAAGTAATATGTTTTAAATATCTCAAATTTTTGGATATCTTTATTTTTACTAACCCACAAAAAAGTTAATAATAATTCACTCCAAGACATAAAAATATTAGATATAGCACATCCAACTATACCTAATTTTAAGTCGCTAATTATAGTTAAATAACTTGCTAAACAACAATGAATTATAAAACCACAAATACCTATAATCATCAAAATTTTTGTTTTGCCTATTGCTCCAAAAAAAGCATAAAAAGTCCTATATAACAACGTTGCTGGAATGGCAAATGCCAACAAAAATAAGTATAAGCGAGTTAATTCATCTACATCTTTTGGAATGTTAGTCCAAGATAAATACCACTCCGGAAAAATAAGTAATAATATTGCTGGAATTATCAAAAATAAGGTGAGCCAAATAGTTTGTTGCAAGATTATTCCGGCGGATACAAAACGCTTTGCTCCATAACTATAACCGGCAAAAGGTGCCACTGCTTGAGTTATTCCGCACAAACCAAATAATACTATTATGTATGCACCACCACCGATGGCAACTGCGGCTAATTCTACTGGGGAGATGTGACCTAATATTATGGTATCAACCAAACCTAATCCCATAGTAGAAAAAATACTAATCATAATTGGTAATGATGTGAAAAATACTTTTTTGATTAGTTTCAATGGAAATGCTTGATGGAGTTGCATTTTTAATTTTCCACGAGATTTTTAAAATATTTTTTGGGAATTTATGAAAATTTATAAAAATTTATAAAAATTTATAAAAATTTATAAAAAATAGGCAAAAAAAATGGCGGAAGCGGTGAGATTCGAACTCACGAACGATTGCTCGTTGCCGGTTTTCAAGACCGGTGCATTCGACCACTCTGCCACACTTCCGCAAGGGTTTTCTTTAAAAGATTGCGTATTATATACAAAAAATTTTTGCTTTTCAACTATTTTCAACTATAAACGCCGAGCCAACGAAAAAATATGGACTTTACTTGCTCCGTTTGCTTTGAGAATTTTTGCCGCTTCGTTTGCTGTGGAGCCGGTTGTGACGACATCGTCCAACAAAAAAATTTGCGAATTTTGTAAATTTTCTTTGAATTTTTCCGCAATAAAAAAAGCGTCTTTGATGTTTTCTTTGCGTTGTTGAGCGTTCAATTTTGCTTGTAAATGAACTTTTTCATCTTTGCTAAACTCTTTTCGGAGTAGTAAATTTAATTCTAAAGAAATATTTATATTTAATGCTTTTAATTGCTTTTTATAATGCTTAAAGATATATTTTAATATCAATTCAGTTTGATTAAATCCGCGTTCTGCCAAACGTTGTTTGTTAATTGGCATAGGGATAAACAAATTTTTTTTATTTAAATTATTCAAATTATTCAAATTATTCAAATTGTTTAAATAATTCGTTTTTATGAAATCAAAATGATTATAAAAATGATAAAAAAACTGCTCGGCTAAAAAAGGAATTACCGAAAATTGATGTTGATATTTAAAAAAATGTATAATTTTTTTGAAAGGAAATTGATATTTAAAAACCGAAAAAACGCTATCAAAATTTGGCAAATTTTTCAGACACTGATGGCAAAATTTTTGGTTATTATTAAGTATAATATTTGAACAACGTAAGCAAAAATTTTCTTTACTAATTTGCTGACTATTTTCATTACTATAATATATTTTTTCGCAATCATTTAAACAAGCATCGCATAAAATATTATGCTGATAAGTAGTATTTTTGGAAATAATTTTGCTTTCACAAAAATAGCAACTTTTAGGAAAAAATATATTAAAAAATACATTTAAAATTTTATTCACTACTTGCAACATTTATTTAAAATAAATAACAATTTTCCACGAGATTTTACAAAAATTTTTTAAATAGTTATAAATAATTATGGATAATAATATATATTTTGATAATAACGCAACTACTCAAATTCATCCGGAAGTTTTTGAAACAATGTTGCCATATATAAATGGCAAATTTTTTGGTAATTCCAGCAGTTTGCATAGTTATGGACGTAAAGCAAAAGAAGCCATAGAATTAGCACGATTTCAAATTGCTACGGCGATAAATTGTCAGCCAAACGACATTATTTTTACTTCCGGAGGCAGTGAAGCAAATAATTTAATTATTAAAAGTGGCATAGTTGATAAAAATAAAATTATTGCGATTAGTAATATTGAACATCCTTGTGTTTCTCAACCGGCTTGGCAATTAACTCAATGGCAAAGTAAAGTCAAGTTAATATTATCAAATGACAATGGTGAAATTGATAAACAAAGTATAACAAATTTGTTTGCTAATAACAAAAATAATGTTGATGATTTTGCTTTAATTTCTGTTATGTATGCGAATAATGAAAGCGGAGTTATAAACAATATTGCTGAAATAGCAAAGGAAATTAAACAGCAAAATAATAACATTGTTTTTCATTCAGATGCGGTTCAAGCGTTTGGAAAAGTCGCCATAAATTTTACTGATTTGCATAATAATTTTGGCGTTGATGCTATGAGTATTTCTTCGCATAAAATATATGGTCCACAAGGCATCGGAGCGTTAGTAGTTTCGCAGGATATTGATATATTGCCTTTGATTTCTGGCGGCGGTCAAGAACGCGGTTTGCGTTCCGGAACTGAAAATGTCGCTGCAATTGTTGGATTTGGTGCAGCAGCAAAATTAGTAAATGAAAATTTACAGCAAAATTTGCAACATTATAAAGCATTACAGCAATGTTTAGAAAACGGTTTGAAAGAGTTGGGAGCAATCATTTTTGGCGACGAAGCAACTAACAAATTAGCAAATACCACATACTTTTCATTAGCCGAAAATTTGGACGGAGCAACCTTAGTTTCTTTATTAGATACAAATGGTTTTTCTGTTGCAACCGGTTCAGCTTGTAGCAGTGGAAGAGCAAGAATTTCGCACGTTTTACAAGCAATGAATATTGCTCCAGAATGGTCATCAGCAGCGGTTAGAATTAGTTTTGGAATTAACAATACTATTGAAGAAGTAAAGCAATTTTTATATGTTTTGCAAAAGGTAAAAAATAAATTACTAAACTTAAAATCTATATAAAAAATACATATATTTATATAAAATTTTCCACGAGATTTCTAAAAAATTTTTTAGTTTTCTCGTGGAAAAAAATCGCTTAGTAAATGTTAAACTGCGTAATAATTTCTATACCATTTTATAAACTTTTCTACACCAACACTAACAGGAGTATTTGGTTTAAATCCGGTCAAATTATTCAACAAAGTTGTATCTGCATAAGTATTTGCAACGTCGCCCATTTGTAGCGGCAAAAATTGTTTTTTAGCAGTTTTATGCAAACAATTTTCTATGGCTTTTATATATTCCATCAACTGTACTGGATGACTATTTCCTATATTTAAAATTCTATATGGTGCCTTGCTGATTGCTGGATCCGGATTATTAGCATCAAAAATTTTTATATCATTACTATCAACATTTGGCGGATTATTTAAAACCCCGATAATTCCCAACACTATATCATCAATATAAGTGAAATCTCGTTGCATATTTCCATTATTAAAAACCTTAATTTCTTCGTCGTTAATTATCGCTTTGGTGAATAAAAATAACGCCATATCCGGGCGTCCCCATTCACCATAAACTGTAAAAAATCGCAAACCAGTCGTCGGCAAACCAAACAAATGACTATAAGTATGTGCCATCAGTTCATTAGATTTTTTAGTCGCCGCATATAAACTCACCGGATGATCAACATTATCGTGTTCGCTAAACGGCATTTTGGTATTGCCACCATAAACACTTGATGACGAAGCATAAACCAAATGTTTTATATTTTTGATCTGTTTGCGACAACCTTCCAAAATATTCGTAAAACCAACTATATTACTTTGAATATAAGAGTTAGGATTTTGCAGAGAATATCTAACTCCGGCTTGAGCGGCTAAATTTATTACTGCGTCAAAAGTATGCTCATTAAACAAATTTTGCATAAATAAATTATCAGAAATATCGCCTTTAATAAAAGTAAATTTTTCGCTTTTATTTTTGCTTTTATTTTTGCTTTTATCTCCGAGTTGTTGCTGAATATTTTTCAAGCGATCTAACTTTAAATTTACATCATAGTAATCGTTTAAATTATCAATTCCGACAATATAAAAATTATCATTTTCTGCGTTTTGTTGCAATAATTTTATTGCAACTGACATACCTATAAAACCGGCAATTCCTGTAATTAAAATTTTCATAATAAAAATATTTGCTTGTATATATTAAAAAATTAAAAAATCAAAAAAAATAATAAAAATCTCGTGGAAAAATGTCTTTTATTATTATTTATTTTAATAAATAAACCACGCCAAGATATAAAAATAATAAACCTGAAAAAAGTATTAAATAACGTTTTGATTTTGGAATTTTATGTAATAAAAAAACTCCGCAAAATGTTGCAATTAACGAAGTTGAAAATAATGCCAAAGTTGCTCCGAACCAAACTTCAAATCCGGAATGTATTGTTGATAAATTTGCCGTTAATAATTGCGTTTTATCGCCAAATTCTGCAAAAAATATCATCACAAAAGTTAATAAAAAAGGATTGTTTAATAACTTGAATTTTCTTAATTTATTTTCACTTTCACTGATTTCTGTTGCTACTTCATTTTCGGTATCAATTTGCGTTTCTTTTTGCGAATTAAAAAAACTTATTATATTTAAAACTGCGAACACAATAAAAATTATTCCGGCAATCAAATATACTAAATCTATGGAAATAAATGATATTACTGTTGAACCAAAAATTACTGCTAATAAGTTTAATGAAGCAAAGGCAACTGACGCTCCAAAAATGATTTTCCAAACAACTTTTATTACGCCTTTATCTTTGGCGTCATAATCTTTATGATTTTTAATATTATTTTTTTCTTGTTCTACTTTGAATTTTGTTGCCAATGATAAAATTACTAATTGACTTTTGTCGCCAATTTCAGCAATAAATATTAACAAAAATGATAAAACTAATGATGACAAACTTATCATAAAAATTATTTACTTATTTACTCTTATTTATTTACTTACTCGTTTTCGTATTTTGTTTTTTGGCAGCACATTCGCTACAAATTGCGTATAAACACATATTATGATATTTCAAATGAAATCCATATTTATCTGTAATTTCTATTTGTTTTTTTTCTATCACTTCATCGTAAAACTCTTCAACTTTTCCGCAATTTATACATACCAAATGATCGTGGTGCGAACCTTTATTTAATTCAAATACTGACTTTGCAATTTTGTTTTTACCAAAATCAAAATTATGGCGAATCAAAATACCTATTTTTTCAAATTGTGTTAATACTCTATAAATGGTAGCTAAACCTAATTCCATTTCATTTTCTGCGAGTTTTTTTCTCACATCTTCTGGCGTCAAATGTTTAACATCTGATTTATCAAAAATCTCCAAAATTTTCAGGCGTGGATAAGTAATTTTTAAACCTTTATTTTTTAAACTTTTATTATTACTAATTTTATTACTAATTTCGCTACTAATATCATTATTTTTCATAATTTATAAACCTACTATTTTTGATTTTTATATATTTTTTATATATTTTTTATATATTTTTATATATTTTTATATATTTTTATATTTTTATTTTATTGTGTTATAAAAATAAATATACTTTGCATTTTATAAAATATCAAAACAAATTCTAAAACTTAATCTGTAAAAATTCTATGCAAAAAGTTATAACATTATCAACAATTTTTTTGACTATTTTTTTGGCTTCTTGTGCAACCACCACTTCGTATAAACCAAGTTTTTTACGCGAATATATTATAGATGTTCCGCAAGGCAATGTATTAGAGCAAGACAAAATTTCGCAACTTCATAGCGGACAACACAAAGATCAAGTCAAATTTTTAATCGGTTCGCCGATGTTAAATGATGTTTTTCATAAAAATCGCTGGGATTATGTTTTTCAATATCGGCACGGCAAAACCGGCGAAATTACTACGCGGCAATTCACGTTATTTTTTGACGACAACGATTTGTTGGTTGATGCAACTGGCGATGTCGTGTTAGAAAAATCACACGGCGACGAAATGATGCCCAAAGCCAAAAATACCAAAATTGAACTCGGAAAAATGACCGAAGAGCAAATCAAAACACCGCTTCCGCCGAGAACTCCGCCGACATTGGCAGAAAAAATTTTAGATAGTTTGGGGTTTTAAAAAATATAAAAAACTTGTAAAAAACAATTTTTCCACGAGGAATTCAAAAAATTTTTTGGAAATATCGTGGAAAATATTTCAAAAATTAAAAAAACAGAAAAATAACAAATTCAAAAAATAAATATTTATGGCAGAAATTTTTTTAAAAATAGACAAACCTTATAAAGGCAAATACGCATTTTTACACACCGGATTTCGTCCATTTTTCTTGCTATCGGCTTGGTTTTCGGCGATTTTAATGCTCGTTTGGGGAGCAATTTTAAATCACGGAAAACCAAATCTGGGCAGCATTTACGCAAATTCTACGCCGATTGCTTGGCACGGTCACGAAATGCTGTTCGGCTTTGCGTTGGCGGTTATCGCTGGATTTTTGCTAACCGCCGTCAAAAACTGGACTCAACAAAAAACTTATACTCATTTAGGATTAGCAGTTTTAGCAATTTTATGGCTAATTCCACGATTTTTAGCGTTCATTCCATTTGCAGAACAAAATAGAGAAAACGCTATATTTTTCAATATGTTAGCGGAAAATTTATTTTTGCTAATGTTATGCTGGAAATTCAGCAGCATTTTGATAAAAACTAAAAAATATATGCAATTTGCCATCATCGGTAAATTATGGCTCTTCATTCCGGCGAGTGTGTGCTTTCACTTGGGCTTGTTAGGAATTTGGAATAACGGCGTTTGCGTCGGCTTATATTCGGCGTTTTACTTGATTTTGGCGTTAATTTTGACTATGGCAAGACGCGTAATGCCGATGTTTATAGAGCGTGGAGTTGGCGTTCCGGGCGTGGTTGTCAAGAATTTTCCCAGCGTTGATAAATTCAGTTTAATTTTGTTTTTATTATTCGCCATAATCGGCGTAGCAGTGCAGATTTTGCCGGAAAATAAAGAATTGGCATTTGCCTTTATGATTTTGGCAGCGGTTCAGGCGATTTTACATATTTTGCGACTTGGCGGCTGGTATCACAAAGCGATTTGGCAAAAACCGCTGCTCTGGAGTTTATTTGCCGGTTATATTTGCATAGTCGGCGGATTTTTGTTGGCGGTGTTAGAATATTTTGGCGTAATTCCAGCAATGACGCTATCTTTGCATAGCTTCACAGTTGGAGGAATCGGACTATTTACGTTTGCAATGATGGCGAGAATTTCGTTGGGACACACTGGCAGAAGCGTTTTTACGCCACCAAAATATTTGAATTTTTGTTTTATCTTTTTGCTGATTGCGTTCGTCGGCAGAGTTTTGCTATTAACATTTTTTCCAGAATATAGAACTTTGGGATTACATTTATCGCAAACGTGTTGGATTTTGGCGAGTGTAATTTTTGGCGTTTTATACACAAAAATCTTGATTTTGGCACGTGTTGATGGAGTAAAAGGATAAAAGCAAATAAAAATAAATAAAAATAAATAAAAATAAACCTTTGATTTATATAAATATTTGCCAAAATATTTGTAAAATAAAAAATAAAAATCTTGACTTTGCATAAATTTTGTATAAAATGGCGACTTCTTTTGCAAAAAAGGAAGTTGGGTCGGTAGCTCAGTCGGTAGAGCAGCGGACTTTTAATCCGTTGGTCCCGAGTTCGAATCTCGGCCGACCCACCAAATTTAAACAAAACAAATTACCAACTTTCTAAATTTTTGGAAAGTTGGTTTTTTGTTATGCAACTTTTAAATTTCTACAAATTTATATAAATTTCCACGAGATTTCTAAAAAATTTTTTGAAAATCTCGTGGAAAATTTTCATTAAAATACTCGCTTTAATTTTAAATTTCATTTTTTCTTCTTTTTATAAATTTTTACAAAGGAATATTACTCATGAGTATTAAAGATGTTGTAGTTTTAAGTGCTGTTCGTTCTGCTATCGGTTCTTACGGCGGTTCTTTGAAAGATATTGAACCTTGCGAACTTGGCGGTATGGTTATGAAAGAAGCCATCGCTCGTTCTGGCGTTGATTCTGATGCTATCAGCTATATCACCGTTGGTAATACAATGCCAACTGACAAACGTTATCCATACGTTGCCCGTGTTGCCTCCGTTTTAGCCGGTTGTAACGAAGAAAAATCTATCGCTATGGCGGTTAATCGTCTTTGCTCTTCTGGATTACAAGCAATTGTAACTACCGCTCAACAAATTATGTTAGGCGAATGCGACTATGGTATCGGCGGCGGCGTAGAAGTTATGTCTCGTGCTTCTTATATGCTCCCTGCTTTGCGTTGGGGTGCTCGTATGAACGCCACCGAAGCTTACGATGGTATGGTTTCTGTTATTACCGATCCGTTTGGCGTTGGTCATATGGGCGTTACTGCTGAAAACGTAGCCAAAAAATACGGCATTACTCGCGAAATGCAAGACGAATGTGCTTATACTTCACAAACTCGTGCTGCTGCTGCTATCAAAGCTGGACATTTCAAATCTCAAATTGTGGATATCACTTTGAAAACTCGCAAAGGCGAAGTTGTTTTCAACGTTGATGAAAATCCAAAAGAAGTAACTATGGAAAAATTAGCCAAAATGAAACCTGCTTTCATCAAAGATGGAACGGTTACTGCCGGTAATGCTTCCAGTTTGAACGATGGAGCAGCTTTCTTTGTATTAGCAAGTGCTGATGCTGCCAAAGCCGCTGGTCAAAAACCAATCGCTCGTTTAGTTTCTTACGCAGTTGCTGGTGTTCCTCACGAAATTATGGGTATCGGTCCAGTTCCAGCAGTTCAATTAGCATTGAAAAAAGCTGGTTTAACTTTGGATCAAATTGACGTCATTGAAGCTAACGAAGCTTTTGCTGCTCAAGCAGTTGCTGTTGCTAACGAACTCGGCTTTGATCCAGCAAAAACTAATCCAAACGGCGGAGCAATCGCTTTGGGTCACCCAGTTGGATGTACCGGTGCTTTCGTAGCAACCAAAGCAATTTATGAAATGAACCGCATCGGTGGCAAATATTGCTTGGCTACTATGTGTATCGGTGGCGGACAAGGTATTGCTGCAATCTTTGAACGTGTTTAATATTTTGCATACAAAATAAAAGACAACGCATAAAAAGATAAATTTTTTCCACGAGAAATCTCAAAAAATTTTTGGGAAATCTCGTGGAAAATATTTTTATTTTTATTTTTATTTTTATTTTTGTTTTTTTATTTTTGTTTTTTTATTTTTTATTTTTTATTTCTTAATTGTTCTTCTGCGATAAATCTCAAACCTTCAAGCGGCAAATTATCTACGGTTTTTATGAAAAAATCGCCGTTATTTTTATTGTTGGAGGCATTCAAACTTTTTGCTAACAATTTTGCATTGCCGCCGGAAATCAAGGTCAGAATTTTTTTGTTAGCGAAATCCGGATTTTTGTTTTGTAATTTGTTTTGTAATTTAGCCGCTGCTCGTTGAATTGCTCCGAGCTGGGCTTCTATGATTCCGGAAATTATTGCGTCTTCCGTGCATTGAGCAAAATTTACATCTGCAAAAATTCCTTTGGCATATGGCAATTTTGCGGTATCTTGTGCTAAAGATTTTTTCATCAAACCGATTCCGGGCATAATTGTTCCGCCAAGAAAATTGCCTTTATCGTCCAAAGCATCTATGGTTGTTGCCGTTCCCGCCATCACTACGATTGCCGCTTTATGAAATTTATTCCACGCTCCGATTAACGCACACCAACGATCTACGCCGAGTTGCGACGGATTTTTATATAAATTAGTCACGCCACAATAATTCTGTTGCGATTGCACGATTTTCAGAATTTTTTGATTTTTCCAACTGCCAAAAATATCTAACAATTTATTTAGCCGCTCATCGTCATTGACAAACGATAGTAGCACAATTTGCGGCGGCGGATTATTCCAGCGTTGTTGAATTGAGGCAATTTGTCCGCTTTGAGAATATGTCAAAGCACCTTGTTCTTTCCAAGAATTATCCCAAACGCCCCATTTCAGCCGACTATTTCCGGCATCTAAACAAATAAACATAGTAAGAAATATAAAAAAATATAAAAAATATAATTTGATAAAAATTTCAAAATCAATTTAAAAATCAATTTAAAAAAAACAATTTTCCACGAGATTTAATAAAAATTTTATGAAAAAATTTTTAAAAATATTTGCCTTTTTAATCGCTTTTATTTTGCTAATTTTTCTTGTTAGTGCCGCTTATTTTTACCAATGGTTTAATAATCCATTATCAACCAACATCAACAATGAAAATGACGACAAACAATTCTTATCTTTCCGAATTCCTTACGGTGTAAATTTGCGTCAAGCCATCAAAATAATCCAAAACGCCGGAGTTCAAAATGCTTATGAGTTGCCGTTGTTAGCAATCGCAAAATATAAAAAAATTGACAAAAATATCAAAGCCGGAACTTATTTAATCACCGAAAATGAGTTGAAAATTCTGACGCCAGATTATTTGCTCCAAAAATTAGTCGCCGGAAAAGTCGTGCAAAATGAACTCAAAATCATTGAAGGCGAAAACTGGTTTCAAATAAAAAATAAAATCAAAAATCTCCAACAACAGCAAAAATTAGCCGACGATATTGATTTAGATAACGAAAATGATTTGATAGAAATCGCTCAAAAATTTGATTTGCCAAATTCTTATTTGGAAGGTTGGTTATTTCCGGATACATATTTGTTTGATTCGCAGAGTAAAACTTCCACGCTAATTTCTTTTGCGATTTCACAAATGCAAAAGGAAATCCAAAAAGTTCGCTTAAATGATAATTTTGATGGAGAAAATTACAGCTACAATCATCGTTTGGACAGCGATTATAAATTGTTGATTTTAGCCTCCATCATAGAAAAAGAAACCGCACATCCGGACGATCGTTTTTTGATTTCCTCCGTATTTAATAACCGCTTAAAAATAAATATGAAATTGCAAACTGATCCGACGGTTATTTATGGAATTTTGTTTGAAAATAATGGTTATTTTTCCGGCAATTTGAGTAAAAAAGATTTAAGCTCCGACACAATTTATAACACTTATACGCGATTTGGTTTGCCACCAACGCCGATAGCAATGCCCAGCCGAGCATCTTTGGAAGCGGCGTTAAATCCGGCAAAATCAAATTTTTTATATTTTGTTTCCAAAGGCGATGGCGATGGAAAAAGTTATTTTTCCGAAAATTTACAGCAGCATAATAATGCGGTGAATTTGTATCAACGCAAGATAAAAAATAATGCAAATTAAAAAAATAAAAAGCAAAAAAAGCAAAAAAATAATTTCCACGAGAAATCTCAAAAAATTTTTGAAAAATCTCGTGGAAAAATATATTTTTTAATTGAAGAATTTTAATGAAAGGAGAAAAAAATGAACACAATAAAAAAACTAAAACTTCATTGCGAAAATTTTAAGAATTTTGGTGGGTCCCCTGGGAGTCGAACCCAGCACCAACGGATTATGAGTCCGTTGCTCTAACCAAGCATGAGCTAGAGACCCGTAAAAAATTTTTCTTTCAAAATTTTGAAAGAAGCGCAATTATATATCAAAAATTTTCAAAAATCTATATTTTTTTGTTTGTTTATTTCTATTAACTGCATAAGAAAAATAACGCCAACAACTACAACAAAATGATTAAAAATGATTAAAAATGATTAAACAATCGCAAAATATAGTTAAAATTCACATAATTTTTACCTAACTTTTCTTATAAATAAAAAAATCAAATTTTTTTATTTGTTTAATTTTTTAAAAATCAAAATTAAAATCAAAATCAAAATCAAATTATGAGTGCTAATTTTGTTGAATTAAACGATATCAACGTTTCTAATTTTGAAGATATGCCGACTCCGGCAGAAATTCATCGCCGTTTGCCTTTGTCCGACAAAGCTTTTCAAAGTATCAAAAACGGCAGAAAAAATTTGCAAAATATTTTAAATGGCAACGATAAACGTTTATTTATTGTGGTTGGTCCTTGTTCTATTCACGATATGACCGCCGGTTTGGATTACGCAAATCGCCTGAAATCTTTATCCGACAAAGTCACCGATTGCATTGAAATCGTAATGCGTGTTTATTTTGAAAAACCTCGCACTACTGTCGGCTGGAAAGGTTTTATTAACGATCCGTTAATGAACGACACTTTCCGCATTGATATGGGAATGGAAAAAGCCCGTCAATTTTTATTACAAGTTGCCGAACTCGGTTTGCCAATCGGCACCGAAGCATTAGATCCAATCGCTCCGCAATATTACGGCGATTTAATCAGCTGGACGGCTATCGGTGCCAGAACTACGGAATCCCAAACTCACCGCGAAATTGCTTCTGGTTTATCAACGCCGGTTGGTTTCAAAAATGCAACAAACGGCGATTTAAGCGTGGCGGTCAATGCAATTTTAGCGGCATCACGTTCGCATTCATTTTTAGGCGTAAATGAAGACGGCAAAGTTTGTATTGTTCGCACCAAAGGCAATCCATTATCGCACTTAGTTTTACGCGGCGGTGATTCTCGTCCAAATTATGACTCTGTTTCTGTTGCCAGAGCAGTTGCTGCATTAGAAAAAGCCAAAGTTTCTACAAATGTTGTGATTGATTGCTCTCACGCAAACAGCCATAAACGTCCAGAAGAACAACCTTTGGTTATGCGTGATGTGATTCAACAAGTTTGCCACAATTTCCAAAATCAAGGCAGCAATAATATTGTCGGTTTGATGTTGGAATCAAATATAGAAGCCGGAAATCAAAGCATTCCGGCAGATTTTGATTTATCAAAACTCAAATATGGCTGTTCGGTCACGGACGCTTGTATTGACTGGCAAACTACGGAAAATATTATTTGTGAAGCGGCAGAACAAATCCGCAAATTTATTAAATAACAAATAAAACAAACAAAATAAATAAACAAAATAAATAAACAAAATAAATAAATAATAAAATTTTCCAAGAGATTTCATAAAAAATTTTTAAAATCTCGTGGAAATTTTTTATTCTTTTATTCTTTTACTCTTTTATTTTTTATTCTTAAAAAATAATCTTTTACGAAAATCACAAATTTATGAACGACTTACATATCGGTTTTATCGCTTTGGCAGTTTTGGCTGTTGTTGCGGTAATCATTTATAACAAATGGCAAGATTTTCGCCAAAGCAAAAAAGCTCAAACTATGTTGCATCGCAAAAATAATGATGAGTTTGATGCAGCAAATAACAATGAAAATAACGAGGATATTTCAAAAGTTGAGCCAAATTTAGGATTTGCCGATAATGAAGAGTATTCTGGATCACAAGCGAATAATTTACGTTCCAAATTAGAAAAACAACAAAATCAAAATCAAAACCAAAACCAAAACCAAAATCAGAATCAGAATCAAAATAATAATCAAAGTCAAAATCAGCACAGCGAGAACATCAGCAACAATTCCATAAATGAACACATTTTCGTAAGCCAAAATGTCAAATTTCCAAATGAAAATTATGTAGATCCGCGTTTTGAATGGAGTGCTATTTTAGAATTTGCTGAACCCATTGAAATGAGCGAAATTTTCAATAACGCCACCGATTTTCTACCAAAAATCGGCAAACCTATGACTTGGCTTGGTTATGATAAAAATTCTAATCGCTGGGAATTTTTATCACCAAAACTCCCAGAACGCAGTCTGCAAAATTTGATTATCAGTTTGCAACTTTGCAATCGCGACGGTGCAGCATCAGAACACGATATTCACGCATTTGAAGCGTTAGTAAATCATCTTGCCGAAGTTTTGATGAGCGTGGTCAAATTCACCGAAATTGATCCGATTTCAACCGCCAAAGAAATTGACGATTTTTGTAGCGATGTTGATATAGAAATCAGCATAAATTTGGCTACCAAAAAGCAAGAAAATGGCGAAAAAAAATATTTTTCCGGCAGTCAAATTTTTGATTTGGCAAAAGAAAAAGGTTTGGAATTTGACGCTCAAGAAGGTTGCTTTATCAAAAGTAATAAACAAGGCAATCTTTTATATAAATTGATGAATAACACTTTTGATAAAGATAGCGAATCGGAAGCGTTTAATATTCACAATATGAATTCTTTGAAAACTTCCAGCATAAGTTTTGTTTTATACGTGCCGTGTTGTCCAAACGGCGGCGAAAGTTATAATGATTTGCTGATTAACGCATCACATTTTGCCAAAGTTTTGGACGCTGATTTGGTTGATGATAACAATCACAAACTCGGAGCGGAAGAATTGCAAAGAATTATGAACGATTACATAGTCAAACCGCAGTTGATTATGTATAAAAAAGATTTTCCGCCCGGCTCTAATGCCACATTAAGATTATTTTCATAAACTTTTTTAATTTTTAAATTTTTAAATTTTTAAATTTTTAAATTTTTAAATTTTTATATTTACATTTACATTTACATTTTTATATTTACTTTTTTTAATATTTTTATTATGTCTGAACTAAAAATCACCCCAGAAGAATGCTTAAAACAAATTCCTAATCGTTTTTATATGACTCTCGCCGCCGCTCACCGTGCCAGAGAATTGGCTTACGGTGCAACGCCAACCATTGAAGTGCAAAAAAAATCTGACGGCAAATGGGTTAATAAGCCATCCATTGTGGCGTTGATGGAAATTTCCAAAGGCAATATTGGTTTGGAAGTTTTACATCGTCGCCAAAATCGGCGTTCTTAATATTTAATATTTTTTTATATTTGTATTTATCTTATTCAAAGGGAGCAAAATGTCGCAAAATAACAGCAAATTAGTCCCGATTATTCTTTGTGGCGGCGTTGGTTCGCGTTTATGGCCGTTATCTCGCGAACAATATCCAAAACAATTATTGACGCTAAACGGCGAATTTTCTTTATTGCAATCAACGTTATTGCGATTAAATGATTACAAAAAAAATATTGAAAATCTCGTGGAAAATTTGCCAAATTTGCAAGATTTGCAAATTGGCGAACCGATTATCGTCACCAACGAAACTTATTGCTATATTGTTGCCGAGCAGTTACGGCAAATCGGCATTAAACATCCGCAGATTATTTTGGAACCTTGTGGCAGAAATACAGCTCCGGCTTTGAGCGTAGCGGCTTTGTTTGATAAAGAAAAATCCGGCAATGATCAAAATATTTTGTTGGTTATGGCCGCCGATCATTTTGTAAAAAATACGCAAAAATTCCAACGAGCGATTTTTTCTGGGATTAACTTGGCAGACCAGCAAAATCGCGTGATTACTTTTGGCGTAAAACCAACTGAACCGCATACCGGCTACGGTTATATTCGGTTGGGAAAAAATTTGAACGCCACAAATAGTATTTTTGAAATCAATAAATTTGTAGAAAAACCAAACGCACAAATCGCTAAACAATATATTGAATCCGGCGAATACCTTTGGAATAGCGGAATTTTTATGATGAAAACCGCAACTTGGTTAGAGCAAATTCAGTTACGGCGTCCGGAAATTTTTGACGGTAGTTTCAAAGCAATTTCTCAACGCAAAGAAAATTCTGAATTCATTCGTTTAGATAAAGATGCTTTTGCTGAAACTCCTTCTGATAGCATTGATTACGCAGTTGCCGAACATTTACCTTCTGACAAAGGTGCGGTCGTGGCGATGGAAAGTGATGTCGGTTGGTCGGATTTGGGTTCTTGGGACGCTTTATATAAAATCTCCGACAAAAATGATCCGCAGCAAAATAATGTTTTTCTCGGCGATGTGATTGCCGAAAATACCAAAAATTGCTACATCCGAGCCGAAGATAAGTTGGTCGCTTGTTTGGGTTTAGAAAATATGGTGGTCGTAGAAACTGATGACGCCGTGATGATTTCCTCGTTTGATGAATTGCAAAATATCAAAAAAATTGTTGGCAAGTTAAATAAAAATCAACGCAATGAGGCGGTAAATCGTAATAAAGTTTTTCGTCCGTGGGGAAGTTATGAACGCATAGATTTTGGTTCGCATTTTCAGGTGAAAAGAATTGTTGTGAATCCTGGTGCGTGTTTATCGCTACAAATGCACTACCACCGTGCTGAACACTGGATTGTGGTTATCGGCACGGCAAAAGTCACACGCGGCGAGGAGCAAATTTTATTGAGCGAAAATCAGTCCATTTATATTCCGCTCGGCACCAAACATCGTTTAGAAAATCCCGGACTAATTCCGCTTGAAATCATAGAAGTTCAGTCCGGCAGATATCTTGACGAAGATGACATCGTGCGTTTTGAAGATAATTACGGCAGAACGTAACAAAAGATAAAAAAAAAACAAATTTTCCACGAGATTTAATAAAAATTTTTCAAAAAATTTTTCAAAAAAATTTTCAAAAAAATTTTTAAAAATTATTTTTAAAATCTCGTGGAAAAATTTTTATTTCCATTTCAGTTATATAAAACAAGAAAATAAAATTATGAAAAATTTCCCTACTTTGCAACAAAATCAAGTTTTATCTACATATTTTGCACATTGCGACGAACGCCAAAATTTAGGCATTCCGCCGTTGCCTTTGAATAAAATTCAAACACAAACTATTTGTGATTTGCTCAGCGAGACAAATAATGATCTCAACATAAACGAAAGCGAAACCAATTTTTTGATAGATTTGCTAAAAAATAGAATTCCCGCCGGTGTTGATGATGCCGCCAAAATTAAAGCAAAATTTTTAAGTCAAATTGCTAACAAGCAAATTCAATGTAAAAATTCAAAAATTTCACGCTTAGACGCAATTTTTTTACTCGGCACTATGTTAGGCGGCTTCAACGTGCAACCGTTGGTGAATTTATTGTCCGATAATAATGAAGAAATTGCACAAGCCGCCGCTGATGCCTTAAAAAATACTTTGTTGATTTATAACGCTTTTTACGATATTTGCGAACTTTCCAAAAACGGAAATAATTACGCCACCAGCGTTTTAAAATCTTGGGCAAATGCAGAATGGTTTGTGAATCGTCCGGCTATCAAAAAAGAAATCAAATTGACAGTTTTCAAAGTTACCGGCGAAACTAATACCGATGATTTATCACCAGCACCAGATGCGTGGTCACGTCCAGATATTCCACTCCACGCTTTGGCTATGCTCAAAAATCCACGTCCGGATGGCGTAATTATTCCGGACGAAAACGGCGTCAGAGGGCCGATTAAACAAATTTTAGAATTACAGAAAAAAGGCAATCCTTTGGTTTATGTTGGTGACGTTGTTGGCACCGGCTCGTCCAGAAAATCAGCAACAAATTCAGTTTTATGGTTTATTGGCGAGAATATTCCATTTGTCCCAAATAAAAAAATGGGCGGCGTTTGTTTAGGTAGCAAAATCGCTCCAATTTTCTACAACACTATGGAAGATGCCGGTGCCTTGCCGGTAGAAATCAACGTTGACGATCTAAAAATGGGCGATGAAATCGTGTTAAAAATCGCCGAAAACTCCGAAAAAAATAATCGGATTCTCGTGGAAATTTTTAAAAACGATAACAAAGTTGCCGAATCTTGCTTGAAAACTGCCGTTTTGTTAGATGAAGTCCGTGCTGGTGGCCGCATAAATTTAATTATCGGACGTGCTTTGACTGCCAAATCACGCGAATTTTTACAAATGTCGTCTCTGCAAGATGCAAATATTTTTACGCTGCCAAGTTCTGAACAAAATAAGCAAAATATAGGTTTTACTTTGGCACAGAAAATTGTAGGAAAAGCTTGTGGTTTAGCCAAAAATCAAGGAATTTTGCCCGGAACTTATTGCGAACCAAAAATGACTACGGTTGGCTCACAAGATACCACAGGTCCGATGACGCGTGATGAATTAAAAGATTTGGCTTGTTTAGGGTTTTCGGCAGATTTGGTTATGCAATCCTTTTGCCATACGGCGGCTTATCCAAAATTAGTGGACGTCAAAATGCACCGCGAATTGCCGATATTTATGAAAACTCGCGGCGGCGTGAGTTTAAAGCCCGGTGATGGCGTAATTCATTCGTGGTTAAATCGCTTATGTTTGCCGGATACCGTCGGCACCGGAGGCGATTCTCACACACGTTTTCCTATTGGTTTATCGTTCCCGGCCGGTTCCGGTTTAGTAGCGTTTGCGGCAGCAACGGGATCTATGCCGCTTGATATGCCAGAATCCGTGTTAGTAAAATTTTCTGGAGATTTTGATAAAGCCGCCGCTGAACGTGGAATAACTTTGCGAGATTTGGTCAATGCAATTCCGTATTTTGCGATCAAACAAGGTTTATTGACCGTAGAAAAGAAAAATAAGAAAAATATTTTTTCCGGCAGAATTTTAGAAATTCAAGGTTTGCCAAATCTCAAAGTGGAACAAGCATTTGAATTAACCGATGCATCTGCGGAACGTTCCGCCGCCGCTTGTTCTGTTGCTTTGAATAAAGAGCCGATTGTGGAATATTTAAATTCTAACATCACGCTAATGAAATATATGTTGGCACAAGGTTATAAAGATGAAAACACCTTAAAACGCCGTATTGCTGCTATGCAGGATTGGATTGCAAATGGTGAATTGTTGGTTGCCGATGATAATGCTGAATATGCGGCCGTGATAGAAATAAATGTTGATGAGATCAACGAGCCGATTTTGGCTTGTCCGAACGATCCGGATGATGTGAAAATGCTTTCCGAAGTGCAGGGCGATAAAATAGACGAAGTTTTCATCGGCAGTTGTATGACAAATATTGGGCATTTCCGTGCCGCCTGCGAAATTTTAGGGTTTTACAATTCCAAAAATGATTTAGATTTGCCAACCCGTTTATGGATTGCTCCGCCGACCAAAATGGATGCGATGATTTTGAACGAGGAAGGTTTTTATAACGTTTTCGGCAAAGTCGGAGCCAGAATTGAAATGCCCGGCTGTTCTTTGTGTATGGGAAATCAAGCTCAAATCAAACGCGGCAGCACGGCGGTTTCTACATCAACCCGCAATTTCCCAAATCGTTTAGGTTTAGATACGCGAGTTTATTTGGCGTCTGCGGAATTGTCAGCGTTATCGGCGGTTTTGGGCAAATTACCAAATGTCAGCGAATACCGCTCGGCAATGCAAAGTGTGCAGAAAAATTCGGCGAATATTTATCGTTATATGAATTTTGACAAAATCGCTGAATTTGTGGAAATTGCTAATAGTGCAGCAAATGTTTAAAAAATAAAAACGCAAAATAAAATTTTTCCACGAGAAATCCAAAAAATTTTTTAGAAATCTCGTGGAAAATGTTTAAAAAAATATAAAAAAAGCAAAAATATAAAAAAATATGAATTTAGAAAAAGTTATTTTCAGTTTCTTTATTTTGATGTCGGCGACGCTGAATTTTGGATTTTTCTTGGGCGATATCGCTAAACCAGAATTGCATAATCCTTATGAATTATTTGCCGCTTTGTCCGTAAATATGATTGCAACAGCTCTGAAATTCGGAGATCGTTCGCAAGTCGGTGCTATGCATTTGGCTGCGAGTTTGGTCGCCGATTTGCAATTAGTTGTCGCCGCTTTGATGTGGGCAATCGCCGTGCACGTTTCAGAATCCGGCTTGACCGTAAATATGATTTCCAGCATCGTTTCGCTTTCCGGCGGAGCGTTGTTTGCAAATATTGTTTCCGTGATAATTTTGATTACCGAAACCGTTGTTTTACGCAGATAAGAAATAGAAAATAGAAATCAAAAATCAAAAATCAAAAATCAAAAATCAAAAATCAAAAACTAAAAAGCAAAAAAATTCCACGAGTTTTCCAAAAATTTTTTTGGAATTTTCGTGGAAAAAATTTTTTTCAATTTATTTTGCTAACTCGCAACTTCTGTGGCAGGATTTGCATTTGCTTCGTTATTTGCCGTAGCATTTGCAGAATGTGCTGCAGAATTTTCTTTATTAGCATTGTTTGGATCTTGCTGCTGCAAATTCACCGGACGCGATGGCACAACCGTTGAAATGGCGTGTTTATAAACCATTTGCGTGACAGTGTTTTTCAACAAAATTACATATTGATCAAACGATTCAATTTGCCCTTGTAATTTGATTCCATTTACTAAGTAAATTGAAATTGAAACGCGTTCTTTGCGTAAAGCGTTTAAAAAAGGGTCTTGCAATAATTGACCTTTATTTGAACTCATAATAAGAAATTTCTACTAAAAGATTATTGGTTAAAACGGTAATTAAAAGAGAAATTTAATTATAAATAATTTAATAATTAAATGTGGCTAGGCAATTTTATATAAAAAAAGTTCATTTTTTTTCCGCCGTTATTTTTTATTTTTTATTTTTTATTTTTTATTTTTGCCGATTTATTTTTACTATTGCTGTTATTTTTATTTTTGTTTTCTTTATCTTTGTCATAAGGATTATTTGTATTCACGCACTGAATTTGTAGCGGCGTTCCTTGCAGACGAAAAACCTCGCGAAAAGTATTTTCCAAATATCGCAAATAACTCGGCGACAATTCATCCAGCGAATTTCCGTGCAAAACAATAATCGGCGGATTTGATCCTCCTTGATGAGCATATTTTGGTTTAGGACGAATTCCACCAGCCACTCTCGCCGGAGCTTGTCTGGCGATTGCATCTTGCAAAACGCGGGTGATTTTTGGCGTCGGAATTTTAGTCATCGCAGCCGTATAAGCAGCATCCACGGCAGTGAATAATTTTTTCAGCCCATTACTTTTCAAAGCCGAAATAAATAAAGTTTCGGCAAAATTCAAAAATTGTAACTTGCGTCCAAGTTTGATTTTGATTTGCTGTTTTTCGTATGCCGACAAGCCATCCCATTTATTGACCGCCACCACCAAAGCTCTTCCGCTTTGAATTATGAAATCAGCAATATGTGCGTCTTGGTCAGAAATATCTGCTTGTGCGTCAATTAACAAAATCGCCACGTTACAATTTTCTATGGCTTGAAGCGTTTTGATAACCGAAAATTTTTCTATGCTTTCAAAAACTTTGCCGCGTTTTCGCATTCCGGCGGTATCAACCAGCACATAATTTTTGTTATTTAGATTAAATTCAATTTCTATGGCATCACGCGTAGTGCCAGGCAAATCATAAGCAATCACACGATTTTCTCCGAGCAAAGCGTTAATAAGCGTAGATTTGCCAACGTTTGGACGTCCAACAATAGCGACTTTGACGGGAGAATTTTCCACGAGATTTTCAGAAATTTTTTCGGAATTCTCGTGGGAATCATGAAAATTTTGTTTTAATTGCTTGAAAATACAATCCAAAACATTACGAACGCCATCGCCGTGCGTTGCCGAAATAGTAAAAGGTTCGCCCAAACCGAGTTCATAAAATTCTGCACAAATTACGTTTTTATCTAAACCCTCGGATTTGTTGATAGCAACTATCACCGGACGTTCTTGCTGCAAACGACGTAACTTTGCAGCGATTTCTTTATCATGTGGAGTGATGCCATTTCTTGCATCAACCAAAAATAAAATTGCATCGCCTTCCAAAATTGCTTGTTCGGTTTGTTTAGCCATTTCTGACAAAATGCCTTCTTTGACTAAGGGCTCAAAACCACCAGTATCAATTACCAAATATTCGCCGAGTTTATCGGCGGCTAATTTGCCGATTCCATAATGACGATCTCGTGTCAGTCCAGCAATGTTAGCAACAATAGCATTTTTAGAACGCGTCAGACGATTAAAAAGCGTAGATTTGCCAACATTCGGGCGACCAACTAAAACTAAACTTGGCAGCAATTTTTGCGAAGAGTTTTCCATTTTTTTATTTTTTTTGATATTTTTTTATTTATTTTTAATATTTTCTATCCATATGTTTATCCATCGGTTTTGCCATCGGAGACGGTTTTTGTGGATTTTGTGGATTCGGTTGCGGTTGAGCTTTGAAGTTTGCATCAATTTTGTTAATCAATTTATTGTAAGTTGCAACGTGACATTTATATAAATATGTATCGGCGGCGGCTTTATTTTTCATTTTAGCGGCGTCAAAATCGCACTCTTCCAAAAGTGAGCGTTCGCGTAATTTGATTACTTTGGCTAATTTGGCTTCTTCGCTATTTGGATTTTTGCCCTGCATTTCTACTTTTTTGATTCTGTCCTGATATTGCTTTTTCAGATAATCGCGTTTATCTATGCAATTTTTGCTGAATTGTTTGCCACAAAATTTTGGAGTTTCTGGCATTTTTCTTGCAGGTTCGGCGTTTGCCAAATTTGCAGAAGTAGCAAAAATAAAGCCACTTGATAATAATAATAATAATAGTAGTAATAATAAGGAATTCAAAAATTGTTTGTTGAACATAATAAAAATACCTATAAAAAACTAAAAAACTAAAAAATTATTGAAAAATTGGTTAAAAAAAATGCTGTGAATTTTATAAAAATAAAAAAATAAAAAATTTCCACGAGAAATCTCAAAAAATTTTTGAAATTTTTTATCAAAATCTCGTGGAAAATATTTTTTTATTTGTATTTTTGTTTTTGTATTTTTGTATTTTTAACAAACAATTATTTTTGTATGAAATTCGCCCAAATCGGCAAAAGTTTCGTCGCGAGAAAATGCTGCATCTTCTAACGTTGCTAAAAAATCTTGGATTTTTTCTGCTGATAAATTTTTGCTGGGATTTTCCAAAATTTTTTGTAAGCCGACTAATTTTATTTGCACGTCTATTTTTTGCTGGGCGTATTGTTCGCCGAATTCGGCAAAGCAATCAATGAAGGCATCTAAATTTTGCCCGTAATAATCTGGGAAATCTAATTTTTCTCCCAAAAATTTTAAGATTTCGGGTAAATCTAAACTTTGCGAATTTTGCAGTTCATCAAAATTTATTTGTATTATTTTTTGCTGCATAAAAAAACTCCTGAAACTTTTCAACGCACGATTTTGGCAAAACTACGATAATGATCGCTGGTGTAATAAAAAATCATATTTTTGCCACCTACAATAATTCGTCTGCTACCACGATTTGTCGCTCCCGGCGTGGTCACAGTATATTCGCGATAAAAGCCACGTGGATTGTCCGGCAGAATTCTTTCGCGGTTATGGAAAACCGTTCCGTCTCGCCGATGTCTAAAAGGACCGCCTTTCAAAATCAATTCCAAAGTTTGACGGGCTTCTAACGGCATTGCGTCATAATGAATTGTTGCTCCACGCCAATCAGTTTTGAATTCAAAGCGTTTAGCGTCCGAAAACGCATAGGCAAAATTAAATAACTGACAATTTAACAAAAATACCACGAGAATTGTCAAAAATTTTTTGAGATTTGTAATTTTCATTTTTATTTCCATTTTTATATTTATATTTTTCTATCTATGCACCAAAGCTGGTTTATAGCCAGTTTCTGTATAAATACGTTCAGCAATTTTATTTGCCGTAGTTTTATTTTTATAAGGCCCAATTTGCAATCTATGTAAATTATCGGAAGGATAAATTTTTGGAGTTTCTGTGAGCCAGTCAAGTTGTCGGCTGATATGATTTTTCAGATTTTCGGCATTTTCCAAGTTAGAAAACGCTCCCAACTGAATATAATAGCCGTGCACATTTTTACTCAAATCTGCCGGAATCACATCGGCAACGCTATTTTTTAACTCGGCAATGGTGTTGTTGTTATTTGAGTTATTAAAATTATCTAAACTGCTATTTTTTATAGCGGTTTTGGTGTTGATAATTTTGCTATTTATTCCGGCAACTTCGGCAATTACCGAACTTATCGGCGTTGTAGTTGCAACGGTTGTGGTTGGAGTTTCTACGCCAAAATCCGGATCGCCGGGCAAAATTGCTTCCACGATAACTTCGGCACTTCCGCCTTTGATAATTCCTAATTTGTGAGCCGCCGTGTAAGACAAATCAATAATTCTGCCGGTATGAAATGGGCCGCGATCGGTCACGCGTAAAATCACGCTTTTGCCGTTTGCAACTCGCGTGACGCGAACATATGAAGGCAAAGCCAAAGTCGTATGAGCGGCGGTCATTGCAAACATATCATAAGGTTCGCCGATAGAAGTTTTTTGTCCGTGAAATTTTTTGCCATACCAACTGGCGATGCCTTTTTGTTTATATGGCTGTAATTTGGTATTTGGCGTATAACTTTTGCCTAAAACGTTGTAAGGTTTCAGTGCCGGTTTATGCAACGGCTCTAATTTTGGAATTGCATTTGGGACGCTATCTAAATCAGCCGGAATGTAATCGCCGGGACCGTCATCTTTGTAATAACCACCGCCTTTGAGTGCCGGAACCATTTTGGTAGATTTTTGTGAACTGCTTTGTTTTGCTTTATTTGCGTTATTTGTTGGCGTAGAACTACACGCATTGAGCAAAACCGCAATAGAAGCGGCAAATAAAAAATAAGTCAAATGTTGTTTCATATAAAAATTTTTATTTTTATTAGAAATTAGAACTATAAAAAAATTCCACGAGATTTTAAAAATAATTTTTGAAATCTCGTGGAAAATTTTTGTTTTTTGTTTTTTGTTTTTTGTTTTTTGTTTTGTTTATTTTTTTAAATCCAAGAATTTAAAGTTTTTTTCATTTTTTGTAATGCTTTGGATTCTATTTGACGAATTCTTTCTGCCGAAACCGAATATTCGGCTGCCAATTCGTGCAAAGTTGCCGGATTTTCACATAACCAACGCCGTTGAATTATTTGTTTGCTACGTTCGTCAAGATTATTCAAAGCTAAACTCAAGCCTTCATTTTGCAAATGCAAATCGTCTTGTTGTTCCAAATAATTGCTCGGTTCCAAAGAAGTATCAGTCAAATAATCAATCGGAGCGAAAATTTTGTCTTCGTTATTGAAATCATTTGCATAACCGTGATTTTCGTTATCATTTGCCGGTGCTTCCAAAGCGATATCATTGCCGAACAAACGCATTTCCATTTCTTTGACGTCGCTTTCTTTGACGTTTAATTTTTTGGCGATGTCGCTGGTTTGCTTGTTAGTCAAATATTTCACGCCTTCGTTATAAGAGTTTTTGAGTTTGCGTAAATTAAAAAATAATTTGCGTTGAGCTTTGGTGGTCGCCAATTTTACGATTCGCCAATTTTTGATTACATATTCGTTAATTTCTGCTTTGATCCAATGAATAGCAAAAGTGACCAAACGCACGCCGTGTGAAAGGTCAAATTTTTTGACAGCTTTCATCAAACCAATATTTCCCTCTTGAATCAAATCAGCGTGAGGCAAACCGTAGCCGAGATAATTTCTGGCGATAGAAATCACCAAACGCAAGTGCGATAAAACTAATTTTTTGGCGGCTTCCAAATCGCCAAATTCAATGAATTGTTGGATTAAAGATTTTTCTTGTTCTTCGGTCAAAATCGGCTGCCGATTTGCCGTTTGAATATAACTTTCTAAACTATCTGGACTGGCAACAGGGACGTCATTAGAAAAGCAATCGGCGGTTGTGGCAGTTGCAGGAATTAGAGCATAATTTGTATCCATAGCCATAAAATTTTTTGAGTTTGTTTGTTTAATGTTTTTTGATATTTTTATTTTTATTTTTATTTTTATTATTTTTGTAATTTTTTTATTTTGTTAGACAAAATTTTTAACGAAAAAATCTATCAAAATTTTCAAGGTTTGGCATTTTAATAAAAATTTTCCACGAGAATTCCCAAAAATTTTTTGAGATTTCTCGTGGAAAATTTGCTTTTTATTGCTTTTCGTTATTCCGCTAACCTTTTACATTTACTCTATTTGGATTGCTTTGATTATCCAAATTTGTATTTTTCATTATGGTTTTGAGTTTATTTGCATACGCCGGATCCGTTGCATAACCTGCATTTTGTAGCCCGTGAGCAAATTCATGCCCAGAAGTTGCTTGCAAAACTTTGGCATAACGCGGATTATTTTTCAGAAAATTCGCGTAATCTTCAAAACCTTCCGCATAAGAATTATAAGCACGAAAACGCTCTATTTTTTTGACCGCAATTCCGTCTATGTATTCAGTAGTCAAAGCACTGACGGAACGTCCATTCCAAGCTTTATTTGCTTTGATTCCAAACAAATTATAACTTGGATTATCTTTGCCGCCCGGCTGCGATTGTCCCCAACCGCTTTCCAAAGCAGCGTGAGCGATCAAATAATTTGCATCAATGCCTGTTGTTTTGGCGGCTTTTTGAGCGTCATTCCAAACGCTTTTTACAAAATCTTTGGCAGAATCCGACAAATTCGTAAGCGTTGATAAATCTATATTTTCGGTGACTCTTTGCAAAGATTGCTGCGTTCTGGCGGTCGGATAAATTCCCATTTGAGCGTAAGTCGCCGAAGTTGGCGTTTGAATTGAAGTCGGAATATGGCGTAAATTTGAAGTTGCCATCGGCAAATTTAAGCGATTTGGCACCATAGAAGCATTTTGCAAATTTTGCGGATTTTGTTGATTTTG
>SFHR01000018.1 GCA_004555545.1 Dechloromonas aromatica (nom. nud.)
GTAGTTTTAAGTTTTCTAAATTTGTTTGTAGATTGTTAATATTTTGTTCTATATTGTTTATGGCTTGGACTATTTTTTCTTGGGCTTCTATCGGCGGAAGTGGAATTTGCATTTCTTTTAAATATTTAAAATGTCTTTCGTATTTGTCTTGATTTGTGATTTTTATAGTTTTTAATACATAAAAAGCAAATTTCATATTAAATTCTTTATTAAATTTTAAAATTTGAGTTCCATCTGCACCTCTAAAAAATGGAAAATCTACAAATTTAAAAACGCAAGTATGGTCACCAAATATTATCAAAGGCAAATTTTCATTTATAGGATTTTCTAAATTTGTGTATCCACTTATTAGTTCATTACTTTCTTGTGAAATAATAGGATATTTGCCATTGCTTTCATATTTATCTTTTGAGATTTTTATGCTTTCAAAATCTAAAGCTTCAAGCTGATTTGATATTTTGACATTTTTCCACGAGATTAAGCCAAAATTTTTTGGTTCAGGCAAATCAGGCAAATCTAAATTTTGGAGATTTTCGTTATTTTGAAATTCTGCATTTACGATTTTGCACTTTGCCAGAACTGCGTTTATTAAAGTTTTTTGAGTCTGAATTTGTTGCTGAATATTCAAAATTTGATTTTCTACATTTTGGCACTCCTCAACGATTTGCTGCTGAATATTAAGCGGAGGAAGCGGAATTTTTAGTTGAGAAAGATTTGTTCTCGTAATTTGTGGTTGTGCTGAACCTGTAATAACTAATTTCATATCTGCCAATGGCAAAACATAAAACAAAAATTTTTTTAATACTTTACTATCATTTAGTGGAGAAACAATCATAGCATTTCCTGTAATCCATGATTTTGGCTCTGTCAAATTTACAGTTCCACAAGTTGCACCACGACAAGTCAAAGCCACTTCTTCAAATTCGTGGTTATATTTATTGTAATAACCTATTACTCCATTAGCACCATAAACTTTATAATCACCTTCATCTAAAATTTCCGCTGATGTTATAGTTTTTGGTTGATACATCTCGCAAATTTTTTCAAGTTTGACAAGTTCATATTTTGCATTTTCAAACGGCGAAGTTATATTTGTATTACTTGCACTTGCCAAACTTAAATTTATCGCTTTATTAAAATTTGCACTTTTAAAATCTATACAAGCAATCAACGGAACTAAACTGACAAATTCGCTTAATTCTGGACTAATTTCTATATTTTCAGCATTTTGATTTAAAAATCGCTGCCGAATTAAATACGCAATTTTGTTACGATTTTCTATATTTTCTCGTTCATAAAGTGGCGAACAATACGGCGAATTTAATTCGTGGATGCCTTCATTACCTTTGGCGTTGCTCCATTCATAACCCAAAAACTTTTTGATAGATTTGTTATCGCTTGGTGCTTTGATAATTAAAGTTTGTTGATAGTAAATTTGCGAATAACATAAAAATTTTTGAATTTCTATATTTTTGGCATATTCTATGAACGCCTTATGTTTAAGTTCAGTTTGAATTTTCTCGTTGTCGGAGTTTTTTTTGTAATTTGCAGATTTTTGCAAATTTTTATACTCCGTTGATTTGTCAAAAGCAATTTTATATTCTGCAAAAACTTCGTTATTTAACAAAGTTTGTGAAATTTGTGAATTATTGTTATTATCTATAAAAGCAGCAAAACTATTTAGTTCATAGTTCATAAAATTACAATATTTATCCAAAAAATCTTTCAGATAAATATTATTTGCAAAACTCACTGCATTTGGATTTTTAATATTGTCTTGTAAATTTGCATATCTTTGAGAATTTGCTCCATTTGCATAAGTAATTTTTTTATGCAAAAACAAAATAATAGTATTAGTGCCGGTTGCTCCAAAAGTGCCACTTGGTAATTCGTTGATGGCAATAACATTGAAATTATTCAAAATTATTTCGCGTGTTTTTTCATAAATTCCATCTTTATTTAAAACTGAACTTGGCAAAATAATTGCAGCGTAAGCATTATTTGCCATAATTTTATTAGCAAGTTCAATAAAAAAGCATTCAATGCTATTAGTTTCAGTGTTTGCAAAATTATAAAGTTCATAATTTTGGCGGACTTTTTCATCCAAAGTAGTTAAAAAACCTTTAACACTATAAGGCGGATTAGCAATTAAAAGGTCAAAATTATTTTCGGTGAATTTGTTGCTATCCAAAGCATCGGCATAGATAAAATTTATCTTGTGATCATACATAGCAGAACTAACTTTTGCCACTTTGCTGAGCCGATATTCTTTTTCAATGCCGTAAATTTGGCTGGAATTTTCTGAGCAAATTTGTTTGGCAATATTTGCATAAGTATTTAAAAAATGACCGGCACCACAAGCATAATCAATAACTTTCAGATTTGGATTTTCTGCCAACATTTCAGCCAAAGGAAGTGCATAAATTACGAATTCGCAAATTTGCAAAGGCGTAAAAAATTGCCCTTCATCTTGTTTCATACCTTTTTGCAAAAATAACTCAAACAGATTTCCCAAAATTTGCGTAGTTTTGTTTTGCGTTAATTTATAGTTTTGAAAAAGTTCGACAACTTCTACCAAAATTTTTCCATTTTGGCGGAAAAGTTTTTCATTATGAACTTCTAAAAAACTAAAATCGCTGTGCGAATAAAATTTTAACTTACGTAAAAAATCGTAAATATTTTCTTTTAATGTTGTCGTTGCGATATTTTGTTGTTCAAAGTCCGTAAATTGTTTATTTATTTCTTCATCGCTAACATAAGTGATTTCCTCATTGAGAAATTTTTGCATAGCGTTTTTATACAAAATCATTAAACGATCTTGCAAACTTTCATAAGTGTCGCTAGAAACTCCGCGATAATTAAATTGCAAACTTTCTTTATTGTAATTTTCATCATAAATTTTGCATAAAAACAAATTTACTAATTTATCAAAAGCATTTTCTTTGCCACTGACATTATATTTGCGTAAAATTTTGGCAAACTCGTTATATTTTCCGGCTTCTTCTAGTTCTTTTAAATTTTCAAAATTTAAAGCTTTTTCGGCAACGGCATAGGCATTGATATCTTTTTCAAAAATACCAGCAGAGGATTCGTATTTATAAAAGTTTTTCCAAATATTAAATAATTCTGGTACGTTATTGGCAATTTTATAATTTGCTTTATTAACGTTAATAACTTGATTTTTATAATCTATTTCTGAATTTTGTTCATCAAAATTACTAGTATAAAGGCATAAAAATTTTGCATTTTTATCTTGCTGAAAATAAGAAAAAAGCTGTCCGCCATCGTTTTTCATATTGTTCCATTCTTTATTGAATTCTGAACCGAAAGTTTTGCATTCAATGAAAATATAGGTTTTTTCGCCGGTTTGATTTTTTACTAAAATATCGGCTTTTCCGCTGGATTTGCTATCGTGACCTAATCTGTAGCGTGGTTCTAATTGAATATGTTCGGCTTTATAACCTTTATCTAATAAGCGATTAACGCATTCCAAGACCACAAAATTTTCCGGATGAGAGAAATTGCAAGTAGTTTCATCGCCTTTTATGATTTCTTTTGGATAAATAATTTTTTTAGTATCAAAATTTACTTTTATTTGAGTTTTATCATTGCTATATTTTTTGGAAAAAATCTGTTCAGTTTCTTGTATGAAATTTAATTTGTGTAAAACAAGTTTTAAGTTATCTGTGGAAATCATTTTGAAATTATTAAAATTTATAAAAAATTTATAAAAAATTTATAAAACTTTGAAATTTTTCCACGAGATTTTAAAAAAATTTTTTGATTTCTCGTGGAGAAAATGTGATTATCAAAATACTATCAAAATACTATTAAAAAATATTAAAAAATATTAAAAAATATTAAAAAATATTAAAAAAATACAATAAATTCAATGACTAATAATGATAATAATTTGAGAAAAAAAATCGTGATGTCGCCGCAAGAAAAAAAATATAGTTTGATGTTATCAACATTATTTTCCTTGCGGATGTTTGGTTTATTTATTATTCTGCCGATTTTCACTTTACACGCCGCAACTTTGCCAGATGGAAATAACCTAACTTTAATCGGATTTGCGTTAGGAGCGTTTGGTTTATTGCAAGTTTTTTTGCAGATTCCTTATGGCATTGCTTCGGACTTTTTTGGCAGAAAAAAGTTAATTTATATCGGCTTGATTTTGTTTTTACTTGGCAGCGTTGTAGGTATTTTTGCCGACTCGGTTTTGCAATTAACTATCGCCCGATCATTACAAGGAGCCGGAGCGTTTTCCGGCGTAGTTTCTGCATTTGCGGCAGATTTAATAATACCCAAACATTTGACCAAAGCAATGGCGATGATCGGTTCATCAATCGCTTTGATGTTTGCAATTTCATTAGTTGCGGCACCGTTTTTATACGGAATTATTAGTTTAAATGGAATTTTTGCGATCACTGCATTTTTGACGCTTCCGGCGTTTTTAATAACATATTTTTTGCCAGAAACCGGTCTGCATAAAAATAATAAACAAAATATTTTGCATTTGATTAAATTTGTTTTGACTAACAAAAATTTATGTTTATTAAATTTGGGAATTTTATTATTGAGTTTTTTACAAACATCATTTTTTATTTCTATCCCAAAATTATTGCAAACGGCGGTAAATTTAGATTTACAACAACATTGGCGAGTATATTTACCGGCAATATTTTTGTCCTTGATATTTATGATTCCGCCGATAATTTTGGCGGAAACAAAAAATAAAATGGCGTTGGTTTTTCGCAGTAATATTTTGTTGTTGGCGATTATAAATATTTGCTTATATTTGATGTTGATGTTTATGCAAGAAAATTTGGAGTTTGCGTTTTGGAAAATCACCGGTTTAGTTTTTTTATTTTTTGTCGCCTTTAATGTTTTGGAAGCCACTTTGCCTTCGTTAGTCGCCAAACACAGCGACATAAATACCAAAGGCACGGCGATGGGTTTTTATAATACATCGCAGTCGTTGGGAATTTTTTTGGGCGGATTTTTTGGCGGTTATCTGGCACAAAATTTTGGCATTTCTTATATATTTGTTGCCGGTTTAATTGTGGCTATTTTGTGGTTGGCAATAACTTTTTTAGCAAAGCAAAATTTTACTTCACAACATTAAAAATATTTCAAAAAAATAATATAAAAAAACAAAAAAATTTTGTATAATACGCACATATTTTTTATACAAAAATATAGTAATTTTTAACATTTTTAACAAACTTTTATAATCTTATTTTTAATTCGGAGCACCTTATTTATGGATAATGTAACTACACCAGCAAACGCAGAAAATAATGCAGAAATCGTAAATCGCTTTGGCGGATATTTTCAAAATATCAATGATTTCAGCGAACTTCAAGCTATTGAAAAAATGTTTGAACGCAAAAAAGCATCAATCAAAAAAAATAATACCACAGTAAGAGAGTCCAAAGAAAAATCTATTCGTCCGCAATTTTTGGAAGATTTGAAACAACTTGCGATTAAACACGGTATTAAAAACCTCAAAAACTTTTTAGTTACTCAAATTATTCCAAGTTTTAATGCACGTAATAAAACCGGCATTAAAGTTGCTGCTAAATATAAAAATCCGTTTGACGCAAATCAAACTTGGACAGGTCGCGGAGTAAGACCTCGTTGGATGGTTGATGGAATTGCCGCCGGAAAATTTACTTTTGAACAATGCGAAATTAAATAATAACTAATAAATAATAAATAATTAGTTTTATTATTTAAAATTTTTCCACGAGATTTCTAAAAAATTTTTTGGATTTCTCGTGGAAAATTTGTTTAATTTATATTTATTTTTTATGTAAAAATATTTTTTACTACAGCAAATTTTTATGAATTTTAATACTCAACAATTAGCCGCTATAAACTATTTAAAATCCGGTGGTTTATTAGTTCTTGCCGGAGCCGGAAGTGGCAAAACAAGGGTTATAACGCAAAAAATTATAAACTTGATTAACGACAATATTTTTGCTGCCAAAAATATCGCTGCTGTGACTTTTACTAATAAAGCCGCTAATGAAATGCGGGAGCGAATTGCTAATGAAATAGGAAAGCAACAAAGTAGAAAAATTATGATTTCTACATTTCATTCTTTAGGTTTAAAAATTCTGCGAGAAAATGCTCACTTTTTGAATTACAAAAAATCATTTTCGCTATTTAATAGTAATGATTCTTATGATTTAATAAATAAATTATGTGCCGAAAGTAATAGTAAAACTGCACAAAATTTATTTAAAACAGAAATCAAAGATTTACAGAATTTAATTTCTAATTGGAAAAATGATTTTTTGTCTCCAGACGATGTAAGTAATAAAAATAGTAATAAAAATAGTGAAGTAAAAGATTGGCAAATAAAAATATATAAAAATTATCAAAAAACTTTGAAAGCATATCAAGCAGTTGATTTTGATGATTTGATTTTTTTGCCGGTTTTGTTATTCAAAAAATTTCCGCAAGTATTAAATATTTGGCAGCAAAAAATTAAGTATTTATTGATTGATGAATATCAAGATACTAATTTATGTCAATATGAATTGTTTAAGTTATTAGTATCAAAAAAAGATAATCAAATAAATTTCACAGTTGTTGGCGATGACGATCAAAGTATATACGCTTGGCGTGGAGCAAATGTGCAAAATATTTTGCAATTAACCAAAGATTTTGCAAATTTAAAGATTATTAAATTGGAACAAAATTATCGTTCTACTAAACGAATTTTGGACGCTGCAAATACTTTAATTCAATATAATAAACAAGAAGATTCGGAAGAAAAATTATTCCTCAAAAAATTATGGTCAAATCTTGGTGATGGAGAAGAAATTAGTTTTGTAGAATGCAAAAATTTCAAAGAAGAAGTTATGAAAATAACTAATTTAATTGTCTTTGAAACTATGATTAGTAATAAGCAAAATTTTGGAGATTTTGCTATACTATATAGGTCAAATTATTTGGCAGAAGCGTTTCAAGTTTCGTTTGAAAAAAATAATATTCCTTATACAATGTCGGCAAATCAGACAATGTTTGATAAAAATGAAATCAAAGACCTTTTATCTTATTGTAGATTGCTTTTAAATACAGATGATGATGCCGCTTTCATACGGGCAATAATGAACCCAAAACGCAATATAACTGCCGGAACTATTCAGATTTTAAATGATTTGGCAATGTCAAAAGAAATCAATAACAATGCGAATATAAATAACAAAAATAATACTTATTTTTTGAAAGATTATAGCAATTTGGAAAATCATTTATCATTATTTGAAACTATAAAATTGATTGCAAATTATGCAAATAGTCCGCTGAATTTTGATAATACAAAAAATAGCAATTATCATAAAAAATTGGAACAAGCATTAGCTAAAATTACTTTATCAGCAAAACAAGATTTATTGGATTTTTATCAACTTATTATAAAGTATGCACAACGTGCAGAAAAATCAATTACTAACGATAAAGTTTGCGATATTTTAAATGATTTATTAGATGAAATTGATTATCAAGATTATTTATTTAATACTTATGAAAATCCAAAACAAGTAGAAAAAATTTGGCAAGATTTAATCCAAAAATTTATTAGTAATTTGCAACAAAAATCTATCAAAGAAAACTTAAATTTAAACGAATTAACGCAAAAAATTTCATTAGTAGAAATGTTACAAAATACAAATAATAATGATGAAGATTTTGCCGAAAATAAAGTGCGTTTATTAACTTTTCACGCCGCCAAAGGTTTGGAATTTAATGTAGTTTTTATGATTAGTCTGGAACAAGGAATTTTGCCTCACGAAGATTGTGATATTCAAGAAGAACGACGTTTGTGTTATGTTGGAATTACCAGAGCAAAACAAAAATTATATTTGTCTTATCCAAAGCAGCGGATTATAAATGGGGAATTAAAAAATAATAGTGCCTCGCAATTTTTGCGAGAAATAAAAGCAAAAATCAGTGATAAGAAAACTGATTTTCGCGATTATTCTAACAAAGAAAACATCAAAGACAACTTTGATTTTTTGCGTTTAGCATTAAACAAAAAAACTGCTTAGTAAATACTTTAAAAAATTTTTTAAATACTATCAACTAATTTAGTAATTGTGTTAAAAGTAGTTGTTGCAGTATGTAAAGTTTTGGCAACCGGACATCTATTAACAATGTCAGTAATTCTTTGTAAAATATCGTCAGTTATTTTTTCAGAATCTGCAATTTTTTGCGATTGAGTTAGTAAAACTTCGCGATCAAAATTTTCAGTTCCATCACTATTTCTGGAATGATTAACGCGAACTTCTATGCCTTGTATAGAAAGATTTTTGCGTTGAGCATACATTCTTATAGTGATGGCAGTGCAAGATGCTAAAGCCGTTTTAATATAGTCATAAGGCGACGGAGCAATATCGGATCCGTGTTTGTCAGATTTCAAAAGAAAATTACGGCAAGTTAAGTCAATTTCATAAGAATTTTGATTAGTTTGTTTTGCAATTACCATAATATTAAACCTCATTATAACGTTATTAAATAAATTATAATTATTTTATAACAGATTACAAAATATTTCAATATATTATTTTTATTTTATTTATATAAATTTATTATTTATAACATAATGAAAAATTATTTACTTTTATATTTTTTATATTTATTTGTGTCGTTATTTTGCGTTGCTTGTTCCGAGCCTTTAAATAATCCATATACTCCAGAATTAGTGCAACAAAAAGCATTACTAACCGCTTTTACAAATCGTCCAAAACATTTTGATCCGGCGTTGGCTTATGATGCAGATTCTACTTTAATTATTGGGCAAATTTACGATAGTCCATTGGAATATAATTATATAAAACGACCATTAGAATTGAAAGCAAATACGCTGACTGATTTGCCAAAAATTCAGTATTTTGATAGTAATGGAAATGAAATAAAAACAAATATAGATAATGCAAAAATTGCCGAAAGTGTTTATACTTTTTCTTTGAAAAAAGGATTATATTTTCAGCCGCATCCTTGTTTTAGTAAAGATGAAAATGGCGATTATAAATATATCAAAAAAAATAATGAAAATCTCGTGGAAAATCGTTATAGCATTAACGATTTTGATTATAAAAATGAGGATAGTAGAGAAGTTATTGCAGATGATTTTATTTTGGCAATTAAACGTTTAGCAAATCCAAAAAATCCGTCTCCGATTTTGACAATAATGCAAGAACGTATAGACGGATTAAAAGAATTTGCGGAGTTATTAAAAAAGGAAAATACTGCAAAAAATAATGCAAATAGTAATGATGATATAAATGCAGAATTAGATTATAGAAAATATAATATTTCTGGCGTTACTAAAATAGATAATTATACTTGGCAAATCAAAATTAAAGGCAAATATCCGCAGTTTTTATATTGGCAAACTATGCCATTTTTTGCCGCAATTCCTTACGAAGCAATTATGTTTTATAGTCAGCCAAAAATGGCGAAACATAATTTAACTTTAGATTGGTTTCCGGTTGGTAGTGGTGCGTTTATGATAACTGAAAATAATCCAAATAAACGCATAGTATTATCAAAAAATCCGCATTATCATAAAAAGCAAGATACTTTCCCTTGTGATGAAGAAAATAACTTTTATCATATGTATAATTTGAGCGATAGTGAAAAGGCAAAATTGCATCAATATTGCGGCAAAACATTACCTTTATTAGATAAAATTATATTCACCAGAGAAAAGGAAAGTATTCCATATTGGAATAGGTTTTTGCAAGGTTATTATGACGCTTCAGGAATCGCTTCAGATAACTTTGATTCCGCCGTGCAAATTAGTATAAATGGCGATGTTAGTGTTTCAAAAAATTTGCAAAATAAAAACATTAGTTTAAACACAATTTCGCGTGATATAACTTATTATTTGGGTTTCAATATGTTAGATAAAACCGTCGGCGGTTATAGTGAAAAACAACAAGCATTACGCCACGCAGTTGGCATTGCTTTGAATACGGAAGAATATATTGAAATATTTTTAAATGGGCGAGGACTTGTCGCACAAAGTCCGATTTCTCCGAACTTATTTGGTTATGATGAAAACGATTACAATACATTTATTTATGATGTAAAAACTAAACAGAGAAATAGTATAGAAATAGCAAAAAAATTGTTAATTAAAGCAGGTTATCCTAACGGAAGACATTATAAAACTCACGAGCCACTAATACTATATTTAGATACTACTTCTTCCGGAATTGGAGATAAATCTCGTTTGGATTGGATTACTAAACAATTAGCAAAAATTGATATTCAGTTAGTCGTCCGTGCAACTGATTTTAATCGCTTGTTAGAAAAGTTAGATAAAGGTTCCGCACAAATGTTTTATCTCGGTTGGTCAGCAGATTATCCAGATGCAGAAAATTTCTTATTTTTGTTTGATTCCAAAAATAGTATAGTGCAATTTGGCGGCGATAACCGAACTAATTATAATAGTCCAAAATTTGAAGAATACTATTACGCTTTACGAGATATGAATAATACTCCACAACGCTTGGAACTAATCAAAAAAGCAAAGTATCAATTACAAAAAGATTTGCCGATTACTTTTATGTTTCACCCGACAGATTATATCTTACGACATAGTTGGTTACAAAACTATTTTCCAAACGGAATAATGCATAATACTTATAAATTTTACGATATAAATCCTCAAGAAAGATTTGCCGCACAAAAGGCGTGGAATTAAATAATATATAAACAAAATTTCCACGAGAAAATCCAAAAATTTTTTGAGAAATCTCGTGGAAAAAATCTTTATTTATTGTTTTTTTCAAATATTATTTTTTGCCATTGCTTCGGTGCTTGTTGATGTATATTATTTCCTTCACTATCTACGGCGACTATAACGGGAAAATTTTCCACAACAAATTCATAAATTGCTTCCATTCCCAGATCTTCAAAGGCGACTACTTTTGCTGATTTTATACTTTTGGAAATCAAATAAGCAGCTCCACCAACAGCAATTAAATATACATTATCATATTGCTTGATAATGTCCGCAGTTTGAGCAGAACGTTCCGCTTTTCCAATACTTCCCAATAATTGCGTTTTAGATAACAAAGTTTGCATAAATTTATCCATACGCGTTGCCGTTGTTGGTCCCGCAGAACCTACGATTTCATCATTTACCGGATCAACTGGTCCGACATAATATAAAAATTTATTATCTAAATTTATGGGGAGCGGTTTATTATTTTCTAACAAATCACAAAGCCGTTTATGAGCGGCATCTCTGGCGGTATAAATAGTTCCGGATAGTAATATTTTTTGTCCGATTTTTAGATTTAACTGTTTTAATTTTTCACGCGTCAAATTACTATCATCAACATTTAATTTTAAGCAATTTTCATCATTACTATTTTGCTGACTATTTTGACTACTATATGAATTTAATTTATCAAAAGCGTTAATATTTGCTTCTGGGACTTCAAACACTTTATTATCATTATTTAAAGTAAAATGACAATGTCTGGTCGCCGCACAATTTGGTATTATTGCAATCGGCAAATTTGCAGCGTGAGTTGGAAACTCTTTGATTTTTACATCCAACACCGTAGTTAATCCACCCAAACCTTGAGCTCCAATTCCCAAAGCGTTAATTTTATCTAATAAATTTATACGTAATTTTTCCAAAAAATTTGCATTACTACTGCTAATTTTTTGGCGTAATAAATCAAATTCTTGTTGATTACTAACTGGTTGCATTAACGCTTCTTTTGCTAACAACATTGCTTTTTCTGGAGTGCCGCCGATACCTATTCCCAAAACTCCCGGCGGACACCAACCGGCTCCCATTTTTGGTATTTGTTCCAATACCCATTCTTCTACGCTGTCAGATGGATTTAACATAGCAAATTTTGCTTTTGCTTCCGAGCCTCCACCTTTGGCTGCACATATAAATTCTATGCCGTTGATATCATTCACAAAATCGTAATGAATAATCGCCGGAGTATTATTTTTGGTATTTATTCGCTCACTTGCTGGAGATTTTAAAACCGAAAATCGTAACGGATTTTCTTTATTACTATACGCAATTTTTACGCCTTCGTTAATCATATCAGTCAGCGTTTGTATGCTATCATTATTTGCAATATCATTTACTATTTCAACATTATTACTAAGTTTGCAAAATATAGTAGCAATTCCGGTATCTTGACAAAGTGGTCTATGATTTTGTGCTGATAATTTAGAGTTTTCCAAAATTTGCAAAATAGCATTTTTAGCAGCAGCATTTTCTTCTTTTATATAAGCATCAATCATTGCGTTTATAAAATCTTCTGAATGTGAATAACTTATATATTGAAAAGCGCGTTCAATAGATTTAATAATATTACTTGCTAAAACTTGAATTTTTGCGTTAGTTTTAGAATTAGTATTAAAATTAGTTTTAAAATTAGTTTCAAAATTAGTTTCAAAATTAGTATTCATAATTTTTTTGATTAAAAATAAGTATTAAAAAAAATAAATTCCACGAGAAATCTCAAAAAATTTTTGAAAATTCTCGTGGAAAAAATTTTATATTTTTAATTTTTTTATTTTTATTTAATCACATAACCAACACCCCGCAAAGTGCTTATAAAATCGTTGCCTAATTTTTTGCGTAAATGATGAATATGCACTTCAAGCGTATTTGAACAAGGTTCGTCGCCCCAACTATATAACGATTGCTCCAAATTGTTTTTAGTAATCACGCGACCAACATTTTGCATAAGCACTTCCAAAATAGAGAATTCTTTGGCGGACAAAATTATCGGCGAATTATTGACGCTGACTTCTCGCGTGGTGGAATTCAAAACCACATTTTTATAACTCAATACCGACTCCGAACGTCCTGCCGAACGACGCGTCAAAGCACGAATTCTGGCTAATAATTCGTTCAAATCAATCGGCTTAATTAAATAATCATCAGCGCCGCTATCAAGTCCGCAGATTTTGTTTTCTACGGCGTCTTTGGCGGTCAAAATTAAAATCGGCACGGAGTTTCCGGATTTGCGGATAGTTTTTAAAACATCCAAGCCGTCAATATCTGGCAGTCCCAAATCCAAAATTAGCAAATCAAAAATTTCGCTTTTACAAGCATTTATTGCTTCTTTGCCGAGTTTTAGCCAATCTGCTGCTAATTTATGCTGACGCAAAGCATACTGCATTGCCTCGCCGAGCATTAAATCGTCTTCAACTAAAAGAATTCGCATAATTTTTAATATTTTTGATAGGATTTTTCTTCAACGATTTCCGAACCTAAAAGCAAATTGATTTGCTTTTTGATTTCGGCACGTTTATCGTTTTTGAAATAAACATTTCTGGCGAGTTCAATAAAATCATTATCAAACAATTTTTGGCGTTCGTGATTACGTTTGCTGTCTTCAATATGCCAAAGTTGCAAATTTATCTCGTGCAGTTGAGAAATCAGATTTTGCAAATCCGGCGGAAATTTTTGCAAATCGCCGATAACTTGTTGGATTAAAGATTTTTCATTATTTACATTTTGGAGTTTTTGTAAATTTTCGGGATTATTTGCTTTTTGTAAAAAATCGGCTTTGATTTGCAAAATAGTAAATTTATCAAAGATTTCGCCCCAAGCTACCGGCAAAAGCGGTTTAGTTTGCCAAGAAATATTTTTATTTTCCATAATTTGAATATTTTGAATATTTTGAATATTTTGAATATTTTGATAATAGAAAAGAGATATTTATATTTATATTTATATTTATAAAAGACAAAAAAATTCCACGAGAATTCTTAAAAAATTTTTTGATTTCAGTTTTATCTTTTGTTAAAATACAAGCCTAATTTTTTTTCAAATTTTACATAATCCATTTTTTTATATAGTTTTCCACGAGAAACACCAAAAAATTTTTGGAAATTCTCGTGGAAAAATTTTTTTGTTTTTTTACGCTATCAATTTTCTAATTCCACCGCCGCCGCCAACGCCGCTAATCTGGCTATCACGCCGTAAGAATAAAAACGATTTGGAATTTCTTTATCATCATTATTTATATTATTTGCAAACGCAAATGGCTCAAAAAACATTCCCGGAGCGTTCAAATTTTCGTCCTTGCCTTTTTTATCGTTTATGCGATAAAACGCCCCGGCGATAAATTTATCTATCATATAAACCACCGGCTCGGCAGCAAAATCGTTGATTGTTTCTATGGTATGAACGCCTTCCTGAATTATCACTTCAGAAACTTCCAAACCTTCTTTGACTACGCTCATTTTGTTACGCTGTTTGCGGTTCAAACCGACAATTTCTGAGGCATCAGAAATCGTCATAATTCCCATTCCGTAAGTTCCAGCGTCGGCTTTGACCACAACATAAGGTTTTTCGCTCACGCCATATTCTTTGTATTTTTGTTTGATGCGTTCCAAAACTACGGCGACATTGTGCGTCAAACATTCCTCGCCTTGACGTTCGTGGAAATTCACGCTTTTACAAGATCCAAAAGCCGGATTTATCCGCCAGCCATCAATGCCGATAAAATTTGCGAAATCTTGCACAACCAAATCATACGCCTGAAAATGCTTTGATTTTCTACGCGTTGTCCAACCGGCTTGAATTGGCGGAAGAATTTTCTGTTTATTTTTATTTATTTTGGCGAAACTTTGCTGCAAAATTTCCGGCACTCCGGCAGATAAATCATTATTCAGAATCACGCAACAAGGTTCAAAATCCGGATCATTTTGTATTTTGATTGTTTGCGTTTGTTCGTCGTAAAAAATTGGTTCTAAAATTAAATTTTTGCCGTCGTTTAATTCAATTTTTGTTGTTTCTGTTATTTCTGGATTCAGCGTCCCCAAACGGATTTCAAAACCAGCGAGAACAAAAATATTTTTCAGTTGCCAAATATTTTGTAAATAAAACTGATTTCGCGTATGATTTTCCGGAATCAGCAAAATTTTTTGAGCCGTCGGGCAACATCTTTCTACGGCAATGGTTATCGCCTGAATACACATCGGCAAAAATTGTTGGCTGATATTGTTAAAGCCGCCCGGAAATAAATTTGTATCAACCGGCGTGATTTTAAAGCCAGAATTTCGCAAATCACAAGAAGAATAAAACGGCGGTTTATGTTTTTGCCATTGATTGCGGAACCAACTTTCTATGAGATTAGATTTATTTAATAAAGTTTGTTCAAGTTCCAAAAGTGGGCCAGACAAAGCGGTTTTAAGGTTTAATTTCATAAAGTAAAAAAAATATAAAAAAATGAAAAATTTCCACGAGATTTTAAAAATAATTTTTGAAAAAAATTTATAAATTCTCGTGGAAAAATTTTGATATTTTTGCGTAAAATTTGCGTTTTACTTTTTTACCTTTTTTTTTACTCTTTTTTTACTTTTTTTTACTTTTTTTATACGAAATACAAAAAAATTATGAACCAAATAGATAAAAATTTGTCCCCCCCCCCCGCAAAAACTAACGGAATTGATTTGTCTCAATATCACGTAATTCAAATGCCGAACGCAACAAATCCGCAAGAAATGAATCGTTGTTATATTCACAAATCCGCCAAAATTAACGCTCCGCTAACTATCGGACGCGAAAGTTATATAAATAGCGGTTGTGTGCTTGGCGGACGCTTTCCTATAAAAATCGGTGCGTTTTGTTCTATCGCTGCGGAATTATATTGCTGGACTTATGAAACTCATAACTTTGATCACGCTACAACTTATCCCTTGCGAACTTTCACCGGAATGGAAATCGCTTACAGCGAAATCGTGGAAAAACCAAACGGCGTAGAAATCGGCAACGATGTTTATATCGGCCATCAAGTTCGTATTATGCCAGGCGTGAAAATCGCCGATGGTGCCGTAATTGCCGCTCGGAGCGTGGTTAGCAAAAATGTAGCAGCTTATGAAATTGTCGGCGGAGTGCCAAATAAAATAATCAAAAAACGATTTAGCGATCCGGTTATCGGAGTTTTGCAGGAAATTTGCTGGTGGAATTGGTCGTTGGAAAAAATCAAACGCAATATAAATTTTTTCAATTTAGATTTGGCAAAAATTAGTCAGCAAAATCTAAATTTTGAATTAAATTCAAATGAAGTAAGGCAAAAAATTTTGAGCGTTATTGTTGATTAAAATGTTGATTAAAAATCATAAAAATTTTCATAAAAAATAAACAAAATCTCGTGGAAAATATTCAAAATCAAAATTCGCAAAACACCGAAAAAATAGAAATCAATGAAGCCGATTTATCGCATCAAGCGGCAGATTTATATAATGATTTGATGGAAATTTTTCGCTATCGTCCGCGTCAGCTGGACTGGAATATGCCTGAAAATATGAATCAGGTTTTAGAAAAAATCCGCAAAACTTTTCCGGCGTATTCTATGGTTGCCAAAGCTCAACGCATTGCCAGAAGCGTTCAGGCTTTACGTTTGGTCGGCGAAAAATTAGATTTTGTGCGTCTGAAATATGTTTGCTACGGCTTGGCTTCTGGCTTAGATTGGGAAGGGCGGCGTTTGATAGATGATGAAAAGTTGATAGTTTTGATTCTGAAAACCATAGAAAAACGCTGCAATGACAAACGGCGTTGGAAAGTTTGTTTGGAAGGACTTTTTAAGTGCATAAAAAAAGTAGCAAATCCAAATTTTACGCAGTCTGAAAGTAGTTTGAAAAACGCCAAAATGATAAAAAGTTTTATCGCAAAATATAAAAGCAATATACAATAAAAACAATAAAAACAATAAAAAAAATAAAAAAAATAAAAAAATAAAAAAAATAAATAAAATTTCCACGAGATTTTGATAAAGGTTTTTCAAAAATTTTTTGAGATTTCTCGTGGAAAATTTGTTTTAAATTTGTTTTTGCTTTTTTAAAAAATATAAAGGAAAAATTATGCAAACTGTGAAAGTTGAAATTTGGGATTTGCCAACCAGATTGTTTCATTGGCTATTAGTTTTTTGTGTCTTCGGAGCCATCGCAACCGGTTTAGTTGGCGGCGAATGGATTGAATTACACGCAAAATTCGGAATCTTTTGCGTCGGCTTGATTGTGTTCCGTGTGCTGTTGGGTTTTATCGGCGGATATTATTCGCGGTTTTTGCAATTTTTTCCTACGCCAAAAACGCTGCTGCAATATTTACAAGGCAAATGGCACGGCTTGGGACATAATCCGTTTGGAGCGTTTTCAGTTTTTGCTTTACTTGGGCTGGTGGGATTTCAAAGTGTCAGCGGTTTATTCACTAACGATGATATAACTTTATATGGTCCTTTATTCAAATTAGTTAGCAAAGAAACCAGCGATTTCATAACCGGTTGGCACACCACGATTGTTTATGTTTTGATGGCGTTTATAGTTTTGCATATTTTGGCAATTATGTTTTATAGAATTGTCAAAAAAGATAATTTGGTCAAGCCGATGATTACTGGTTTCAAAGAAATTGACGGCGGAGAAGCAAATAAAGCGGCAATTCAGGAAAATATTGATAACAATGAAAAAATAAAATGCGGAGCCGGTGCAATGACTATTGCGGTGACAATTGCGTTGATTTCGTTGTTATTTGCGTCAGGGAAAATGCTGAAAAATGTGGAAATAAATAATCAAGAGCCGACGGAAATGCAAACGGAAATGGAAAATCAGAACGAAAGTTCAAACGAAAATGAAAATGAAAATGAAAATGAAAATGAAAATATTCCGTTGCCGCAAAAATCAGAATATGATTGGTAAGATTTTTTTATAAAAAAATAAAAATATTTTCCACGAGATTTTCAAAAAATTTTTTAGAATTCTCGTGGGAAAAAAATTATCAAATATAAAAAACATAAAAAACATAAAAAACATAAAAATACTAAATACTAAAAAACAATGAAAAAAATATTTTTAAGTTCTCTACTTGCCACTTTAATAGCAACTTCAAATTTTGTTATCAGTGATTTTTCTATCGCTCAACAAAATTCTACGGATTCTCAAAAAACGCAGACACAAACGCAAAGTGCGGCAACAAATTCGGATTTTGTTTTTCCTAAACCGGTGCCACCAACCATAGACGCAAAATCTTGGCTACTTATTGATATGAATAGCGGTCAAGTTCTCAGCGAAAACGCCGCCGACGAGCGTTTGGAACCAGCATCTTTGACTAAATTGATGACCGCTTATTTAACTTTTGACGCCATCAAACAAGGAACTTTGCAATTAAATCAGTTAATCAATATTTCCGAAAACGCTTGGCGAACCGGTGGCTCTAAAATGTTTGTCCGCGTTAATACGCAAGTCACAGTGGAAGATTTAATCAAAGGAATGATCGTGCAATCCGGTAATGACGCTTGTGTAGCATTGGCAGAAGGAATCGCCGGAAATGAAGAAAATTTCGCTCAAATGATGAATAATCAAGCCAAACGCTTGGGAATGACAGCATCACAATTCAAAAATGCAACCGGTTTGCCAAATCCAGAACATTATACAACCGCCCGAGATTTGTCTATTTTGACCACCGCCTTGATTAACGATTTCCCAGAGTTCTATAAAAAATATTATTCAATCAAAGAATTCACTTATAACAATATCAAACAACCAAATCGCAATCGTTTGTTATGGCTTGATGAAAGCGTAGATGGCGTAAAAACCGGATTTACGGATAATGCCGGTTATTGTCTGATTTCATCAGCAAATCGTGATAATCGGCGAGTGTTATCAGTTTTGTTGGGTGCAAAATCAGCAAATGGCAGAATTAACGAGTCAGCAAAATTATTGAACTGGGGCTATGTTGCATATGATTCCGTGCAGATTGTTCCGGCAAATAAAGTTTTGGCAAATTTACGCGTTTGGAAGGGCGAAAAAAATGAAATCACCGCCAAAGTAAATCAAGCTATCAACTTGGTAATTCCAAAAGGTTATGCAAATAAAGTGCAATATAATTTTGTGCCGGTAACAGGAGATGGAAATAATGGCGGAGAAAAATTAGTTGCACCAATCGTCAAAGGACAAATTTTGGGCAAAATCGTAGTTAGCATAGAAAATAAAACGTTTATGGAAATTCCAGTGAAATCAGACGAACAGATAGAACAAGGAAGTTTATGGCGGCGTTTTATAGATTCAATTTTGATGTGATTTAATTAAAAAACAAAAAACAAAAAAACAAAAAAACAAATTTCCACGAGAAATATCAAAAAATTTTTGACAAATCTCGTGGAAAATTTATCTTTATTTTTATTTGTTTTCGTTATTACTATTTTTGTTTTCGGCGATTTTATCGTCATCCATCAAAATTTTGAAACCTGGTCCTTCCAAGTCATCAAATTGACCGCTCTTGACTGACCACCAAAATATAGCGGCGATTACAAAAACTAAAACTACCGAAACCGGAATAAGTAAAAACACGCTTTCCATTTTTTGATACTTTCTGTATTTGTTTATTTTTGGGTTTATTTTTAATTTACTTTTTAATTTACTTTTTAATTTACTTTTTAATTTACTTTTTAATTTACTTTTTAATTTACTTTTTGATTTACTTTTTTATTTACTTTTTTATTTACTATTTTATTAACTTTTTGCAAACGTAGCGAATTCAAAACTACTAACAATGAACTAACAGACATTCCGATTCCGGCTTGCCAAGGAGTTACATTTCCGGAAATTGCTAAGGGCAATGCTATCAAATTATAAAATACTGCCCATAATAAATTCTGATGAATAATTTTGAAAGTTTTTTGACATAATAAAACCGCAGATTTCAAATTTACTAATGGTGTTTTATTTTCATTTAAAAGTATAAAATCTGCTTGAGTTTTGGCTAATGATGTAGCATTTTCCAAAACCAAAGATACTTGCGATTTTGCTAAAACTGGTGCATCATTTATACCATCACCGCACATTGCAATTATATTTTTACTACTTTGATTTTGCAAATTTTCTATACATTTATATTTATCTTGCGGCGTGGCATTTGCGATAATATTTTTGGCTTTTATATGCAAATTTTTGCCTACCACTTCGGCGACATTTTGTGAATCACCACTTAATAAAATTACTTGTTTATTTTGCGGACTTTGCTGTAAAAATTGAATTACTTGCTCGGCATCTGGACGAATTTGATCGCCAAATTCAAATATTGCTAATGGTGTTGTTTCTGTGGTTAATAATACCAAAGTATTTTGCTTGTTTACGTTATTTGGAATATCAAAATTTAACTTTAATTTGTTAATTAAAACTTCGGGTTTGCCAAAAAATATTTTGGAATTCTCGTGGAAATTTTTTATATTCCCAGAAATTCCTTCTCCGGCTTGATTTTGCAAATTTTCCACGAGAAATAAATTATTTTTTTCCGTATTTGTATTTGTATTTGTATTTGTATTTTCTACGCTTTGCATAACCGCTTTGGCGATGCTGTGTTCGGAGTTTTGTTCCAAACTCGCCGCCAACTGCAAACATAAAGATTTATCTGCGGCGGCGGATAAGCTGTGAATGTTCAGCAATTTCATCTCGCCCAGCGTGAGCGTTCCGGTTTTGTCAAACACAAAATGCGTCGCCGAAGCCAAAGTTTCTACGGCGTGCGAATGCGTCATCAAAACTCCACTTTTTGCCAAACTTCCGGCGGCAACCGTCAAAGCAATCGGCGTCGCCAACGACAACGCACACGGGCAAGTCACCACCAAAACCGACACCAAAATCCAAATCGCTTCCGGCGAAGCGTTCAAAAAATGCCAGTAATAAAAAGTTATGGCAGCAATCAACAATAAAGCACTCACAAAATACGCTGCAATTTTGTCGGCAACTTCCACAATTTTTGGTTTTTCGGCGGCGGCTTGTTCCATCAAAGCGACGATTTCCGACAAGCGAGTTTGTTTGCCTACCGCTTTGATTTTGATAATCAACGGCGATTCTCCATTGACCGAACCGCCGACCACCAAATCTCCAACATTTTTAGCAATCGGGCGACTTTCGCCGGTTAATAAACTTTCATCGGCGGAAGATTTGCCTTCCAAGATTTCGCCGTCTGCGGGAATGCTTTCGCCGGGCTTTACTAACACGACGTCATCAACCGAAAGCTCGGAAGTCATACAACGTTGCAGATTGCGGTTTTCGGCGGATTTTTCTGAAAAATAATTGAGAATTCTCGTGGAAAATGTTGGCACTAATTTGCTAAAACTTTCACAGACCGCCACCGCTTTCTGCCGAGCCATCATTTCTAAATAGCGTCCGCCCAGCAAGAAAAATATAAACATTGACACCGAATCAAAATAAACTTCGCCACTGCCGTCGTTGAAAAACGTCGCCGAGCAACTTGCAAAAAAAGCCACCAAAATTCCGAGCGAAATCGGAACATCCATTCCTAAACGCTTGATTTTTATATCTTTCCAAGCGTTTTGGAAAAACGGCATCGCTGAATAAAAAATCACCGGAAGCGTTAAAATTAAACTCGCCCATCGCATCAAATTTAAAATATCGCTTTCCATTTCGCCGTTTGCCAAATACATCGGAATCGCATACATCATCGCTTGAGCCATCCCAAAACCGGCAACCCAAAGCCGCCAAAGTGCCGAACGCCGTTCTTTTTTATTGATTTCCTCGTGTTTGCTCGGATCATACGGAAACGCTTGATAGCCGATATTTTGCACGGCTTGTAAAATCTGCGAAAGTTTGATTTGAGCGTCGTCCCAAATAATTCTGGCACGTTTAGTTGCGTAATTTATATTGACTTGCAAAACGCCGGGTTGTTTTGATAAATGCTGCTCGTTAAGCCAAACACAAGCCGCACAAGTAATGCCTTCCAAAATCAGAGAAGTTTCTTTTTTGATAATTTTTTGATTTGTTTGATTTTGATTTTGATTTTGATTTTGATTTTCATCAAATTTTTTGACAAAACTCTGCTGAAAATTTTCCTGATTAAACAAAGTCAAATCTTGCAGAATATCCGGAGTCGCCGTGCGTGGCGAATTCGGCAAGGCGTCGCGTTGCAAATAATAATTTTCCAAGCCGCTTTCCACGATAGATTGTGCCACCGCTTGACAGCCGTAACAGCACATTTGCTGGTCTTTGCCGAGAATTTTTACGGACAAATTTACATTTTTGGGAATATCCAAGCCGCAGTGATAGCAAGAATTTTCAGAATTTTTTTGCGAAATCTCGTGGAAATTTGTTGGCATATTTACTTTATTACTTTATTTGATGAAAATAAATTCGTTAGTTAATTGTTGTTGAGCGTTAAAAATATTTTGTAAATAAATAGCATTTTTTAAAAAACTAATTTTAGTTTTAGGCACAAAATTTTTATCTACTACATTATTTTTCACGCGTAAAACGTGGGCGTAGTAATTTTGATATTTTTGTTTATCTTTTAACAAAATAATTTCGGCACCAAGATTATTTTTGTTATTTTCATAACTAATTGCCGAAGCGGAAAAATGTGCGATAAAACCGTCGCCCAAATAAATCATAATGTGATTATTGTTATATTTTCCTTTAATGTTTTCCAAAACTATTAAATCGGCTTTTTGGAGTTTTTGTAAGTTTTGTAAATTATCATTTAATTCGCTTATTTTGATATTTTTGATTATATATTCAAACTGCAAATTATTATCAGCGTCGTCCAAAAATTTACGAACTGTAAAAGCGTAAAAAGGTTTATTTTGACTTTGCAAATCAAAAGTAGTTTTTAAGTTTAAAACGCTTTGATAAACATAAGCAGCAAAAGAAGAGCAATCAAATAACCATTTATAAGAATTTATATTTTGCTTGTTAGTATTATTGTTATTAAAATCACTTTGTAAAAAATATAACATATTATTAAAACCGATTTGCCGATTTTGTTGGTCATATGCTAACAAAGGAAGATTATTATTATCGTTATATTTTTGATTGCCGTTAGTAATAATTTGTTTAGCAAATTCTGCGATTTTATCTTGTTGCTGTGGAGTTAATTCTGCATAACAAAAATTAACATTAAATGAACTAAACAAACAAAATAAAAATAAGTAAATTATTTTTTTAATTTCCATTAACAAATTTCCACGAGATTTATATTATTTTTTTTGGAATTTTTTTGATTTATTTGATTTATTTTTATATTTAATAAATATTTTATCATTAGCAAAATTTGTATTTAATTCATTATAAACTTTATCAAATTCTTCAGCATATTTTTGTTGATCAGTTTCATCATTTGCTTTATTTTTTAATACTTGCAAAACTTGCAATAAATGCACGCCGATTTCGGCTTCTTTGGCATTATTATAAGCAAAATTTAAATTTTCATACGCTTTATTAAAATCGCCTTTACGATAATGCAACCAACCTAAACTATCAACAATATAAGGATCTTTTTTGTTATTGATTTCTAACGCTTTCAAAATATATTGTTCTGCCAACTTGAATTTACTTTTGATATTTGCATCAACATAATAATAACCCAAAGCATTTAAACCAGCAGAATGTTCAGGATTTGCTTTTATCAGGCGTTTTAACAAGCGTTCCATTTCTGCATTATTGTTATTTTGTCCGGCAAATAATGCAAGTGTATATAAAAAATCTGCATCGTTTATAAGGTTTTTATTGTCTTTATTTTTCAAACTATTTTTTAAAAATAAATATGCTTGTTGTTCGCTATTTTCGGCAATAATTCTTGATTCTGTAACAATTAAAATAACTTTTTCTTTATCATAATTATCTGCATTTATCAAAGTTTGTTGCAAAATTGCTCTTGCTTCATTTGTTTTATTTTGTTTATTTAATAATTCTGCTAATGAAATCCTAGCATTCAAATAATAATTATTTGACAAAACTTCATTGAGAAACTGTTCTTCTTTGATATTATTTATACTATCATTATTAAATTTTGCTAATGAATTTTTATATAAATTTATGAATTTATTTTTGGCGTTATCATCAATAAATTTTACTTTATATAAAGTATCAACGGCTTGATTTTCTGCATTATTTGTTACATAAAAATTTGCAAGAGTAATATTATAAAGATTTGATAATAAAGTATTATTTTTTACGCTTTGTTCTTGCAATAATTGCGTTAATACTTTAATCGCAAAATCATTTTCATTATAAGTAGATGACGCCGTAACTGCCAACGCAAAAATAAAGTTTGGAGCAACATTATTTTGTTTTAATAATATTTGAATTTGTTGATATGCTTCATCTAATTTTTTTTGCGATAATAATACTTTATATAATTCCGATCTTACCAAAATTGCGTAAGTAGCATTTGGATTTTTTTGTAAGAAATTTGATAAAATTTTTTCAGATTCTCGTGGAAAATCTTTATAAATAAGAAAACTTAATAATCTTACTGCTTGTTCATTATTTTCATCAAAACTAATGGCTTTTTTCAAATGTTTTATAGCATTTTCTTTATCGCTCAAAATGAAAAAACTTGTCGCTAATAACGATTGAGTTTCCGCAAAATTTTCATAATCTTTGCTTAATTCAATAACTAATTTATTTATTTTTCTCAAACTTACATAACTGAAATTTGCAGTATTATTTTTAATAAGTTTATTAACAAAATTTATAATCTTTCTTTGTTGTTTTGGTTGATTTGCAAATAGTATTAAACGTTGTTGCAAAATCGGCAATAAGTCATCAAATTTTTGTGATAAAAATAATATAGAAATTTGAGTTAAACTTGCTTTTTCGTTTGTTGGATCAATTTTTAGCCATTGATTTACCAAATTCAAAGCCCGTTGAGGTTGATTATTTGCCAAAGCAATTTCTGTTGCTCTTTCCAAAATAAGCAAATCAGTATTTTGCATTGCCAAATTTTGCCAAGTATCAGAAGAAAGTCCAAGATTTCCTTTTTGTAAAGCAATTTCTCCGAGCAAAACTGAAAATACAACAAAACCTATATTTACATTTTTATTGTTGTTAAGTTTGTTAAGTTTGTTAATTGTGTTAATATTTTTTGCAAATTGTGAATGTGAATTATTAAAATTCTCAATTTCGCTGTTATTCATAATTCCATTACGAATATTTTCAGTCGCTTTTATATTATTTATGCTTGTATTTAATAACAAACTACTAACAATTAAAATATTAAAAATATTAAACAAAGTATTAGAAAAATTTTTAAACTTCATAATTATTCTTTAATTTTTTACAAATTTATTTTTTTGAAAATCATTTTAATTTATGCCAGAATTGCCAGAAGTAGAAACCTGCCGAAAAGGTTTAATCGCCAACAATATATTAAACAAAGAAATCGCCGAAGTGCGTATTTTACAAACAAAATTACGCGAAGAAATTCCCTCCGATTTGCCAACTTTATTAAAAAATCAACAATTTACAAATATTTATCGCCGAGCAAAATATTTAATTTTTGCCACAACTAACGGCGGTTGTGTGATTAGCCATCTTGGAATGACCGGACAATGGATTTTTTTACCATCCGAAAATGCAACAAATAACGCAAACTCAAATGCAAACTTCGTAAATTTGCAACATAAACATTTGCAAATTATTTTTGCTGATAATTCGCAACTTGTTTATAACGATAGCCGTAAATTTGGATTGCTAACTTGGTCTGACGGCGATTTTCAGACGGTTTGCCAAAATAATAAATGGCTAAAAAATTTGGGCGTGGAACCGTTTGATAGCCAAAATTTCACTCAAGATTATTTTTATAAATGTTGTTTATCAAGCAAAAAACGAGCAATCAAGCCGTTTTTGATGGATACGCAATTTGTGGTTGGAATTGGCAATATTTACGCAGCCGAAAGTTTGTTTTTAGCAAAGATTTCGCCGTTCCGCTTGACTTGCACGTTAAGCAAAAAAGAAAGCAACGCTTTACACGAAGCAATTTTGATAACGTTGCAAAAAGCATTAGACGCCGGAGGAAGTTCGCTGAAAGATTATAAGCACGTTGATGGCTCGTTGGGACATTTTCAATTACAAACCGCCGTTTATGGGCGTGACGGACAAGCTTGTAAAATCTGTGGCACAACAATTCTCAAAGAAATCCAAAATCAACGCAGCACTTTTTATTGCCCAAATTGCCAGAAATAAAAATAACAAAAAATAAAAATTTTCCACGAGATTTCCAAAAAAATTTATAGAATTCTCGTGGAAAATAATAAAAAATAATAAAAAATAATAAAAATAATAAAAAACTTTTTAAATTTTTGTTTTGCTAAAATTTGCCAGTTTAAATTTTTAATACAAAAATACAAAACAAATACAAAACAAATACAAATAAACAAATAAAAATCTACATAATTTTTTTGGAGTTGCTAATTGAAAATGATTTGCAAAAAAAGCTCAAACAAATTTTTATCTACTCTCACCGCTGCTTTAATCGGTTCCGCCGTCTTGACCGCAGCTTCCACGCCGATTTCAGCCGTTGCTGATGAATTAAAAGTCGGCTATGTTAATACGCAACGGATTTTCCGTGATGCTCCGGCCGCTCAAAAAGCCGCCAAAAAATTAGAATCCGAATTTTCTAAACGCGACCAAGAATTGCAAAATATGGCAAGACGCTTGCAAACTATGCAAGATAACTTGGAAAAAAACGCCGTCACGATGTCCGAAAATGAACGCCGTAGCAAAGAAAAAGATTTCAATGATTTGTCGCGTGATTTCCAACGTCGCCAACGCGAATTCCGCGAAGATTTGAATTTGCGTCAAAATGAAGAAAATGCCGCAATCATAGAAAAAGCAAATATTGCGATCAAAAATATCGCCGAAACCGATAAATTAGATTTGGTTTTGCAAGATGTCGTTTGGGTTAGCCCACGCTTAGATATCACGGATCGCGTAATCAAAGCATTATCTACAAAATAGAAAGCAAATGAAAATATAAAAAATAAAAAAACAAAAAAACAAAAAAAACAAAAAAAAACAAAAAAATATTTTCCACGAGATTTCTAAAAAAATTTTTGGAATTCTCGTGGAAAAATTATTTTTTATTTTTTGTTTTTGTATTTCTTACAAGTTTGCGAATTTCATTAACTCCTCCAATGATAATTCCAAAGTGCTTGATAATTTGTTGAGCGTCAAAATAGCCACATTATTTTCGCCGCGTTCAATACAACCGACGTAACTTCTATCAACATCGGAGATCAAGGCGAGATCTTCCTGCGAAAGTTTTAGCATTTTACGTCTGGCTTTGATAGCGTTTCCCAAAGAAATTAACAGAGGATGTTTTTTATTTTTACTCGAACAGTTTGGCATAA
>SFHR01000064.1 GCA_004555545.1 Dechloromonas aromatica (nom. nud.)
GAACTCAAAAACGGACTCGCCGAAAAAGCTCGGAAATCGCCGCTTTGTGACGCCGAATTGTTCGCTAAAAATTTTGAAATAAAAATGTGGGAAGTTTGGAATAATTTTTTAAATTCATGAAAAATAAAAAACAATTTTCCACGAGATTTTTATAAAAATTTCTAAAATTTTTTTTAGAAATAATTTTTAAAATCTCGTGGAAAAATATTTTTTAAAATTTTCTCAAACTTCCCATTTATTTTAAATTTCATAGTTTCACATTTATATGTTTGATTTCATAAAAAACAAAATTAAAAATCCGTTTTCTAAAAAAGATGACTCAAAAAATATCAACGAAAACTCAAACGAAATTCAAAATCAAAATTCTCAAAATTTTCAAAATTTAGAAAATTCCGAAAAATCCGAAAAATCAGAAAAATCAGAAAATAAAAATAACGAAGAACAAAAATTATCTTGGAAACAACGATTATTCGCCGGTTTGGCTAAAACTCGCGAAAAATTTAGCAAAAAACTTAAAACCCTATTTTCTCGCGGCAAAGTTGATGACCAACTTTTAGAAGAATTAGAAGAACTTTTATTAACCAGCGACGTCGGCGTGGAAGCAACGATGGAATTGATTAAACGCCTCAAAGATAAAGCCAAATCCGAAAACTTGGAAGGTGCCAAAAATATTCATAAAGCATTGTCACAAATTCTCACCGAAATGTTGTTGCCGTTGGAAAAATCGTTGGACGTCAATACGCACAATCCGTTCATAATTATGTTAGCCGGAATCAATGGTGCCGGAAAAACTACTTCCATCGGCAAGTTGGCCAAATATTATCAAGCACAAGGGAAATCAGTGCTTCTCGCCGCCGGAGATACTTTCCGAGCCGCCGCTCGTGAGCAATTACAAGAATGGGGAATTCGCAATAACGTCACCGTTATTTCCCAAGAATCCGCCGATCCGGCAGCCGTGATTTACGACGCCATTCACGCCGCCAAAGCCAGAAAAATTGATATCGTTCTCGCTGACACCGCCGGACGTCTGCCGACTCAACTGCATCTGATGGAAGAAATCGCCAAAGTAAAACGAGTAATCCAAAAAGTAGAGCCTACCGCCCCGCACGAAACGCTATTGGTTTTGGACGCAAATATCGGTCAGAACGCAATTCAGCAAGTTAATGCTTTTGATAAAGCCATCGGAATTTCTGGGCTGATTCTCACAAAATTAGACGGCACCGCAAAAGGCGGAGTAATCGCAGCAATCGCTCGGCAGAATCCAAAACCAGTCAGATTTATCGGCGTTGGAGAAAAAATAGACGATTTGCGTCCATTTGTCGCCAAAGATTTTGTAGAATCAATTTTCACGGAATAAGAAAATAAAAAAATAAAAATACAAATAAAAATAAAAATAAAAATATAAATAAAAACAAATTTTCCACGAGATTTCTAAAAAATTTTTTGGATTTCTCGTGGAAAAACATCAAAAAATATAAAAAGTAAAAATAAAAAATAAAAAGTAAAAAATAAAAAATAATGGATAACAAAACAAGTTATTGGAAAGCATTATTTTCCAAAAATATGCTAATTTGTGTCTGCACCGGCTTTGCATCCGGATTGCCGTTGATGCTTTTAGTTTCGCTGATGCCGGCGTGGTTGCGTAGTGAAAATGTAGATTTAGCAACTATCGGATTTTTCGCCTTAATTCAATTTCCTTACACTTGGAAATTTTTATGGTCGCCGTTTTTAGATCGTTTTGTATTGCCGCTGGGCAGACGGCGTGGCTGGATTTTTTTGACGCAAACTTTGTTATTGATTTTAATCGGAGTTCTCGGAAGTTTTAATCCGCAAGAACATATAAAAATCATCGCTACAATTTCCGCTGGAATTGCGTTTTTATCAGCGACGGCAGACATCGCCATAGACGCTTATCGGCGAGAAATTTTGTCAGATGCAGAACTTGGTTTAGGCAACGCAATTCACGTAAATGCTTACCGCGTGGCAAGTTTAGTTCCCGGCTCGTTATCGCTGATTTTGGCAGATTTTATGGCGTGGAGTTCGGTGTTTTGGATTACCGCCGCTTTTATGTTGCCCGGAATGCTTATGGCATTATGCGTTAGCGAACCAACAGTGAAATCGGTGCCGAAAACCTTGAAATCGGCGGTTGTTGAGCCTTTCAAAGAATTCATCGAACGTAGCGGCGTGCAACGTGCTTTGCTGATTTTGCTGTTTATATTTTTGTATAAAGTTGGCGATAGTTTGGCAACTGCGTTGGCAACGCCGTTTTATTTGGATATTGGATTTTCCAAAACGGATATTGGTTTGATAGCAAAACACTCCGCTTTATGGCCGTCAGTTTTTGGAGCAATGTTCGGCGGTTTGATTATGGTGAAAATCGGCATCAATCGGGCGTTATGGTTTTTTGGCGTAGTGCAATTAGTCACAATTTTGGGTTATGTTTGGTTAGCAAGTTTTGGTCATTTTGATAACGTCGGTTTATACGAGCGAATTTATTTGGCGATTGTAATTTCCGCTGAATATTTGGGCGTTGGTTTGGGAACGGCGGCGTTTGTAGCGTTTATAGCCAGAGAAACCAATCCGATTTATACGGCAACACAAATGGCGTTATTCACGAGTTTGTCGGCGGTTCCGCGTACGTTTGTGAATGCTTCGGCGGGAATAATTGTAGAAAATTTGGGCTGGATGAATTTCTTTATTTTCTGCACGATTTTGGCGGTTCCGGGAATGTTATTGCTGATAAAAGTTGCACCGTTTAAGCAAGAATAAAAACAAAAACAAAAACAAAAACAATTTTCCACGAGAAATCTCAAAAAATTTTTGGGAAATCTCGTGGAATTTTGTTTGCTTTACTTAATTACTAATTTTCAAAATTATCTAACAAATTGTTAATCCATAACGAGCGAAGTATGTTAAAAATGCGTTGAGAAACTATCGGAAAAGTATGTTCGTCTTTCCATTTTTTTACTTCGTCATCAGTATGTTGTCGCTGACCATTTAAAAAGTTTTCAATACCTTTTTCAATATCACTAACAGAAGTTCCCGGTAAAAACTCAACCGCTGGTTTGACATCATCAAAAATAGGAATCGGAGAAACCATTACCGGAACATTAGAAGCCAAAGACATTTTGACTGCTGCACTTGAAGATTCGCCAGTATTTTGATAAGCCAAAACAATTAAATCAGCTTTTGCTAAATAACTAATACTTTCGGCATCAGTTAAAAAGCGGTTATCAATTCTAACTTTATCGTTTAAATTCAACTCGTTAATACGTTGTTTTAGTTGTTCAACTATTTTTGCTGATGCAGGATCAGAATGTTCAGCATTTTGATATAACAAAGTTATATTATTGTATTTTTTGGATAAGTTATTAAAAGCTTCCAAAAGTTCAATCAAACCTTTGTGAGGTAAAGCAAAACCATAAGCAGCAATTATTTTGTTATTAGTATTAAAAAACGGATTATTATGGTTAATATTTTCTATTTTTATTTCTGGAACTCCGAGCGGAATTAAAGCAATATTATCAACAGAAGTAATATTTTTTAAACGATTAACATCGTTAATAGAATGCACCATAATTCTGTCTAATAAATTCAAAGATTGCTCAATATTGATTAGATCTTTTCCTTTATCATAATCAGGTGGCAAAGTAGAGTGCATAGTCATAGTAATAACTAAATTATTATTGTTATTACCATTACTTTTTAAATTAATAATTAAATTATTTAAGCTTTCATATTTATAAAAATAAGTATTTTGTTGAATAACTAAAATATCTAAATTGCTTTCAATAATTTGTTGTTGTAATAAACTTAAATCGTCTTCGTTATCTAATTTCCAACAACGAATAACATTATTATCATCTTGATTTTCTAAATTAGATTCAGCACATTCTGGAGCAAAAATTATAATATTATCTTTTTGATTTTGTTCAATCAAATGTTTAGAATAAGCAGCAATTCCGCAACGAGTATTCCAAGTTGTAACCCAACCTATTTTTAATGGCTTTTTAATATCAACTTGTTGCTTAAATTTATCTATTTGCTGCACTTGTGAAACTAAATTATAAGCAATATTTTCCCAACTAAATTGTTCGCGTAATTTATCTGCTAACAAACTTATTTTTTGCTTGTAGTCATCGTAATTTTTATAAATATCTAATAAATGATTTTTTAAACTTTCTACATCAGGTTTTGCCCACATAGATTCATATAAATTAAAATGTGTTTGAGCGTTTTCCATTTGATAATCTATCAAAGCAACTGCACCATCAGCAATAGTATTGTTACAAAAATCTAATTGTCCTCCCCAAGCAGTAGTAATAACTGGCAAATTTGATAATATTGCTTCAGCAATAGGCAAACCAAAACCTTCGGCTTTACTCGGAGCAACTAATACATTACATTGTTGATATAAACCTTTTAATTGTTCTTCACTTAAATCATCTATAATCAAAATGACGTGCGGAAATTTTGGATTACTTTGTTTATATTTTTCTACTTGTTCAGTTATATTATGATGCGGATTATTAAAAGTTTTGATAATCAAACTAACATCATCATTTTTAGTAAATGCTTCACCATAAGCAGTTAATAAAATATCAACGCCTTTTCGTGGAAAGCAAGAAGAAACGTGTAAGAATTTAAATTTTTTTGCAGTATTGAGAACATTATTATTATAATCACTTGCCTTAATTCTATCCCAGTGATCAACCCCGCAACTACTAACAGTCAATGGCAAAGTAATTCCATTATCTATAAGTATTTTTTTGACGTGTTCAGACAAGCAAGTAATACCATCTAAATATTGACAAAAATTATTTGCGAATTCTCGTGGAAAACCTGATTCTTCCCAAGCATAATGATGTAAAAAATGCAACTTTCCTAATTGCATATCATTAACACGCGGAGGGTATAAATTACGGGTTAAAACATCAATAGTATTTTTATTCTTTTCATTTTTTGAATTATTATATAAAGCCAAAATATCTGGGTTATTTTTCAAAAAATTTCCATTAGGAATAAAATCTCCTGGCCCTTCGGTAGAATGTAAATCAACTTGTTGCCCAATAATTGATAAAGCACGAGCTGTTTCTCTATTCAATAACGCCAAACTATACGAAGAATCAAAAGGTCCTTCAATACGCCAATGGTAAGTAGGAAAATTAATTTTTGCCTTATTTTGATTATTTATACTAACTTCATTTGCAGCAATACAATTTGCTAATTGCCGCAATAGTTTATCAGATGCTTTATGCTCAACAGCTATCTCGGCAATATGTTTATAAAAATCATCATTTATAGTTTTATTATCTTTGATATTTTTATTTTCACTAACTAATTTTTCTATTTCACTAATAACTATATTTGCGGATTTTTTCCACGAGAATTCTTTACATTTTTTTAGATTATGCTGTATTAACTTATTTTTGAAATTATCATCAGTTAATACTTTGTTTAATAAGTTAGCAATTTCATTAACATTTAATGGATTAAAAGTAGCTACTTCATTATCAATTACTTCCGGCAAACTTGTAGTATTAGAACAAATAACAGCAGCACCGCAAGTCATGGCTTCCAAAACAGGCAGACCAAAACCTTCGTGCAATGAAGGAAATACAAAAACACTACAATAATTATAAAGAGTGTTTAATTCTTCTAATGAAATAAAACCGGTATATTTAATTTGTTGTTCGTTAATATTTAATGATTTAGCATAATTTGTTAATTCTTGTTTAGAACTTTGATGATAATTTCCTACTAATACTATATCAAATTTATTTTTAATATCGTTATTTAATAGCGAATATGCTTGAATTAAACTACGCAAATTTTTACGTTCATCAGCGGCACCACTATACATAATAAAAGGTTTATTGATGCCTATTTTTTTGATAAATTCTATATCAAAATAGTTTATTTTTTTCTTACTTTCATCAAAGCAAAAATAAGCCGCATCACAAGCAGAAGATATATTTATAGTTTTCCCATTATAGTTATCTAAATAAGTATCAAATTCACTTTTAGCACTATTAGAAATAGTAAAAATGATATCGGCTTTACGTAAATTATCTAATTTATTATGATACCAATTATGAACTCTTTTATCT
>SFHR01000065.1 GCA_004555545.1 Dechloromonas aromatica (nom. nud.)
CAGCGAATTAAATCGTTTTGCAGTTACTACGGAATTCAACGGACAAAAAATTTTAAATGGCGATAATAGTGTTTTGAATTTTCACGTTGGAGCAAATGCTAACCAAACTATATCAGCAACCACAAGCGATTTCAGAACTAACAAATATGGAAGTTATCAAATCGGCGGAGAACAAATTTGTACCGCAGGTGCTGGAGCTGGTGAATTATTAGCAAACGGAGTAGCTACAGAAGGAACAACTATAAAAGGAGAACAAGTAGCACAAGCAGCAGTATCTGGAGCCGGAATATTAACATTAAATGGCTGTAATGCTTCTGGTTCAGTTTCGCTTACAACATCAGATAGTGCCGCTGATATTGCTCAAAAAATAAATACTCAAGATTTAACCGGCTTAAAAGCATCAGCAAAAACTGAAGCACTATTTTTTGTTGGTGCTACCGGCAGTTATACCGTAAATATTTGGACTTCTAATGCAAATAGTAATTCCGCAAACACTAATGTTGCATCTGTTAGTTTTACGCTAAAAAATACGCAAAAAGAAGAATTAGCAGAAATGGTAAATGTTTTCAATGAAGTTTCTGCAAAAACCGGAATTACTGCCAAAATAAATAAGTTAAATAATAAGTTTGCAATTATTTTAACTAATGATGAAGGTAAAAATATAAACGTCCAAAAAACCAGCTTAGAAAATACTGCCGGAGGAATTGCGTTAGGCAATTTAACTGATGGCAATGGCAGAGCTATTTTAGCTGATAAAACAGGAACTATTACCGTAGCCGGGCAGGTAACATTAGATGCAGAACGTTCCTATTCTATAACTACGGAAAAAGGTTTAGTAATTCAAGCCGGAGTTTTAAGTGGTGCTTCTATGGGAGCCACTGATAAAGCAATTACTTACGGCAGTGAATTAAAACGCGTTGATAGTATTGATATAACAACAATCAAAGGAGCAAATCAAGCAATTCATATTGTTGATATGGCTCTTGATGCAGTTAATTCACAACGAGCAAAATTTTTTTGAAAGCACTATTTCTAATTTACAAACTTCGTCGGAAAATGTTTCGGCTGCCAGAAGTAGAATTCAAGATACAGATTTTGCTGCGGAAACTGCAAATTTATCGCGTAATCAAGTTTTACAACAAGCGGCGACTTCTATGTTAGTCCAAGCAAATCAATTACCAAGTAATATTTTAACATTGTTAGGATAATAACATTTAATATTTTTTAATATTTATTTAATATTTAATATTTAACATTTAAAATCTAAAATCTAAAATCTAAAATCTAAAATCTAAAATCTAAAATATGAAATTTAATCTAAATTTTAATAATTTCTTACAATAGAAAGGAATAAAAAATATGTCAGAAATAATGTCTATTAGTTCGGCAATTCCACAATCAATTATCAACAATGTTAGCAATATTTCTAACGATATTGCTGCTGAGATTTCCGCTGATGTTGCCGTTGCTGTGGAAAGCTCTTTATTAGAAACTGCAAACGCTCAAACGGAACTAATTTTGCAATTATTGCCGGATATTACATCAATGTTGCCGACAACAAATAATCCTCCAAACTTGGGACAAAATATTGATGTAAGAGCGTAAAAATTAACGCATAATTAAGTTTATAAATAAGTATATTTTTATACTTAAAATTTTGATTAGTTATAACTATAAAATAAATTTAAAATAAATTTAAAATAAATTTTTTCCACGAGATTTTACTAAAAATTTTTGGTAAATTCTCGTGGAAAATTGTTTTTTTATGCCTACTTTGCTTGACAAAGCAGAGAAAAATTTTTACAATTTTGAGCAAAATACTTGTTTATATAATTTTTATACTATATTGCAGCAAAATGAAAAAAAAGAATATTTTAAATAAGAAATTTGATCATACTAATAATCTTACTAATAACATTACTAATAACATTACTAACGAGAATATTAACATAAAAAATAGTAGCAAAAAACACCTTAGTAAAAAACCAGATTTTGAAATTTCGCAAAGAGTTGGCGTAGAATTTGAGAATTTTAATGGTGAAATACGTTGCAATTTAGATGAAAAAGTAAAGCATCAAATTTTGTCCGTAGAACTTGATAAAACTGAAATAGGTTTGACTTATAATAGCGAAACTAAAAAAGTAGAAGGAGTTCCAACAGAATGTTGTGCTTTTTCGGTTACTATCAAATATAAAGTTTCAAAATGGAAGTTTTTACAAGAGCAAAAAACTTGTGTTTTAAATTGTGAAATTGTAAAAAATAATAACTTGCCACGTTTGAGATTTCGCGTTAATAATGTCAAACAATTTGAAGTAGTAGAAGGTTTAAAAATTGTTCATTTTGATAAATCCGCCGACCATTATAGTATAGATTCTGTCAATTTTATAGACGAAAATGTAAATCATTTTGTTTATGATAGATCGCAAAATGTAATTAACGGATTGCCAACTAAAATCGCACAATGTTCATTAGAAATAAAATACTATTATAAAAATATTTGTCCGGGCAAAATTTTTACGAATAATGTAGATTTTTTTGTATTAGAAAATAAACAAGCATTAAAATTAGATTTGTTTGTAAATACTAATAATAAAAGTATAAAACAATTTGAAGATTTTACGGCAAAAATTCAAGCAAAAAATACTAATTTGCACTGCAAAAACTGGGAAATTACTTCCGTAGAAAATATTATAGAATTACATAAAAAAGGCATAGATATAAATGTAAAAAATAAAACTATTAGCGGGAATACATTATTTTCTGGGATTTTTGTTTTAAATATAGAGTATGATGTTATTGTTGATGGAAAATCATATAGTTTTGCAGAAAAAATTCCTTTAAAAATAGTATCTAACGAGGCAAAATTACACGCTCACGTTAATTCTTTGGGAACGGCAAAATATTTAGATTTTTATTATAATAAAGTCAATCTTATTTCTAAAATTGCACATAATAATTATAGTAATTATTTGCGTGGCAATAATAATTTTGAGCCGCGAGTTGTTAATGTTATTATTGATAATAATAATTTTTATTATGATAATACTACGCAGGAAATTGTTGGTTATGTAAGTAATAATAAAGATATTGATGTTACTATTGAATATGATTATCCGGTATTATCTAAAATGCCAAATTTGTCGTTAGAATATTCAAATCATAAAATTTTTACGCATAAACAAACTATCAAAGTTGTAGAAAATACTACCAAGCCAAAATTAGAATTTGTTGCCAAAAATGCTTATTATAATGTTCCTTTTGCGGGAAGTTTAGATTTGGTAAAAAAACCTATTTTTGAAAATATAGATCCGTATTATATTGTTGAAGTTAAATTTGATAAAGAAAATAGCGGTTTATATTATAATCACGCAACAAAAAGAATTGAAGGAATTCCAAAATTAGTTAATTTGGTAAAACCTGAAAATTTCGTTAGTGATGACAAAAATAGCAAAGATATTAAAGATATTAAAGATATTAAACAAACTATAAAAAATATCAAAGATATTAGAGACCTTGAAGATCTTAAAGATAATAAACATAAAACCGCAGTTAAACATACTAACGAAAATAGTATTATAACGGCAACGATTTTTTACACTTATTATAAAGATAAATTGAATGATAGTAAATGGAAAAATCTTATCAAACAACAAACCGAAATTAAACTAAATATCAGCAAAGCACCGCCACCAAAAAAAGATAATGAAGATAATAAATATAGAAAAGAAAATAGTGCTAATGAATGCATAAAAGGCAAAGAAAAAAGTATTATTGCCGCACGTCAATGTGTGAATACTAATCACCAAAAAACTAATCACTGCGAGAACGATTTTTATATAAAATATAATGCAAAATATGATTGTTATGTTGCGGTTCTTGCAGATGGATCTAATGCGGCAAAATTTTCTTACTATGCTTCAAAACTTGTGGTAAATGTTGCCGGTGAAATTCTTGATAATAATTTAGAAAAGAATCTGCCAAATATAGTAACAGTTTTCAATAAATTTTATAATACTAATAATAAAAATGAAAATACTAATAATATAAATACTGAAGCATTTGAAAAAAGTATTAAACGCGTGTTATATAATTTAATTGGAATTTCTGTTTTTACTGCTTACAAAAAATTAGAACAAGAATATAATACTAATAAAAATGTAATCGGAGATATTAAAAACTTATCAACTACTTTGATGCTTACGGTTATCAAAAAAATAGGCAAAAAATGGTTATGTGTTTCTTATAGTGTTGGTGATGGAGTAATTGTAATTTATAATAACAAATTGCAACCAGCAACTCATAATTTATTGTTAGGAAAAATTAGCAATAACAACAGTGAAAATCATTTTTTGAGCAAAAAAGAAATTTCATCTTATGATGAAATTATCAAAAATATTAACGTTAGTGTTGTTGATAATTTTACTGCCTTGATAATGTTAAATAATGGAATAGCACAGCCAAAATTCCATAATGAAAATAACTTAAAACAAATTGAAACTTGGAATGGTTTTTGGGATGAATTAAATAAAGAAATTCCGAATTTATTAGGCAATATTGATGGCAAAAATAGCAATGAATTAAATGCTAAAAATTTGATGAAATGGATAAATTTTGCTGATGAAAAATCTCAAAATGATAGAGTTTTGGCAATAATTTACTAAAATTTATCAAAATGTATTTTAAAATATTTTAAAATACATTGCAAAAATTATATATAAAAAATCGGTGTAATTTGTAAATTTTACAAATTACACTTTATTTTTTATAAAAAACATCATAAAAGCATTATAAAAACATCACAAAACATAAAAATTACACTTTATAAAATTTAAAATATTTTTATATTTTTACAAAATACATATATAAAACATATATTAAAATGGCAAAATAATATTTTTCCACGAGATTTCATACATTTTTTTGGAAATTTTTATAAATTTTCATAAAATTTCAAAAAATATTTACAAAATCTCGTGGAAAATTTGTTTTTTTAATTTAATTAGTTAAAATAAAAACTTTTATTTGACAAATCTATGCGTTCTATGAATTTATTTGGAATCTCTGCTAAAAACATTGACCTTTCTTTGATACTAACGTGATAATTTGCCTTATAAAATAAGCGTTCATTTTTTGCATAACTAATCGTCAAATTTTGTCTTGCACGAGTTATTGCAACATATGCAAGTCGCCGTTCTTCTTCCAAATCTTCTATACTTTCCAAATTGCTTTTAGGAAAACTTCCATTTTCCATTCCGATAATATATAAGTTTGTGAATTCTAAACCTTTTGATTTATGCACAGTCATCAACAAAACTTTATCTTTTTTCTTCTCGCCTACTTTATCGCTATCAGTAGCATCGTGAGTAACAAAATCTAAAAAATCTCGCAGTAGCACGTTTAAATCTTTATCAAAATTTTCGCTTTCATTTTCAAAATTTTCCAAAGCATTAAACAACTCTAATAAATTATCAACCCTATCTTTTTCCTCGCCTTTTAAGGTGTTTATATTTTGATTTTTTGCATAATAATTTATCAGTTGAGTTTTTTCTAATAACATTTTATATAAATTTACTAATTTACTTTCTTGCATCAAATTTTGCAGATCTATATATTTACTATGAAGTTCCTTAATAATATCTATAAACTCTATAATTCCCTTTTCTTTTTTGGAGTTATTTGCGTTTAGTAATAACATATTTGCCGCCTGAAAATAACTAATTTTTTTCTGCATTGCAATAGTTTTTATTTTGTTAATAACTACTTTTCCATTTTTACGTTTTGGAACATTTATCACGCGTAAAAATGCAATATTATCATTTGGATTTGCCGTAAGTTGTAAATATGCAACTGCGTTTTTTATTTCCTCGCGTTCATAAAACTTAAAACTGCCAACCACCTGATAAGGTATATTATTTTTTAATAATAACTTTTCCAAGTTCTGCGAGAAACTATTATTTCTATACAAAATAGCAAAATCCGCATACTTATATTTTTTATTTACTTTTACTTGTTTTTTTATTTCATTTACTATAAACGCTGCTTCATCATTTGCATCATAAAAAGTATATTCCAACAATTTATTTCCTACATTTGATTGTGTCCATAAATCTTTTTGAATTATTCTATATTTATTATGTTTAATAACTGCATTTGCGGCGTTCAAAATGTTTTTAGTAGAACGATAATTTTGACTTAAATTTGTTATATTATTTTTCGCATAAGAGTAGTTAAACAACGCAATATTTATTACATCACTACCGCGAAATTTATAAATACTTTGATCGTCATCACCAACGGCAAAAAAGTAATTTTCATTATTACATAACAAAGCCAACCAACGATATTGTAATTGATTAGTATCTTGAAATTCATCAATCAAAATATGTTTGAATTGTTGTTGATATTTATTCAGTAGCAATTTATTTTCGCGTAATAATTCATAACAACGCAGCAAAGATTCACTAAAATCAACAATATCATTTTGAAAGCAATAATTTTCATATGCTTTGTAAATAGTATAAAATTTTTTATAGCAATTCATACGTTCTTGCGTATTAAAAATATTTTGCATATTTAATTTATTTTCACCTTTAAAAAATAATTCTAATGTTAATTTATTTAATTTTTCAGAATTAGTTTCGTTAATCTCACAATTATTAAATTGATAAATTAAATTTGCATAATCGCTCAAAAATTCAATAGTATATTTATTTTGTGAAGTTGTTTCCACATATTGATTATTTGCTAATAATAAATAATCATCGGCTCGGATTCCGAGTTCTTTAAAATAATTTATATCTTCCAAAATTTGTTTTAAAGCAAAAGCATCAGCAGTTGATTTATCAACATCTAAAAACAATTTTTCCAAATCCGTAGAATTTGTGCTATATCAATAATTTCCGCTTTATTATTTTCTTGTTTATTTTCTTTTTTATATTCTACTAATTGAATTTTTTGATTTTCCTTATTATCATTTCCAAAATTATTTATTACATTATCATAAAAATTTTGTAAGCGTTTTTGCCGTTCATTTTCGCTTTCATTACAAATTTTTATAAAGTTTATTAAATCTGCATCT
>SFHR01000019.1 GCA_004555545.1 Dechloromonas aromatica (nom. nud.)
AATTTTTGCCGGTAATTTATCGCCCAATTTTTCAAACCAATCATTATGTCCGAGCAATTCTTTTTTCCATAAATCCAAATTCACTTCCGTGAGTTCATTGAATTTTGCCTCGCTCATATCCTCCAAACCTTGCCAATCTATATCGGCGTAATTTGGCGTCAAACCTAACGGAGTTGTTTTTGCTCCGACTTTGTTTTCTACACGCTGAACTATCCATTTGAGAATTCGCATATTATCACCAAATCCTGGCCATAAGAAATCGCCATCTTCGCTTAATCTGAACCAATTGACGCAGAAAATTTTTGGCAATTCTACGTTGCTTAAATCTTGCTCTTCGGCGACTTTGCTTTGCTCGTTGAACGATAACCAGTGCGAAAAATAATCGCCCATATGATAACCGCAGAACGGCAACATAGCAAACGGATCACGGCGAACTACGCCACATTCTCCGACGGCGGCGGCAGTGGTTTCCGAACCGAGTGTAGCAGCCAAATATACACCGTTTTCCCAATTTGATGCTTCAAAAACTAACGGCACCGTAGTCGCACGACGTCCGCCAAAAATGAACGCATCAATCGGCACACCTTCCGGATTTTCCCAATTTTCATCTATGCTCGGACATTGCCCGGCTGGTGCTGTAAAACGAGAATTCGGATGAGCGGCTTTTCTACCGCAATCTGGCGTCCAATCATTACCTTGCCAATCTATCAAATGCTGCGGCGGAGTTTTAGTTAAACCTTCCCACCAGACATCGCCGTCGTCGGTCAGAGCGACGTTGGTAAAAATAACGTTTGCGTTCAGAGTCGCCAAAGCGTTATAGTTTGTAGTTTCCGAAGTACCCGGAGCAACTCCAAAAAATCCAGCTTCCGGATTGATCGCATAAAAGCGAACCTTGCCGGTTTTTTTATCTACACGTGGTTTGATCCACGCGATATCGTCGCCAATTGTGGAGATTTTCCAACCTTGTTGTTGTAAATGTTTTGGCGGAATTAACATTGCAAAATTTGTCTTGCCACACGCTGACGGAAATGCTGCGGCTACGTATTTTTTAGCACCTTGTGGATTTTCTACGCACAAAATCAACATATGCTCGGCTAACCAACCTTCGTCACGAGCCATATTTGAAGCGATGCGTAAGGCGAAGCATTTTTTGCCCAATAAAGCATTACCGCCGTAACCGGAGCCGTATGACCAAATTTCACGAGTTTCCGGAAAATGCACGATATATTTATTATCTTTGTTGCAAGGCCAAGCGACGTCGGCTTGGTTGTTCAGTAGCGGATAACCAACGCTATGAACGCAAGGAACAAAATTTCCATTTTCTCCGAGAATTTCAAAAACTTTTTTGCCCATACGTGTCATAATTCGCATATTGGCAACAACATAAGGAGAATCGGTGATTTCTATGCCGATATGAGCGATCGGGGATCCAAGCGGCCCCATAGAAAAAGGCACAACGTAAAGCGTTCTGCCTTGCATACAGCCGTCAAAAAGTTTATTTAAAGTTTGACGCATTTCATCAGGGTTTATCCAATTATTTGTTGGGCCGGCGTCTTGTTGATTTTTGGAACAAATAAAAGTGCGATCTTCCACACGAGCAACGTCAGAAGGATCAGAAAGTGCTAAAAAAGAATTTGGACGTTTTTGTTCGTTGAGTTTTTTCAGAGTGCCTTTTTTTACCATCAAATCGCAAAGTTGCTGATATTCTTCTTGTGAGCCGTCTGCCCAATAAACGTTATCAGGTTTAGTCAAAGTTGCGATTTGTTTTACAAAATCAATCACTTTTTGATTTTTTACATAATCAGGGACATTCAAATTTACATTTGCATTTACATTATTTGTCATCGCTAAAACTCCAAAGTTCTAAAAAAAAAGTGGAATAAAAAAAGTAGTGAAATTAAATTTTTCCACGAGATTTTAATTATTTTTTTTGATATTTATTAAATATATTAAATATATTAAATATGTTAAATATAAAAGATTTCTTCTAATGGATTGTTTTGTTTTATCGGTTTAAAAATCAAAGTATTGCCATTATGAAAAACAAAACTATTCGGCGGCGTTTGTTGTTGATTAACCACCTGAACTCCCGGAGCAATTACGGTTGTTTCGGATAAATGAGTTTTGCCGATAACGCTGCTGTTTGGATATATCAAAACGCAAGATTCAATAACCGGAGCAACGCCGTGATTTTTGCCAATTGTAGAATTTTGATAAATGGCAAAATAATCGTTATAAGTTGCTTTGGCGAACACAATTCCCACCGAATGCCCGATAAAAAATTTGCTTGGCAATTCCACTTCATAAAACATATCAATGGCGTTTAGTGATTTGTTTAAGTTGAACAAACGCGTAGGAATTTCAGTGTTATTAGTTTCGTGCCAAATAGTATTAGAAAGATAATATAACAAAGTGCAATACTGCGAGGAATGCAAATAATCAATATGATCTTTTTTCCACCAACGATTAGCATTAGCACAAATTCTGAAACGCTCTAAACTTTGCGGCAAACATTGTTTGATTAAATGAAAATTTTGCGTTTGATTATCAGGAATTAAATTCATTAGTTGCCGACAAATTATATTATTTAATTTATCTAAATCGTTATTATCTAATTTGTCAATGCGGATATAAGTATTAATATTTTGGGTCATTTTTTGATAATCTCCGTTAAATAATTTTTGAGAAAAGTGATGGTATCAGTTGGGATTTTGGGAATAATATTTTTATAATTATTGATGCTGCATAAAGGCAAAAAATTTGCTGGGTTAGATAATGCGAAATTTATATTTATATTGAATTCTTTTAAGGCGTTGGCAATTTCAAAATTATAAGTATTTTTTTCGGTAGCAAAATTAAAAATTTGAATATTTTGATTATATTTTTGGATATTTTCTGCCAAGAAAACTAAACCAAAAATAACATCGTTTAAATGTATATAATTTCTGCCAAAATTTGGAGATGAATTCAAATTTATATTATTATTTATATTATTATTTATATTATTATTTATATTATTATTTATATTATTTTTTTTATTTATTTCTGTTAATAATTCTGATAAAAATCCGGGCGAATTTGCTTTTTCGCTATAAACACAAGCAAGGCGAATAATAGTAGTTTTTTGAGGAAAAATAGTAAGGCAAAGATTTTCGCCTAATGCTTTTGATAAATCATAAAGATGCCGAGAATTTTGGGTATCAAAAATAAATTTAGAATTCTCGTGGAAAATTGTATTTTCATTATTATTTAAGTTATTTAAGTTATTTAAACTATTTAAACTATTTAAACTATCATAAAGTCGCATAGATGAGCAATAAAACAAATGCTGAAAATCATATTTTTGCAACAAATTTGATAGCAAAACTACGTGAGCGTTAATAGTATCAAAAGGAAATTTTATATAATCAGCAGTCATTCCAATGCAATAAAAAACAATGCCTAAATTTTGCTTGTTATTATCATTATTACTAAATAATAATTCTTGAATTTCTTGCCGAGTCGGCGTATAAATTTCCACGAGATTTTGATTTATTTTTTTGGCATACTTATTATATAAATAATGTTTTAATTCTGAACCTATAAATCCGGAAGCACCTAAAATAGTAAATTTAATTTTTTGCATTTTTTATACTTATTAAAATATTAAAAAATATTATTTTCTATGCTGAATTACGCGTAATGGATTGCCAACGTTTATAGTATATTCAGTGATTTCTCCGCGAACGGTTGAACCGGCTCCAATGACTGCTCCACGCCGAATTATCGCACCATCTAAAATAACACAATTTGCACCAATCCAAACATCATCTTCAATGATAATTCCGCCTTTGCTTTGGCAAAAACCTTGTTGATTTATCAACTTATTTTTATCTATAAATTGATGATTAGTCGGAGCAAAAGTGCAGTTAGAAGCAACAGAAATATTATTCCCCATAATAATTCCGTTGCCGGTATAAATAACGCAACCAGAATTGATAATAACTTTTTCGCCGATAATTAAATCGCCAAGACCTCCGGCGGGTTTTATTTTTACAAAACTATCAATAACTGAATTTGCTCCGATGATAATTTTACTACCTTTTACGGAATCTTCAATATCGCATAAAGCGGAAATTTTTGCAGTTTTATCTATACTAATCATAATATTTTATATTGCTTTTAAAATGATGGTTTTCCGACAATAATTTGCGGTTCAAAACTATTAACATTTCTATTTTTATCCGTGTTTATTTTGATTAAATTTTCGGCATTAAAATCATTTGTATTATACAATTTTGCAATATTATAAACCCAATTTTTTATAGTTATTGCTTTCCCAGAACACAAATTATAAACCTGACTTTTTTGCGTTAAATTTGTATGGTTATAATTCAAAATTAAGTTATTTACAATTTGCTCGGCGGCTGTTTTTATATCTATAAAATCACGCTGTAAATCACCATTATTTAAAATTACTTCTTGCTGATTTTTAAATTGATTATGGCAATATGCGGTCAATTTTCTACTATCTTCATTTTCGCCATATACAAAAAATAAACGGCACCAAGACAAATAACTATTTTTATTTTGTTTTTCGTTATTAAATAATTTTGCTAATTCTAAATAAGTTTTTATTTTATATTTAATATATGAAATTTCTGAATTTATATTCAATGCAGAATCCGTTGTTAATATATTATCATTTGGTAAAAAATATTCTAAGCAAGTTCCAATTCCTATAAAATTTTGAATATTATTTTTTATTGCTACTTCTGCCAAATTCTTAGTCCCAAAATAACATTGTTCATTCAATGGAGAATGCAAATATTTTCCCGGCTCTGCATACCAAGCTGAATGCAAAATTATAGTAATTTTGCCGTCATTATTTTTATTATAATCATCAAAAATTTGCTGCCAAAATACTTTATTTTCGCTAAACAAATCATCAGTATAAATTGCAATTTCGTTGTCAAGTAAATCTATTTTTTTTCTCAAAATAAGTATTGTTTTTATGTTATTTTTGTGCAATAGTCGGCGTAATTGTTTGCCTAAAAAGCCGGTTGATCCTGTTAATAAAACTGAATTTTTTTGCGTCATAATTATTAAAAAATTTTCAAAAAATAAATATAAAATCTCGTGGAAAATATGCACAAATAATATATCAAAAATACATAATTTTTTGGAAAAATTGCAATGATTTTACAAGCAAAAAATTTGAAAAAACAATATAAATCTCGCGTCGTAGTCAAGGACGTTTCTTTTGAAGTCAAAGCCGGTGAAGTCGTCGGCTTGTTGGGGCCAAACGGAGCCGGAAAAACAACTTGCTTTTATATGGTGGTCGGTTTAGTCGCTGCCGATTCCGGCGAAATTTACATAGAAAATCAACAACTTACGCATTTGCCAATGCACAAACGAGCAAATATGGGATTATCGTATTTGCCACAGGAAGCAAGTATTTTCCGCAAATTAAATGTAGAGGAAAATATCAAAGCAATTTTGGAATTATCGCCTAAACTTTCGGATGAGAAACTTCTAAACCAAAAGTTAGAAAATTTATTAGACGAATTGAGTATTCAACACGTGCGAAAAACCAACGCCGCCGCTTTGTCCGGAGGCGAACGCCGACGCGTGGAAATCGCTCGGGCGTTGGCAACTGACCCAAAATTTATCTTGTTGGATGAACCTTTTGCCGGAGTTGATCCGATTGCGGTCATAGAAATTCAAAAAATTATTCGCTTTTTGAAAGCCAAAAATATCGGCGTTTTGATTACCGATCACAATGTCCGAGAAACGCTGGGAATCTGCGACCACGCTTGGATTATCAACGAAGGAAAAGTTTTGGCTTTTGGCAAACCGCAAGATATAGTAAATAATGAAAATGTGCGTAAAGTTTATTTGGGAGAACATTTTAAATTATAAGAAGTAAAAATTTTAGTATGAAAATTAGTAATAAATTTAGCAAAAAATTTAGTAATAAATTTAGTAAAAATTTTAGTAAATAAAAATGAATATAGGATTTGGTTTAAACTTAAATGTTAATGCTTCGCAGCAGTTAGTTTTAACTCCGCAGTTAAAACAAGCTATAAAAATATTGCAAATGTCGTCCATAGAATTGCAGCAAGAAGTCCAACAACAATTAGAATCAAATCCTTTATTAGAAGAAGCTGAAGAAGTAGATGTAGATGAAACGAAAATTGATGAAATAAATAATACTGAAAAAAATAATGAAAATCTCGTGGAAAATGATTCCGAAAATATCTTTGAAAAAGATTTAGTTAATGAATTAAATGAAAATAAATTTGAAATTGATGCAAGTAATTATAACGATGATTATTTTGAAGAAAGTTATTATCAAACTACCAAACAATTTGACGATATAGATGAAGAAAAAAAGTTTGATTTTTTGAATTATCAAAATCAAAATTTTACAACTTTAAATGATAATTTATTAGATTATTTGACTTTGCAAATAAATACGCAAGAAAATTTGACAGAAATAGATAAAAATTTATGTTTGTTTATCATTTATAATTTAGATGAAGATGGTTTTTTAAGCACCGATTTATTAGATTTATGGCAAGAATTACCAGACGATGAAAATTATAGTTTTGAAAGTTTAGAAAATGCCGTTAAAATAGTTCAAACATTAGAACCTATCGGAATTGCTGCAAAAGATTATAAAGAGTGTTTAATTTTACAAGCAAAACATTTTTTTACGCAAAATCAAACTATATTATTAACAAATTTTAATCATAATCAAAATGAGTTAGATTTTGTTTTAAATGCTATTATTGCTATCATTGACAATCATTTAGAATTAGTTGCCAAAAAAGATTTTGCTACTATAAAAAAGCAATTAAATTTACAATTATCACAAGTGAAGTTTATCAGACAAATTTTGGCGGAATTAAATCCAAAACCTTGTGCAGAATTCGCTAATTTTTCCAAAACTGAATACATTATTCCAGACGTTATTGTCAAAGAAAATTCTATTTATATAAACCCTGAAATTTATCCAAAAATTCAAGTTAATAATTATTATGCAAATATTATAAAGCAGCAAAAACAACAAAAGCAGCAACAAAAAAATGATAATGAAGATTTAAACGAAAAATTAACCGAAGCAAAAAGTTTTGTAAAAAATATTCAGCAGCGTTTTGATACTATTTTGAAAGTTAGCAAAAGCATTTTGAATCATCAGCAAGATTTCTTTAAATTTGGTTTAGCAAAAATGAAACCTTTGACTTTAAAAGAAATTGCCGAAGAATTAAATATGCACGAATCTACGATTTCTCGCGTGGTTAATCAAAAGTATATACAAACTCCGCAAGGCGTGTTTGAACTCAAATATTTTTTCAGTAGTTTTGTGAATTCTACAAATGATGACGGCGAAACTATTTCGGCGTTGGCAATCAAAGCGATGATTAAAGATTTAATTGCGGCGGAAAATCCAAAAAAACCACTTTATGATAACAAAATAGCTGAATTATTAAATCAAAAAGGCGTGTCAGTTGCCCGTAGAACCATCACAAAATATAGAGAAGCAATAAAAATTCCTACCGCTGGAAAACGCAAAATTGCTTAATAGTAAAAATTTTAGTAAAAAAATTAGTAAGGAATTTAGTAAAATAATTTAGTAAAAAATTTAGTAAATAAAAATTTTTCCACGAGAAATCCAAAAAATTTTTTAGAAATCTCGTGGAAAATATTTTATTTTTATACTTATTATTTGTTAAAAATTTAAATGTTCTTGCACATCTTCCGGCATCGTATGTATAAATAAACTTTTTGCTATTTTTTCCATAGTCGCCGATAAATATGCGTCTTTCCACCAATTAGTTTCTGGGCAAGAAGTAAAGCCCAAAGCAATCACTATTGCCGATGCAATTATAAGTCCGCGTAAAAATCCAAAAACGCCTCCCAAAATTTTGTCTGATGTATTTAATTCTAACGAATTTATAATGGAGTTAAACGCTATTTTTAAAAATGCCATTACTATTAACGTAGCGAAAAAAATCAAGGTTCCACCGGTTAAACTACGCGTTAAAGGGTTTTGAATTTCTAACATTGTTCCCACAACTTCGCCGTAATTTATTCCCAAATAAATACCTATAAACCAAGCAAGTAGTCCCAAAATTTCTCTGACAACTCCTCGCCATAAACCAAACAAAGTTGAGCCAATAGTAATCGCTAAAATAATATAATCAAATATAGTCATTTTGTATCAAAAATTATGTTTATAAATAAAAATTTTTCAAAGGAAGTATTATATAAAAATGCAAGCAACTACAAATTTTACTGTTATTATTCCCGCCCGTTTTCAATCATCCAGATTGCCCGGAAAACCTTTGATAGATTTGCAGGGTTTGCCTATGATTATTCGCGTGGCAAATCAAGCAAAAAAATCTAACGCCAACGACATAATCGTCGCCACCGATAACGAAAAAATTCTGCAAGTTTGCCAACAGCATAACATTTCTGCCGTGATGACCGCCGAAAATCATAACAGCGGAACCGACCGAATTGCCGAAGTTATCAGCAAAAAAAATCTGTCTGACGACGACCAAATTATCGTCAATGTGCAAGGCGATGAGCCGTTAATCGCACCGGAAAATATCAATTTAGTTGCCGAATTGTTAGCCGCCGACGAATCCGCCGTAATGGCAACTTTGGCGTATAACATCAGCAACTGGGACGCTTTTGCAAATCCAAATAACGTCAAAGTTGTTTGCGATAAATTTGCTAACGCCATTTATTTTTCACGGGCTCAAATTCCGTTTCCGCGTGATTTAATGCGACTTCCCAAAAATGAATATACAAATTTACCACTAAATTTTTCGGTTTATCATCATATAGGATTATATGCGTATAAATCTAAATTCGTAGAAACTTTTACCAAATTAGAGCCATCGCCGTTGGAAATTTGTGAAAGTTTAGAACAATTACGTGCCATTTATCACGGCTATAAAATCAAAGTTGGCATAGTGAATTCCGCACCAGCTCCGGGAATTGATACTCCAGAAGACGTGGAAAAAGTCATAAATTTATTAAATAATCGTAAAGATCTTTTTTAGAAACGTTGGTAATTTTGGCTATCAAACTGCACAATTTGGAAGGGGGCAAATTTAATTCTTTTGGCTGATGTTTCTGAAATTCCGCAAGAAATTTAAACGCAAATGCTTTGTTTAAATCATTTTCAAAATTATTTTCCACGAGATTTTGAGAATTTTTTTCAGAATTTTTTTCAGAATTTTTTTCAGAAAATTTTTCAGTTTCATCCGCCGAAAGTATTAACACAAATTCGCCCTTTTGGTGATTTTTATCTGACTCAAACCATTGCAAAACTTCATTGATTTTTAAAGTCACGATTTGCTCAAAAATCTTGCTTAATTCTCGTGCAATGGTCAAACTACGATTTTGTCTGCCAAAGATTTCTACCAAATTTTGCAAAGTTTCCGCAATGCGATGTGGCGATTCATAAAAAATTATGGCTTGATTTAGTTCTAAATTTAGCGTGGAAGCTGTTTTCAAAGAATTCAAAATTTCTAAACGCTGCTGATTTTTGGTAGGCAAAAAGCCATAAAATAAAAAACGCGAATTCAAATGATTTGCCAAACCCGCCGCCGATAACGCCGTAACCGCCGCACACGCACCCGGCAACGGAATTATGCGAAAACCAGCTTGTCGCACTTTGGCTACGATTTTGGCACCAGGATCCGAAATCGCCGGAGTTCCAGCGTCCGAAATCAATGCTACGCTTTGATGGCTCTGCAAAATTTTTATGATTTCTTCCGCCGCTTGATTTTCGTTGTGTTCGTGAGCCGAAATCCATTGCAAATTGCTATTTATCGGCGTAATCAGCGGTTTGGAATGTCGCGTATCTTCGGCAGCAATAAAATTTATTTGTTGCAAAATTTTTATCGCCCGTAACGTAAAATCGTCCGTATTTCCCAGCGGAGTTGGAATTATATAAAGTGCTAAATCTAACATAAACGTAAAAACGTAAAAACGTAAAAAAATTATGGAAAACAAAACAACCAAGCAAATCGGCGACGAAGCCGAGCAAATCGCCGCTAATTTTTTGATTAGTCAAGGTTTGAAAATTCTACACAAAAATTATAAAACACGCTTTGGCGAAATTGATTTGATTGCTCAAGACGCAAATGCCACGCTGATTTTTGTAGAAGTGCGATTTCGTAAATTTGATAAATATCAAAAATTTGGCAATTCCGCCGAAAGTATTACTTTCAAAAAGCAGCAAAAAATTATCAAAGCCGCTCAAGAATTTCTGACAACGCTGAATAAAACGAATAAAACGCCGTTTTGTCGCTTTGATTGCGTTTTGTTTGATTGTCAAAATAATCAAAAAAATATTACTCCAAAGTGGATAAAAAATGCTTTTTTGGCAGAATAAAAATTCTTAAAAATTTTTCCACGAGATTTCTATAATTTTTTTCAAAAAATTTTTTTAAAATCTCGTGGAGATTTTTATTAACTTTTATTTTTATTTTTATTTTTATTTGTAATATTTCTAATTTCTAAAAAGATTATGCTAAAAAAATTCTTAATTTCCTCCGCTTTATGTTTATTTTCTCAATTTGTTGCCGCTGAACCAAGCGTTTTGATTTCTACAAATTACGGCGATATCAAAATTGAATTAGATAAAAAAGCCGCACCAAAAACCGTAGAAAATTTTGTGGCTTATGTAAATGACAAATTTTATGATGGCACTATTTTTCATAGAACTATCAAAAATTTTATGATTCAAGGTGGAGGTTTTGATGCAAATATGCAAGAAAAATCAACCAAAAAACCCGTAGAAAATGAAGCCGAAATCGCTTTAAAAAATGGTCTGCGAAATCAACGCGGAAGCATTGCAATGGCAAGAACTATGGATCCAAATTCTGCGACTTCGCAATTTTTTATCAATCACCAAGATAATAATAATTTAGATTTTCCTTCTTTTGATGGCTACGGTTATGCAGTTTTTGGAAATGTAGTCAGCGGAATGGATGTGGTTGATAAAATCGCCGAAGTTCCAACTACTTCTAAAAACGGTCATCAAGACGTTCCAAAAGATAACGTTTTGATAAAAAGTATCCGAATTGTTAATTAAAAATATAAGAGGAAAAAATGAAACGTAGAAATTTTTTGATTACAACACTGGCAGGAGTTTTTTCAGGGAAAATATTTGCACAAACAAATAATAATAATAATAATAATAATAATAATACAGCAACGACTAATATTGAAACAAATCCTATTTTAAATATATATACAACTCAAAATAGTGCGACGAAAAAAACCTCAAAAAATAATCCTTTACGTGGGACATCTGCTGATCCAAGACATTTGCCTCCGATTTCTGCTCCAAATGTTCCAACTGTATGGAATACTTATGATGCTAATTTTGAAATAAAAACTAATAAAAAAGTAAGTAGTATTTGGATTCCACTGCCGATGATTCAAACTATACAAAGTAGTTTATATCAAAAATTATTAACCATAGAAATCGCTGGAAATTTCAAGAAGCAACGTATTTTTAATCAGTATAAAAATAACTATCATATTTTGAATGCTGTTTATTATGAAAATAATAAAAATAATAAAAATAATAAAAATAACAATAAAGATGCAGATGATAACTATGATAGTAATGCAGAAAAAACTGCAAATTTAAGTTTAAATTTTACTATTCAAACTGCCGATAGACATACTGATTTTAGTAAGCGAAATGTGGCTCCGGAAAGAGTTGATATCTTAAAATATTATTTGGAAAATTCTGCTTTAATTCCTAACGACACTACGGCAAAAAATTTGGCAACAAAAATAGTAAATAGAATAAAAGATCCTATCGCCAAAGCACGAGCAATTTTTGATTGGATTGTAGAAAATTCCACTTATGAAATGGAAAATTCTGCGGAAAATAATACTATAAATGAGCGTGGAAATGTCCGGAAGCAATTAGAAAATCAAAGTATCAATAATTATCATTTTCGTGGTCGTTCTGCGGATTTAAATGGTTTATTTGTTTCATTATGTAGAAGTATTGGTATTCCTGCCCGTAGCGTTTGTGGGCAACGTATTGCAAAATCAAAATTATTGCCTTGTTTGGGTATTCAAGACGACGTAAGAACTGATTTGCAACATACTCGTGCGGAATTTTATTCACCAGGTTGTGGTTGGATTCCGATAGATGTTAGTGATGTCAAACGTGCCGAGTATTTTAAAACTCCTGAACTTGAATTAAAAATGCTACAAACATTGTTATTTGGTTTCTGGGAAATGAATTGGTTTGCCTTTGGTTTTGGTAATGAAGTAATGTTGAATAATACTAATCATAAAATCGCATTTTTTGATAAAGTAATCGGCGAACAAATAAAAAATAATACTAATAATAATTTGAATAATAATTCGCAGTTGTTGAATTTTGATAACAATGAAATAAACATAAACACAACGCAACAATATAATAATAGTAATAATAATAATAATAATAATATTTTGTTATTTAACTAAAAAATTTTTTAGAAATCTCGTGGAAATTTTATGAGTAATACAAATAATAATAGTCAAAATAATTTACCAAATGCTAATGAACAATGTTTGCAATTAGCAAATTTAATCAAACAATATTTTACTAACGATGATAAAAGTGCTGTTTTGATTGGCATTTATTCCGGTGGTGCTTGGGTAGTTAAAAAAATCAAAGAAATTTTGCAATTACCAACACAATCCATAGGTTTTATTGATGTTTCATTTTATCGTGATGATTATACTAAAAAAGGTTTGACTTCTTCATTAAAAATAAAGCCAACTGAAATCCCTGTAAATTTAGAAAATCGTCACGTTATTCTTGTTGATGATGTATTATTTACCGGCAGAACCATTAGGGCTGCTATCAATGAAATTTTTGATTATGGTCGTCCATCAAAAATAGATATTGCGGTTCTTGCTGATCGAGGTTTGTCAAACAGAGAAATACCTTTTTTTGCTAATTATTGTGCTTGGAATTTCAACGATACTAATAACCAAAAATTAAAATTAAATAAACAAAAAATTGACGATAAAATTGATTTGTCTTGGTTAATAGAATCCGAAAAAATAGTTAAATAATATTAAACAATCATTAAATGTTATTAAATGTTAAATACTCAACAACAATTAGCAGTTAGTTTAAATCATAAAACTAACGCTTTGATTTTGGCAGGAGCAGGAACCGGAAAAACACGAGTATTAACGCAAAGAATTATTTATTTAATAGAACATAAATTTATTACACTGCCAGAAATTTTGGCTATTACTTTTACTAATAAAGCCGCTAATGAAATGTTTGGCAGAATAAAAAGCCATTATTATAAAAATAATTATAGTAATGATAATGATAATGATAATGAATTTTCAAATTCTTGGATAGGAACATTTCATAAAATTTGTTATCAGATTTTGTTGCAGAATTATGAATTTGCCAACCTAAATAAAGATTTCCAAATCATTGATGAAATCAAGCAAAATGATTATATTTCCAACATTATAAAATCGCTAAATTTAGATAACAAAATTTATGATAGCAAAAAAATTTGTTATTTAATAAATAGTTATAAAAATTTATGTTTGCGTTCTTTTGTTGATGTTTCTTTATTGCGAACTGAACAATTTTATAACTTCAATAACAGAAATAAAAATAATATAGATATAAATGCAATTCAGACAATTTATCAACAATATGAACAATTTTGTCAGCAACAAAATTTTGTAGATTTTGATGAATTATTATTGCGTTGTTATGAATTATTTTTGCATAATGAACAATGCAGATTAAAATATCAAAATTTGTTTAAATATATTTTAGTTGATGAATTTCAAGATACTAATATTTTGCAGTATAAGTTAATAAAATTATTATTAACAAATAATGCTAATTCTTTTTTATTTGTTGTTGCTGATGATAATCAAACAATATATTCTTTTCGCGGAACTGATGCAAATATTTTACAAAAAGTAATCTTTGATTTTCCAGATTTAATAACTATTAAATTAGAGCAAAATTATCGTTCATCCGTAAATATTTTAACCGCCGCTAATGCAGTAATAGCAAATAATAATAATATTTTCCATAAACAATTATGGACTAATGATAAAAATCATAATCAAAAAATACCTTTATTTGTTTGCGAAAATGCAATTATTGAGGCAAATACTATTGCCGAAGAAATATTAAGAATTGTTGATAATAATGTTGGTTTTGATTTCTCACAAATTGCTATTTTATACCGAACTAATAAACAAGCAAACGCCTTTGAAACCGCTTTGAGTAACAACAATATTCCTTACAATATTTACAATCCAAATTGTAATTGTAATAGTAATAACAATAACAATAACAATAACAATAACAACAACAACAATAATAATAATAACGAAAATAATTCAAATTATTTTGACAATATAAATAACATTACTAATAACATAAATTCCGTAAAGTTATTAACTATTCATTCGGCAAAAGGTTTGGAATTTGATATAGTTTTTATTGTAGGTTTGGAAAACGATTTATTACCTATTTTTTTAAATAAAAATATTCAAGAAGAACGCCGTTTGATGTATGTTGCAATAACTCGTGCCAAAAAACTTTTATATTTGAGTTATGCCAAAAATAGAAACTCACATTTCAAACAAATTTCACAATTTATTAACGAAATTCCAAATAATTTATTAGAACGCAGAATTTTCTTATAAAAATTATTACAAATTATTATAAATAGTTATATTTTGTTACAAAATACATCGCAAAAATTAACAAATTCCACGAGATTTTCAAAAATTTTTTTAGAAATCTCGTGGAAAATTTTTATTTATTTTTTATGCTTTGTTTTGTTTATTTTTATCTTATAAACCGTTCTAAAAAATCTAACTAAATCTATTCATTAGTAGATTTTATTTCCTACTTCATAGCAACTGCATTTTAATAATTATATCAAAATGTCTTACTATCGCTCCATAAGCTGTCACGGACGAACTATCCGCCAAAAAAATTATTTATTTATAATGAGCAATTATGCATAAAAATAAATAATTGTCAAGTAGCAGTTACAAACCCAACAAAGTTTGAGCGTGTTTAGCCATCATCCATTCTTCGTTAGTTGGAATAACCAAAACATCAATCAAACTGCGGCCTGTGCTGATAAATACTTCGTTGGCAGCGTTGGCGTCGTGATTGATATGCAAACCCATCCATTGCAATTGTTCGCAAACATTACGACGAATTTCACGAGAATTTTCTCCAATACCACCTGTAAATACCAAAGCATCAATACCACCGGCGGCTGCAACCAACGAGCCAATTTCGCGAACAATACGATAACAGAACAATTCAACCGCTTGACGTGCTTCTGGTGCATCAGATGCTAACAAAGTCCGCATATCTTGAGAAATTCCAGAAACACCAAGCAATCCGGATTCTTTGTATAACATTTTTTCTAATTGATCTACGCTCATATTTTTGGTACGTAACAAGTGGATAATTACACCGGCGTCCAAAGATCCGACGCGTGTTCCCATTACCAAGCCGTCAATAGTGGAAAATCCCAAAGTTGTAGCAACGCATTGTTTATCAACAACGGCAGAAATTGATGCACCATTTCCTAAATGGCAAACGATCACGCGTCCGTTGGCACGATGCGAATATTCTGGCAATGCTTGAACAATAAATTCGTATGATAAGCCGTGAAAGCCGTAACGTTTTACACCTTCTGCGGTGATTTTTTTCGGTAAGCCGAATAATTGAGCAACTTCTGGTTGAGTTCTATGGAAAGCCGTATCAAAACAAGCAACTTGCGGAACGTTTGGTTGTAATTTCAAAACTGCTTTAATTCCGGCAATATTGTGTGGCTCGTGCAACGGAGCCAAAGGAATGAAATCTTCCAAATGCTTCATTACGTCTGGTTTGATTAAAGTTGGTTTGGAATATAATTCGCCTCCGTGAACCACGCGGTGCCCAACAGCAACGATTTCAAATTCTTTGTAAGTTTCGGTGAACCAGGTAAATAAATCGTTGAAGGCAGAATCGTGGGTAACTTTGCCGCCATCAACGCCGGCGAGCGTGCGATTTACGATTTTTTCGCCTTCTTGATTTTTGGCGATGAGTTTGGTTTCATCGGCACCGATTCCGTCGATTTGTCCGGAGACAAATGCTTTTTGAGAAATCGGTTTTGCTAACGGAAACAAAGCAAATTTGATAGAAGAGGAACCAGCATTTACGGTCAAAATGGCTTTACTCATAGTGTTTTAACTCCAAATTTTGAAAATGAATAATAAATTAGAAATTATGAAAAATGAAAAAAGCATTATTATTAAATTCTCAAATTGTTGAAATTATTAAAATTTAAAAATTTAACAAAATATAAAGATTTTATAACAATTTACAAAATTTCCACGAGAAATTGCAAAAATTTTTTAGAAAAATATAAAAATTACTAATTATGAACGAACAAATTATCAACACGCCGCGTTATGAAGAATTAGTGGCAGAAGTTTTGAATTTTCATAAGCAAGGTGATTTTTTGCAAATGCAAAAAGTAGCGGAAAATATTATCAAAGAATTTCCGGAATTTACTTTTGGTTATAAAGCGTTGGGCGTTGCTTATTCAAGTTTTGGAGATTATCAAAAGGCGGTTGAGCAATTATTAAAAGCCGAAAAAATTGATCCAAAAGATAATGAAAATATTGCAAATTTAGGTGTAGGTTTTTTTAATTTAGCGCATAATTATCAAATTAGTAACAAAAGTAGTAATAAAAATAGTAATGCTGATTTATTTGCCATAATAGAACATTATAAAAAGGCAAAAAGTTATTTACTAAAAGCATTACAACAAAATCCGCAAAATCAAAATTTTATAAATTATATAGAGCAAATAAATAATATTTTGGGAGAAAAAAATGATTTTAGTTATTTACAAAAAACAGAAGCAATTATAACAAATATTAACAATTATAACTTGCCAACAATACAAAAATTATTTTCGGAACGAAACTATAATTTAGCTGAAGAGTTAATAAAAAAATATTTTCAAATAAATAATATAAATATCAATTTAAGCAATATAGAAAATATAAATTTTGCCAAAAAAAATATCCAAAAACTCGTGGAAATTTTACAAATTTATACATTGCTCGGCGATATTTATAATGTGCAAGGTCAGATGATTTTAGCAAATCAAAATTATCAAATTGCTTTTACTATTTTGCAGAAAATTTTCGCTGAAAATAAAGATAATATTGAGCATAGTTTGCAATTTGCCACTTGTTATAAATATGCACAATCTTTGGCGAGTATCGGTGAAGCAGATAAGGGAAGAATTGTCGCAAATATAATGCAAAGTAGCATAGTAGATTTTGAAAATGAAGTAGAAGTAAATTATTTTCGCACTATGCGAATGTGGATAGATCCTTATTGCGTAAATAATAATTTGCAAACAATGGAATCGTTTATTCAATGGGCTAAATCAACTTTTGAAAATAAAGTAAAATCCGATGAAATTTATCAGCATAAAGACAAAAATAAATTTGATAATTTTGATAAAAATACTTTAAAAATAGGTTTTGTTTCAGCAGATTTAAACGATCACGTTGTAAGTATATTTTTAAAAAAACTGCTGTTTAGTTTAAACAATATTCAAAATAAAAATATTACTAACAATGATTATAAATTAGAATTTTATGCTTATCATAATTCTACGATTGAAGATGAAGTATCTCGGCAATTAAAATCGCATATGAAGCAATGGAGAAATATTGTAAATTTATCTGACAAAAATGCCGCAGAACTAATTTATAATGATAATATAAATATTTTGTTTGATTTGTCTGGTCATACTGCGGGAAATCGTTTGCAAATGTTTTTATATCAACCAGCTCCAATACAATGCACGTGGTTTGGTTGGATTACAAGTTCAGCAATTCCTACGATGAATTATATTTTGTTAGATAATATTTCAATTCCTAACAAGCAAAGCGAAAAACAATATTGCGAAAAAATCTTTTATATGCCTGAAGTTTGGGATGTTTTTACTCCGCCAAATACTGCTCCAGAAATCAATGAACTACCGGCGTTACAAAATGGTTATATAACTTTTGGATCTTTCCATAATGTTAATAAAGTTAGCCCTGCAACTTTAGATTTATGGGCGTTAGTTTTAAATAATATTCCTCAAACAAAATTCATTTATATTCGACCGCAACTCAAAGATTTTTTATTAGTCCAAAAATTAGTCAGTGAATTCAAAAAGCGTAATGTGCAAAATATAAACGAGCGAATTAAATTTATTTCTAACACGCGTCGCGATGAGTATTTGCTGAATCATCACAAAGTGGATATTATTTTGGATACTTTCCCAATTTGCGGCGTGACTACGACTTGCGAATCTTTGTATATGGGCGTTCCGACAATTACTTTGCTCGGCGAGTTAGCGTTTAGTCGCTTTTCGGCGTCCTTTTTGAACGCCGCCGGTTTGCAAAAATTCATCTGCAAGAGCAAAAAAGAAGTTTTGAAAGTCGCCAAATATTTCGCCGATAGCAAAAATTTTGCCGAATTAAACGCTTTGAGATTAAATTTACGCCAACAAATTTTAGACTCGCCACTTTGTGATGCCGATAGATTTGCCAAGAATTTCGCGGAAGCAATGCAGAAAATTTGGCAAGATTTTTTAAACGAATAAAAAGGCAAACATTTCCACGAGAAATCTCAGAAAAATTTTGGGAAATCTCGTGGAAAATTATTTATTTTTATTTTTTTATTTTTTATTTGACTAAATTAAACATTTTCGGTCAAATTTGAAAAAACCACATCCGTGTTCATTTTTTCTATGAGTTTTTGAATTCCCACGCGTTCTTTGACGTTGATAATCAACGGTGCCCGCAAATTTGTTGCCAAACTTCCTTTTGAGTTTGATTCGCCGGAAACAGGTTCAACTTTATAAATTGTCTGCATAAAGATTACATCTTCGGATTGTGGATTTTTCAACAAAGCATTTTCTTCGTCGGTCAATTCTAATTCGTAGTGGAAACCAAAAACCGTAGGATTTATGATTTGTAAAGCACATTCGCCGTCTTCCACCGATTGCAAAGTATAAGAAAAATGATTTTGTTGATTTTTATCTTCTTCGTGAATCAACATAAATTTGGTTTTACCTTCAAAGAAATCGCCGATTAAACCTTTTGGGAAGGTTATGATTTTGTCTTCGCTGACGTTTACTTCGCCGAATAAATGAGTTTGAACTTTCATATAAATTAGCTTTACTTTATAAAATAAAAATTTGAAATTTGAAATTTGAAATTTGAAATTTGAAATTTGAAATTTGAAATTTGAAATTTGAAATTTGAAAAAATAAGATTTTTGCATTTTATAACAAAAAACCAACTATTTTTCGTTAAAGAAAATAGTTGGCATCTTGTTTTACAAATTTAATTTTGGCTCCCCAAGTTGGGCTCGAACCAACGACCTACGGATTAACAGTCCGGCGCTCTACCGACTGAGCTATTAGGGAACAACTTCTTTTACTTCAATTTCAAAGAAGTTGTTATTATAAATAATTTGAATTTAAAGTCAAGAATTTTTTTACTATTCTTTGCATATATTTTTAAAAAATATATATAAATCAAAGTATTATTAAATTTTATTTAAAAATTTTTTCCACGAGATTTCTAAAAATTTTTTGAATTTCTCGTGGAAAATTTTTATTTTTTATTGATAACGCAATGCTTCTATTGGATCTAATTTGGCGGCTTTTCTCGCCGGATAAAAGCCAAAAAATATTCCAACTCCGGCGGCAACCAAAAATGCAGTAATCGCCGACGATCCTGAAATCACCACAACCATTCCGGTTCCAAAAGAAACCAATAATGAAAAGCCAATTCCAACTAACAAGCCAATTAAACATCCGGTGAAAGAAATCATCACCGATTCCATCAAAAATTGCAACAAAATATCGCTTTCTCTGGCACCAATTGCCATTCTTATGCCGATTTCTCGTGTGCGTTCGGTCACCGAAACTAACATAATGTTCATAATGCCGATTCCGCCGACCACCAGCGAAATTGAAGCAATCGCTCCCAACAATAATGACATTGTTTTTGTAGTTTCTGCCGCCGATTCCGCCGCCGCCGATAAATTACGCAAGAAAAAATCGTCCTCCATATCGGCACGCAAATGATGCCGTTGTCGCAACAAAGCCGTAATATCTCGCTCTACTTGCGGCATTATTTCTTGAGAAGTCGCCTGAACCATCATCATCTTGATTGAACCCGGAAACGCCGTTCCAAAGACTTTACGTTGAGCCGTCGTCAGCGGAATCAGCACAATATCGTCTTGATCTTGACCGTTCAAACTCTGACCTTTTGCCGCTAACACGCCAACAACCGTAAATGGCGTATTTTGAATCCGCATAATTTTGCCGACCGGATTTTCATTATTAAACAAATTTTCCACGACCGTTTTGCCAACCACCGCCACGCGTGTCGCCGAACGTACATCAGAATTTGTAAAAATACTGCCATCAGAAATCGTCCAAGAACGAGTTAGCAAAAAATCCGGCGTAGAGCCAATAATTTGCGTATTCCAGTTTTGCGAACCATACATCAATTGCCGAGTGCTTTGTTGCATCGGCGAAACAGCCGCCACGCCGTCCAAAGTTTTTATTGCTTGAGCGTCCGCAGTTTTCAGCGTTGGGCCACCGCCGGAACCAGATTTCACGCCAGACGCATTTGTAGAACCCGCAAGCACAATAAAAATATTTGACCCCATATCGCTAATTGCTTGTTCCACCGAATATTGAGCACCTTGCCCAATAGACATCATCACCACAACCGCCGCCACGCCGATAACCATTCCGAGCATAGTCAAAGCACTACGCAAACGATTAGAAATCATCGCCGACCACGCTTCGTGAAGCATAGGAATCCATAAATTATTGCGTTTGATTTTTGTTGATTGCATTTTTTATCTTTTTATATTTTTTATCTTTTTTATCTTTTTTTATATTTATAAAAATTTTCCACGAGAATTCTAAAAAATTTTTTGAAAAATATTTTAAAAGTCTCGTGGAAAAATGATTTTTTTATTTTTTATTTTTTATTTTTTATTTTTATATTTTGTTATTCGTCTTGCGGTTGCGTTTGCACTTTTGGCTGCATTGCCGTCAAGCGGAACATAATTTGATTTACCAAATCATTAGTCAAATCTTTCCAAAGAATATTTTCCTCCAAATCTTTGGAAAGCAAACTATTATCATCGTAAGAAATATCACGCGTCAAACTTATGGTATTCGGCGGAATTACGATTTCTCCTTTGGAATTGATAACCTGAAATTGATAATGCAACTGCAAACGATATTCCCGAACACGTCCAAAACTCGTCAGAGACAAAATTTGCTTTTGCCGAGAATCATTTAATTGTTGGAAAATTCCATCAACAAAAATACGTTCCTGTTCTGGTAATTTTTGATTTTCGGCAAAATCAAAATCTTCCAAAATTTCCGTAGCGTTCTGTGGATTTGCGTTATTACTCGCACGAATATAGCGTTCTAACCAAATGCGGACATCAGCATTTTTTGGCAGTTGGATAAAAAATTTTTCATACGGAATTGCATAACTGCTATTTCCGGAACCGCGTAAATGAAATCCGCAAGAAGTCATAAGTAGCGTTATAATCAGCAATAACGCAAAAATTACAGAATTTTGTAAATATTTAGAATATTTAGAATATTTAGAATATCTAGAATATTTAGAATATTTTTGCATATCTTAAAACGGATGTTTTTTCAAATTTGCTTTTTTATTCATTGCGGCATTTCCGTGTTTGACAGCGTCATCCAAGCCAACCTTTGCCGGTTTTTTGCCGTTCCAAATATTTTGCAATTCTTTATAAGCAATTTCTTCCACGTCTTTATAAGCCCGTAAAGTTGAATAATTATTTGCCGCTCCGTTATTTTTAGCGTTGATGGACGCTTCCATTACTTTTAAGGCATCTTTTTCTTCAGAATCCAAAGAAGTATCTTTGTTTAAAGGAATAAAAAAGTTATGTTCTAAAAGTTGTTCTTGGCTATCTTTTTCTGCCAAGAAATTCAAGAATTTCACGGCGTTTTGGTAATCATTATTTGAATAACCAGCACCAGCCCAAATATAGCCACCGTTTATCAAAGTATGCGGATGTTGTGCGTGGCGTTCTTCTTCGTGTTTTGGTAACATTGCAACGCCAAGATTTCTGCCTTTGATATCATAAAAATTATTGAATTCCCAAGAATCTGTGGTGATTATTGCACAAGTTCCGTCAGCGAATTTTTCACTGGCTTGATAATCTTTGCCAAAAGTTTTGAAATATCCGGCTTGATGCCAAGTGGTCATTTTGGCAATATGTCGCATTTGTGATAAGCCATTGAAATGCAAATTTTTGCTACTATGATTTATGGTATTTTGTCCAGCCAAAGCGGTAACGTTATCCAAATGAATAAACACCGGAACGCTGCTTGTATAAGGGCAAGAAGAGCCATTTTGTGATAATTTTGATAAAACATTTTGCATTTCGCTCCAAGTTTTGGGCGGATTATCTTCATCCAAACCGGCACGGCGGAAAGCGTTTTTATCATAAAACATCACGGCGGTGCTGATAAACAGCGGATAAGCAATCATATTCCCTTTTGCGTCTGCGAGTTCAGCAGTTTTGAAAATTGGATTTTTAGATAATTTTGTTGTATCAATTTTGACTTTTGCCAACTCCGCCATTTTGGAAACGGAAATAAATTTTTTAGAATTCAGCAAAATATCATTTTCGCTACCGAATTTGTCATTGACAAATAAATTTAGCGTTGCCGGAGCGTTTTTGTTGTATTTGACTAATTTGAGTTTAGTTTTATTTTTGCTATTAAATTCGTCAATGATTTCTTGTAAATCAGAAGGCATTTTGCTTTGATTGTCGGAGTCATAAGCCAAAGTGAAATCTTTGTTATTAGCCAAACTCTGCGTAGAAACGAGAGCAGAAATAGCAGAAATACTAGAAACGGCAAAAAGTTTAGCGAGGTAATTTAATTTCATAATAAAAATGCTAATGTAATAATAAAGTAATAAAAAAATACAAATAATAAAAATAATACAAATAATACAAATTTTAGAAATTGAAAAATTGAAAGATTTTATTATTTTTTATTTTGAAAAATAAATTATTAAAAATTTTTCCACGAGAAATCCCAAAAAATTTTTAGAAAATCTCGTGGAAAAAATTCATATATTAAATACATTTCCTTTTTCATCAACATACGGAAAATTATCAAAATTTTTGTTAATAATATTTTGTAGAACCTGCTTATTATCAACGTCTAAAAATAAATCTTTTTCGCAGTAATTATTAAAGTAATTTATACGCTGTTCTTTGGTTAAGTTTATGCAATAATTTATTTGCTTTATAAGTTCTTTGATACTATGTGCAAATAATACTTTATCTTTTTGTAATTCTACGAAGTTACGAACGTTTATTTTAGTATTTACTACATTTCTAGGTATGTAATAAATTGGTGGCATTGCTTTATTTAGTAAAAAAGAAACTCCTCCAGTAGAACCGTCAGTAATTAAAATATCACATTGATTAAAAAATTCTGACGAACTATTTCCGCTACTATCTACAAAAAATCTGTTAGGAAATGTATTTTTAAATCTTTGAAATGCATCTATAAGACCTGGAATTCCGGTAGAAGGAATATTAGTTTTTTCATCTATAAAATAATCCATAGGATATGGGCGAAAAATAATTTTTGCATTTATAAAATGTCTAAGGATTTCATTTATCAAAATATTAAATGAACTATATAAAGATAATTTGTTAGTAGGCAAAACCTCCGAATGTGTTGGCATAATCCCAATGGTATAAATTGCTTTGTTTTCAAAAATTTTTGTGTTATCAGCTTGAAAAAATTTAGATTGCTTTAATGGAAAAATAGGGCAAATTTTAGTTTTTCTAATGTATGTTCTTTGTTTTAAATTTTGATGATAAATGTTGTTTTTTCTATACATAGAAATTCCATTTGCAGTCATATTTAAACAACCTAAACTTCCAAATAACAAAATATCGGCGTATGATAAAATTGAAGCAAAAGCATATTTATCACGTGTTGGCATTGCTGCATTGCCGTGCGATGCATATATACAACATACTTTTTCAGGAAAGATATAAAGTAAATTTGCATTATTCAAAAAAACAAAATCATACTCAAATAGTTTATCAAGAAATACTCTATCTCCTTGCATTTTTAAAGCGTTTATTTCATACTGTATATATTCTTCTGCATCTTTAATAGAAATTCCACAAAAATTTTCATCTTCCGGTTGAAAGAAATCTATTTGAAACTGGGGAAGGGACGATTTTTCTAATTTCAATAAATCTGCAAGAATATTTTTTAAATATTCTAAATAAGTTTTTCCTCCTTTATACACACAATTTATTAAAGCGATTTTTTTCATATTTTTGACTATTTAATTGAATAAAATTTTTACAAATTTTTATTAAATTTTCCACGAGAAATCTCAAAAAATTTTTAGAAAATCTCGTGGAAAAAATTCATATAACACATATTTTAAGATGCTGCTAATTTAGCAATTTTTGCATACGCTTCTTCAGCAGTTTTTGATGTCAAGATTATATTTTTATAACTTGTTAAATCAAAATTTTTAGGTTTTAATGCTAAAAATTGTTGTTTTAATTTTTCGGTTATTTCATCAAATTTTATTGATAAAGCTAAAAATAAACCATCAAAGAAAGTTTCTTTTTTGCCTTCATTTTTGCCTTCAATTTTGGCTTCTTTTAATTCTTGTTGAAATCCTTTTGTAAAGTTTTCTACAAACATATCTTCGTCCTTTATAGTTTCTAAAATTTGTATTGTTATATTATTTGGCACGTTATTTTTGCACGTTATTTTTGTTGCATAAGTGTTGTAACAATGATGACATCCAAAGATCAAAATCTTGCAGAAAACTACGCAGTTCATCATCATTTTTATTACTTTATAATTGTAGCTGACTTCGCTGTTTTATGCGATAAATTTGTCGGATTATTTTACTAAAATCTTTAAGATTTTTACATTGTTCTAACAAAAATATTGCTTCACAAAAATTCCGGATAATAGTATTATTATTTTTGTTTTTCCACTTGGTTTCGTCAATCAAAAAATAAGTATTTTTATTATCTTCACTAATTGGATAT
>SFHR01000066.1 GCA_004555545.1 Dechloromonas aromatica (nom. nud.)
TTTGATTATTTTTGAATATTTGTAATTATTTTAAATCTTAAATTTTTCCACGAGAAATCTAAAAAATTTTTTGGAAATCTCGTGGAAAATTTGTTTTTTATTTTTGTATTTTTATATTTTTATATTTTTATATTTTTATATTTCAATCCTGTCTAAAAACGCTCTCAAAACCTTCATATAATGCGGAATCGGCAATAAAAATGAATCGTGACCGTAATCGCTATCAATTTCTGCGTAACAAACATCACGCGAATTATCTAAAAGAGCTTTGACCAACTCCAACATAACTTTTGGCGGAAAAAACCAGTCGCTGTCAAAGGAAATTACTAAAAATTTGGTATTTTCGCTACTCAAAGCGAACAACTTTGATAAATTGTCGGCGTAATTTTTTGCCGGATCAAAATTCTCCGTCGCCCGAGATACCAGCAAATAAGCGTTGGCATCATAATAATTTATGAATTTTTGCCCTTGATATGTCAAATAATTTTCCACTTCAAAATTTGCGTTGAAATCCGCCTTTGTAGATTTTGTTGATTTCGCCGATTTTGTGCGTCTATGCCCAAATTTGCTCTCCATTTTTTCCTCGCAAAGATAAGTTATGTGTTGCTGCTGATAATAATTGCCGTTATTGAAATACGGATCTCGCATAATTGCTTGACGTCCAACCGCAGAAAACGCTAAATGCTGCACCGGAAGTTTAGCTCCGGAAGCCAAAATTATGGCGTTTTTGACTTTTTGCGGATATTGCAAAGCCCAGCTGATAACTTGCATTCCGCCCAAACTACCGCCGATCACGGTTGCCCAGCAATCAATGCCCAAAAAATCAGCGAGATTTTTTTGTGAATCCACCCAATCTTCCACGCACAACGTAGGAAAATCGCCGCCCCAAATTTTATTTGTCGCCGGATTGATGCTTTCGGCGGAAGTTGAGCCAAAACAAGTGCCTAAATTGCTGCAACAAACCACAAAAAACTTGTTGGTGTCTATGGTTTTGCCCTCGCCGATTAGCTCGTCCCACCAACCGACATTACCGCTTTGATTTTCATAAACTCCGGCGGCGTGGTGATTTCCAGTGAGTGCGTGGCAAATCAAAATTGCATTATTTTTTTGCTGATTCAACGTGCCATAAGTTTCATAAACCAAATCATAATTAGAAAAAGTTTTGCCACAACGTAAATTCAAAGGTTTATCAAAATGAGCAATTTGTTCTTTTACTATCATATTTTTCCCACGAGATTTTAAGTATTTTTTTTAGAAATTTATCCAACAATTTCCGCCAATTTTTCAATTAGTAAATCACATTGTTGAGCATCACCAATAGTAATTCGCAAATAATTTTTGATGCGTTCTGGTGAATTAAATCTGCGGACAATAATGTTATATTTACGCAATTCATTTTGTAAGAATTCGCCGGAAAATTTGTTGTCATTATTATGTTTTGCAAAGATAAAATTTGCCGCAGAAGGAATAATAGTAAAGTTTAATTTTTGTAAATTTAAAACTAAATTTTTGCGGATATTTATAACTTCATTGCGTTTATTTTGGAAATAATTTTCATCATTTACAGAAGCAATAGCGGCAATTTGTGAAATTCTATCCAAAGGATAAGAATTAAAACTATTTTTGGCATAATTTAATGCAGTAATCAAATTACTATCGCCGATTGCATAACCAATACGCATTCCAGCCAAAGCTCGAGATTTGGAAAAAGTTCTGATAATCAACAAATTTTTATATTGTTTTAGTTTTAACAAACTCAACGCAGAATTGCTTATATTATCTTCAGCAAAATCAATATACGCTTCATCAATAATAATAGGAATATTTGCGTAAGTCGTGCATAATTTTTCAATCAAATTTATATTTACTAACAAACCTGTCGGAGCGTTTGGATTTGGAAAAATAATGCCGCCGACTTCATCTTTATTTTTATAGTTTAAATAATCATTTGCTACATCAATTTCAAAATTAGTTGTAAGCGGAATTTGCTGAAAGTTAATATTAAAAAACTGACAATAAACCGGATAAAAACTATAACTGATATCAGGAAATAATACCTTTTTATTATTATGATTTAACAAAGCATAAAAAGCAAACGCCAAAACTTCATCAGAACCGTTTCCTACAAAGATTTGAGAATTTTCCACGTTATGATAATTCGCCAAAGTTTCCACTAATTCAGAACTATCTGGATTTGGATATAAACGCAAAAATTCAGCGTTAGTATTTTCATTATTTTGCAAAAAATAATCTTTGATGGTTTGCAGAACTTTCGGCGAAGGAGCGAAAGGATTTTCGTTAGTATTTAATTTTACTAAATTATTGATTTTTGGTTGTTCGCCGGGAACATAAGGCGATAATTTTTTTACATTATCGCTCCAAAATTTGTTGTCTGAATTGTTATTAGTATTCATAATATAAAAATATAAAAAAATAAAAATATAAAAATATAAAAAATATATAAAAACAGCTAAAAAATTTATTAAAAATCTCGTGGAAAAATGTATAAAAATAATTTAAAAATAATTATTCACAATTATCATTAAATATTTTTACTAAATCCATTTCAGTTAATTCATAATCTTTGTTAGACATTTCATCGGAAATTATTATCTTGCGTTCTGCATTTTCATTTAATAATTTAAATGCTTGTTCTTTTCCCATAGATTTTATAATTTGTGTTATTTTGTTTAAATAATCATAACCGCTATTATTTCTATAATAAATATTTTCCGGAATAAATACTTCCAAACTTTTTATATCTTCATTAAATAATCGGAATAAAATTTCCGTAGCGTCCAAATTTTTTAATTCAGTTGCGTTCAAAGTATTTGCAAAATTACATAATCTATTAAAAGCGTCTTCATCAATATTATTATTGTTATTATTGTTATTGCTATTTTCTTCTGGCATTTTTTGTAAAAAAATACCGCCAACAAAATCATCGCTTACAAATATTTTTATATAACTTTGTTGTTGCTCTGATAATTGTAAAAATTCGGTTAAAGTTTTAGATAAATTTAATTTTTTATTTTCTATTACTAACGGCACAAAACTCTGATATGGTTGTTTGTGATTTGGCAACATCAAATTCATTAACAAATACGAATTTTCATCGCTAATAAAATTATCACTATTTTCGTTACTAATTTTATTACTATTTTCATTACTATTTTTGCTACTTCTTGCCATTCCGCGTATAAACAAACTATTTTCTTTATTCAAACTTTGAGCAATTTCTTTTATTGCTTCTACACGCACAAATTCCACCGGAGAAATTGCTTTTAACTGAAAATTTAATACTACATCGCGTTTCATTTTGTCAGCAAATAATACGGAAAACAGCGTCAAACCGCCCAAAATTTCTTTGGTTATATTTGAATAATTTCTATCTTTAATAATATCTTGCCAAGCGGAATTTAACACGATTAAATTTCCCATTACCGCCAAATTACGAAACATAAAACGATGAATTTCGTTTTGCTTATTTGTTGAACTCATATTTTTAATATTTTTAATATTTTTAATATTTTTAAATATTTTCCACGAGATTTCTAAAAAATTTTTTGAATTTCTCGTGGAAAAATTGTTTTTCTTTTGCCTTTTATTTTTTTATTTTTTTATTTTTTTATTTTTTTATTTTTATCGCATTTGTCTTTGCAAAATATTACAAAATTCTTCCATAAAAGATTCGTAGCGAGTTGCCAAACGATCAATATCGTGCGAAAACCGATTATACGCCAACACCGCCGGAATTGCAGCAAACAAGCCAATTGCCGTAGCCACCAACGCTTCGGCAATTCCCGGAGCAACCGTTGATAAAGTCGCTTGACCGACATCTGCCAAACCGCGAAAAGCGTGCATAATTCCCCAAACCGTGCCGAATAAGCCAACATAAGGCGAAACCGAGCCCGCCGACGCCAAAAATGCCAAGTGTGATTCCAAAGCATCAATTTCTCGTTGATAAGTTGCGTTCATAGCCCGTTTGGAGCCGCTTATCACATCTGCCGGATCCAAATTTCTTTGCATCCGCAATTTTGTGAATTCCCGAAATCCGGCCTCAAAAATTCTCGCCAACGAGCCGCTTTCCGTGCGACTGCTCACGGCGTTGTTATAAAGTTGATTCAAATCGCCGCCAGACCAAAATACATTTTCAAAGTTATCAGTTTGGCGTTTAGATTGCATCAAGGAAAACCATTTGGAAAAAATGTAATACCAAGAAATAAACGAAACCGTTGCCAAAATCAACATAATAATTTGCACAACGACACTTGCGTTCAGAATTAAATTTAAGATAGATAAATCTTGATTGACGTTCATAATTTTTATTTATTTTTTATTTTTTTATTTCTTATTTATTTTTGAAATTTTTCCACGAGATCTCGTGGAATTTTTTTAGGAATTATTTTGTTGCTTTCGGCGAATTCTACACAAGCGACTTCAAGCAAAGTTTCAAATAACAAAATATTTTTTTGGCTATTTTCTCGGAAAATTTGCTGTTTGAAAATAATTCGCACCGGCGTGATTTTTTCTATTTGCGTTTGCACGATTAGCAAATCATCTAACTTTGCGGCAACTCGCCATTGGCAATCTGCGTGAATTACTACAAAACCGAGCTTTAATTCTTCTTTGAGTTTTTGCTGCGAAATCCCAAACGAACGCAACCATTCAGTTCGGGCTTGTTCGCAAAAATTTAGATAATTTGCGTGATAAACCACGCCGCCAGCGTCAGTATGTTCAAAAAAAACTCGCAGCGAATAATTATGTTGTTGCATAATTTTTTAGATTTTTAGCAATTTTTTTCTATGATTTTTTTAACATCAGCGACATTATTTTCCACTACTTCAAAATGTTGTGGCAAATTTTCTATATTGGCAAAATCGCTGTGCCGAATTGGTTTTTCGCCGATTGCTTCAATAATAGTTTTTTCAAATTTCACGGCTTGAGCGGTTTCCAAAACCACGATTTTTTCGTCGGCATTTTGTAAATCCGTAGCAACTTTGACAGCGTCGGCGGTATGCGTGTCTATCAAAATTTTGCCTTGTGTTTGCTGATAAATTTTTTTGATAGTTTGCAAACGATCCTGATGCGAACTTTTTCCGGAAATAAAGCCAAATTTTGCCAAATCTGTTAATTTATCTTGCAAAGAAAATTGTTGATTTTCCACGAGATTTTCAAAATATTTTTTGACTTCGGCGGAATTTTTCTCCAAAACATCATAAATAAAACGTTCAAAGTTGGACGCTTTGGAAATATCCATCGACGGACTTGAAGTGACAAAAGTTTCGGCAGATTTTCGCGGACGATAAATTCCGCTTTTGAAAAATTCGTCCAGCACATCATTTTCGTTAGTCGCCAAAATCAGACGCTCAATCGGCAAACCCATCTGCTTTGCGATATGTCCGGCACAAATATTGCCAAAATTTCCGGTCGGCACGGCAAATGAAATCTTTTGATTATTGTTTGCGGTCGCCAAAAAATAGCCTTGAAAATAATACACAATTTGAGCCAAAACTCTCGCCCAGTTGATGGAATTCACCGCACCGATAGCGTATTTTGCTTTAAATTCAGCGTCTCCAGAAACTGCTTTGACGATATCTTGAGCGTCATCAAACATTCCTTTCACCGCCAAATTGAAAATATTTTCATCGTTGAGTGAATACATTTGAGCACGTTGGAAATCGCTCATTTTGCCGTGCGGAGAAAGCATAAACACGCGTATATTTTTTTTGCCTTTCATTGCGTATTCAGCAGCCGAACCGGTATCTCCGGAAGTTGCTCCCAAAATATTGAGTTGGCGATTATATTTTTGGAGGACAAATTCAAACAAGTTGCCAAGCAGTTGCATCGCCATATCTTTGAAAGCCAAAGTCGGACCGTTAGAAAGTTCTTGCAAATATAGATTTTCGTTGATTTTGGTTAGTGGCGTTATTTGCACGGCATTTTCGGGCAAACGTGAATATTTATAGATTTGCGGCGTATAAGTTTTTTCTACGATTTTGCGTAAATCTTGAGCGGAAATATCATCGCTATCTATGAATTTTTGCAATAACAAAAACGCCAACTCGGCATAAGATTTTTGACTGGCTTCCCGTAAAACTTGCAACTCATCGGCGGAAATTTGCGGATAAGTTTCCGGCAAATATAAACCGCCATCGGGTGCCAAACCGGCTAATAAAATTTGATTGAAAGATAATTTTTGTGAATTTTGACCACGCGTAGAAATATATTTCATAAATAAAATGTAAAAATAATAAAAGTAAGAATTTTTTCCACGAGATTTTAAAAATAATTTTTGAATTCTCGTGGAAATTTGTCAATTATTCATTGAGGTTTAATTTTTTCTAAACAAGTTTCTATTTTTTGGCACATTTCCGCAGTAAAAGGGTAATTCCAACGATTTTTTAATTGCGTGTAATAATTGAGTGCTTTGGCATATTTTTTCTGCCGGAAAGCTTCGTGCATACGGATGGAACCAAAATAAAAAACTGCTAATTGTGAACTTTGAGGAATATTCGGACAATTTAGTAATGAATCCCAAACGCTGATGTGTTCTTTCCAAGTATCTCCAAATAATTCTACTAAATAGCGTTCTATATTATCTGGCACATAATATTCTTTGTTATTAAATTTAGTTTTTATTAAATCAAAATAAGAATATTTCCAATAAAAGTCACAAAGTTCAGTATTTAAACCGGTAAATAAAAATTTTCCCTTTTTATGGTAAAAAAATATATCAGTAATTCCATCACTTTGTTTATTACTAATACTTATGTTTAAAAATTTTTTATTTGTATCTAAATTTTCTTTTTTATGACAAATAAAATTTTTATTAGCGGACAATATTTTTATAATATTCAAAATTTCATCATTATTATTTACGATAATTCCTATATCCGTATCTTTATCATAATCCATCAATTTTCCATCGCGATATAAACCTAATAAACTTCCACCATCTGGAAATGCTTTGATATTATTCGCATCCAAAAAATCTAATAAGTAATTCATAAATTTCAAGCAATCTGTTGCCGGAAATTTGCCTTTATCATTACTAATAAAAACATAATTATAAGATGGGAAATCTTCCGCTGTATATGCCTTCTCATTACATTTAAAAAAATTATCTATATCGCCAGTATTAAAACAAATTCCTGCTAAATTACTCCAATGAGCCGAC
>SFHR01000067.1 GCA_004555545.1 Dechloromonas aromatica (nom. nud.)
TTTATTGAAGTTTTGTTGAAAGCCACGCCTCCGGAGCATAAAAACCCAGTAGAATACGCCCTTAACACTTTACGTTACGTCAATAAACATAGATTTTTATCAAATACTGAATTATTTTTAGAGGCGTTTTTTGTTGGATTAGCAAAACTTAACGTTCCCAAAGAAATAATCAAACTCACAACCCCTATTTTATGCGAAGTTTTGCCAAACACAACACAGGAACTCGTGGAAAGGGGACTGAATAATGCAAATATAGATAGTAGCTTTGACTTAAAATTCTTTGAGAACCCTGATTATAAAAGCAATAATGATAATTTTTCCGGAAAATTTGTTGATAACTCGTGGCTGGCGGAGTTAAACAAAGCCGACGGCTCAAATTTGAGCCGTGAAAAAGTTTTGGAAATGCCACCAGCCGAACCGATTTGCCAACTCAAAAATCAGCGTCTATAATAGACAACGCCGAAGCAGATGCAACTGCAACGGCAAATAATGAAATTTATAGTTATAAAAAGGGGATGACCCCAGAAAGAAATTTAAAAATGATTATATCACAACAAACCAACAATAACAACGCCGAGAATGATACTAACGCCGCCACTGACGCAACAAATTCGGCAAGTAATATCAAAACCCCACCAGCAAAAAAATCAAAAAAGCAACGCCGTCACGGCAATGCCAAAATATGATGTAAAAAAAGATTTTTCCGATTATGAAAAAACAGATGATTATTATTCTTTCATAGCAAACAAATTAAATGAAGTTGGAATTATTTATGATGCATTAGATTTAAGCGGAAGCGATATAGTTAAATGTAAAACAACAGACAAGCCACATAGAAAAAATGGACGTTATATTTGCCATTTAAAAGAAATTATAACGCCAAAAGGACGTAATTTATTTTTCGGTTATTTAGGTTATCAAAATCACGTCACAAGCGAGTGGTTAGAATGCAAATTTACAAATCTTTCACAAGCCGAATATAATAATAACAATGATACAGAATTTAAAAAACTTGTAAAAAAAGCATTAGAAGCAAACGAAATAAAACGCCAAAAAGCCGCCGAAAAACTCAAACAGGAACGTGAATTTGCGTCAAAATTAGCAACTAAAATTTATAATGAAAGCGATATTTATACACAACATTACTCAGCAGAAAACCCTCACCCTTATTTTAAAAAGAAAAATTTATATACAATAATTGAAAAAGTAAAAATCATAAAAGCCGAAGTAGCAAGTAAATTAGTCGGAGAAGCTTATAAAGAAAAATCAAATTATAAACTTTACGCCGGAAGTGAGTTAAAAGGTGATTTGTTAGTAATCCCTATGTATAACATTTCAGGCGAATTTACTTCGTTACAACTTATAGATATAAACGGAACTAAATACTTTTTAAAAGGCGGAGCAAAATCATTTTTTGAGATTACAGGTAATGCCCCTACATTTAATAATGTTGCAGTAGCTGAAGGATTAGTAACCGGAGCAAGTATTAAATTAGCTTTGAAAGATTACAAAGTATTTATATCATTTGACGCCGGAAATTTAAGTAATACAGTCGGCAAAATAGTAAAGGCAAATTCAAATGCAAAAATTACTATATTTGCAGACAATGATAAGGAAAGTCACACCGGCGAAATACAAGCTAAAAAAGCGATAGCAGATAATAAAAACGCCAATGTTAAATACATTATGCCACCGCCTGACTATAATGATTTTAATGATTTTTTGTCGGCTGAATTTGCTAATAACAACGGCGATATTAATGCAGTTATTAGCATTATGAAAAACTACATAGATTCCGAAATTAGTAAAGAAATTAGTCCTTTCAAAATAAATGATTATGGCGTCGTTGATGAAAGCGATTTAGGTAAGTATTCAAAAACAATAAAATTTTCAAGGAAAAAATTAACTGCTACTGATATTGAGAACGGATTAAGTGCTGATGATGCTCCAATAAAATTAACTGCGTATAACATTTACACTGCATTAGCAGACCCAAAATTTAGCGGAGTTGAGTTAAAGTATGATGTCTTTATGGGAAAATGTGAAATAAAAAGATTATATAACCCACCAAAAAACTATAATACAAATGATAACAAAGCCCAAATAAAATTTTTTGAATGGGATGATTTTATAAAAACCGACGTAAATAATTTTCAAATACGAGTAGAAAATAAACCTGATACTTGCAACTATTTTGAAAATTTAAGAGGCTCCAGTTTTTATAGAGAACAATTTGAAACTTTCTTTGCAAATAATTCTTATGATTCAGGTCACGAAGCATTAAAAAAATTGCCGACGTGGGATGGTAAAGAAAGATTAAAAAACTTTGTTAATGATTACTTGAATGACACGTCAGATATTGATTCAGATTATAAATCGGCGTGGGGCATTTACTTGTTTTTGGCTTTGTTTGCAAGATTAAATGCAGGAAAAAAAGGCATAGCTTGTGATACTGGGTTTGGCTTATATCAAAAAGATGGCAATATAGGTAAATCGTGGTTCGTAAAAACATTAGCATTAGATGAGAACTGGACTTGTTCGCTTAAATTAAAAGAAATTAGTAATCCATCGTCTTATATGGAATTAATGCGAAAGATGCGAGGAAAACAAATTTATTTAGTTGATGAAATGAATGGATTAGACCAGTTAGATAATGAAGAGGTAAAAGAATTTTGGACTAAAACTCACAACGAAGTCAGAGACCTTTATATTACTAATTTTACTTCTTACGCAAGACGTGGAGTGTTTTTACTAACGACAAATAATGATAAATTTTTATCTGCATCTGATAAAGCTATTCAACGCAGATTTGCTTTTATATCAGTTAATCATTCTTATGTGAAAAAACACGGAAATATAAACAACGTTGATGCTGGAGGCATTAAAGAAAATTTATTGCAACTTTACGCCGAAGCAAAAAATATATATAAAAAAAATGGCGGTGATGCTTATGTTAATGATTTTTACAAAAAGATATTTTCGCCACTTTTAAAAAAGAATAATTCGCAGTTCATAAATGATGGCGGAGATTATTTAGATATTTTTAATGTGTGGGCAGACAAAGTATTCTATGCCGGAGATTATAATAATAAAACCGTTCCGGTTGCTTTGCCAGATGGATATAAACCAAAAGATTTGCCAGGTTTAGCATCAAGTGATGTAATGCAGTTTTGTTTTAATTTCACCAAGCTAAGAGATAAAAAAAATAGACAAATACTCAAAGAAGTCCTTATCAGCAAAGGTTATTTGTGGGAAGGAGAGGAAAGCTACTTTAAAACCATAAGTGGTAAAAAGCAACGTGGTTATATAAATCCTAACTTTGATTTGAATAAATGCAAAAAATATTCTACATTAGATGATATAGATTGCGAAATTAAAGATAGTTATACAAGCGAAGATTTTTAATTTAACATAAAAATAAAAACGAAATTTCCACGAGATTTTGCTAAAAATTATTAGTAATTTCTCGTGGATTTTTTTATATTTACTTCACGCTTTTTTATTAAAAATTTAACTATATAACTTATTTTTTTATTTTTTTGATTTGTTTTTTATATTTCTTTAAAATTTTCGCCATTATAAATTTCCTGCTAATTTTTCGGTAATTTTCCGGTAATTTTCCGGTAATTTTCCGGTAATTTTCCGGTAATTTAATTTTTACCGGAAAAACCGGAAAGCCGAACCAACGCCGTAAGACAACTAATTTTTTCCGGTAATTCCGGTATTCCGGTAAAATTTGAAAAACTTTTTATATCATAAATGTTTTGATTATTTTCTATATTTATACTACTAAAAATTTTCATATACAAATTTTTTTGTATTTTTACCGGAATACCGGAAAATTGAAAAAATAACAAGGTCAAATAATACATCTGGTGGGCTTTTACAAATTTTCCGGTAAATTAACTTTTACCGGAATTTACCGGAATTTACCGGAATTTACCGGAAAACTAAAAACTGCCAAAAATACATTATGGATAACTAATCACTACTGCACTTTTTCCACGAGAAATCAAATATTATTTTCCGGCGGCTTGTTTAGCATAAATTAGATTATTTAATAATTGTGAGATTATTGTGAAGTTATAATAATTGTATGGCTAAATATAAAATAGAATTACAAAAACCGACTACTATCGCAGACGTTGCTTATACTTTGAATTTGATTGAAGCGAATGAAGTTTTAAATAATGTTTTTTGTTATTGTAGTTATGACGCAAATAATGTGTTTTCGGCTTATATCAAATACTATAAATTAAATATATATTTCTATTACAACAAAATATATTTGAAAAGAAATTCTTTCACAAATTATCTGTCCGGCTACAAAAAATTTCATAAGTTTAGAAAACATTATTACTTCGCCGAGATATCTATTAATTCTTTATTCAAAAAAGAAGCCTTTAATCACATTATGGACTACTTTATTTCTAATCACTTGTTATTTCTTTCACAAAAAAAATTTAATGCAGAGTTAGACAAATTAGTAAGCATTAACAAGCATAATTTACGCTGAGTAAAAAAAACAATTTTCCACGAGATTTTTACAAACATTAGCTTGTGAAAAATTTGTATAATACAATTCTTTTTTAAATAATTGTTTTATTAGTTATTATGCCGCCAAAAACAAATATCACTTATGAAATTGTCAAGGAATTTTTAGAAAGTCAAATCACCGGAAACGGCGACAAAATGCCGACACGAGCGGAGATTTGCAAAGCCCTAAAAACTTCAGCGACTACGATTGCACCTTTTATCAAGCAGTTTAAGCAAGAGCGAAATCTCACAAATCACTGGAATAACGCCGCCGAAACAACAGAAGCACGGTTGCGAAACGAAATCTCCGAACTCAAAAACAAAAACAAAATATTAAAAAATCTAATAGAAAAGTTGCTATCTAAATTAAGCGAAAAATCCCAACATACGCCGGATTAGAAAATTTCTTAAAAAATAACTTGCTTTTTTATTTTTTATGTAATACAATACTTTTAATTTGTTTAGTATTAAACAAATTAAAAAATATTTCTTTTTTTTATTTTTCATTTTTTTAAGGATAAACTACTATGAAACAAGTATTTAATAACATTTCTGCAAACTTCTTACGTTCTGCTAATTTTTGGCGTGTTAGTTATGAAATCATAAAAAATAGTGAAGCAAAAACAGAAACCGCCGCCGACTTTTTATGCGTATGCTATTTAATCCAAACAACAGAATTGCCGGCAAGTGCAGACGTTGCTCGTGAATTCTTTCAAACAACTTTCATAAACAATTTAAACAACGAAATTAAAGAATTAGAAACGCAACACTGCACCTGCGAACCTTGCGAAGAGGAAGTATTAGATTTGTTGCAAGAACTAAAAGAAGCAATTTTCTACTGCGGCAAAATATTAAAAATTAAGTAGATAAACAATATAAAAAAAACAATTTTCCACGAGATTTTCATAATGTTTTTTGAATTTCTCGTGGAAAAAATTTTGTAATTTGACAGCCGGAATTTAGTTAATTTTATAACTTCAAAAACTGTCCTACTTACCTCGCCGTGAAGTTCCTATTTAGATTTATCAAACTGGAAATTTTTAGTTTTTATATATATTTTGTTTGCTATTATGTTGTTTTAAATTTAATTTATAAGGAAAAAATTATGGCAACTAAAAATAAAAAAATTATCACCGATTTAACTAATTACTACACGACCCTAGAAGTTATGAAGCAATTTCAGTGCAGTATGCAAAGCGTAGGGCGGTATATAGACAAAGGAATTTTAGAAGTAGCGGGCTATTCTCGTGACACCGGCTCAAAACTTTTTAAACGGGAACAAGTGAGATATCTCAAACCTTTAATCAAATTCTATTATAAATATTTTGTAAGAAAGGCAAAAAACAATGAAAACTACCAGCGAATTAATGGCAGAAATCAAAATTAAGATGACGAAGCTGTCAAATACATTAGCAAAGCAGCAACCGGAGCCGCCAAAACCAACAATAATTAACAATATTTGGCGTTGTAAAAATAATACGAACCGCCGAAGTAATAAAATTAGTTTAGAAAATAGTTTGAAATTTTTTGATATATATAAAAACCTGAAATAAAAGGAGTTATTATGATACTTTTAAATGAATTAAATAATATTTCAAATTCCGCCACGCTTGGCGAAAAGCTTGGCAAAGTAGTAGATTTTATAAATACATTGTCTGATGAAATAGAGGCGGTAGGAAAAAAATCCGACAATGTAGGTAAAATAGTTACAGAGATATTAGCAAATAATATTAGATTTGCGACCAGAGATATAATCTCGGCGGTTCGTTACGAGCATTCAACGGCTGATTATATTCGCAAAAATTCTCAAAAATTGAGTTAGTAGTTATCCACAATGTATTTTAAAGTA
>SFHR01000020.1 GCA_004555545.1 Dechloromonas aromatica (nom. nud.)
CAAATTGCACATTCCGATAAATGCTTTATCACTATTATTCGGAACAACTTCAAACATCGCAGCACCATCAATCCAGTCGTAATTTTCTTCCACGTGAGAATATCCGGCGTGTAAAGCCAGAGCAACTTGATAAATTCCGACACCAAAATTCAAACTTTTAATATTGATTTCAACAATATGTTCGCCAGTTGTTTTGCCAATATCAGGCAAAATATTTCTGATTGCAGTATTTGTCCCATACATAAATTCTCCGAGACGATTTTTTATGTCAAAACCAATAGTTAAATTTTCTAAATGCTCGTGGACTACAAATTTGATTTGCAATTTCAGATTTTCGCCAGACATTATCAACGGAGCATTTTGCTGATTTTTGCTATTTATCAAAGTTATATCAAGAATTTCGGCTTTTTTATTCCCAGAACGTCCCAAAAAATTTTTTAGATTACTCGTGGAATTTTGTTCAATATCAATATTTTCATTTTCGGAGATATTTGCAGAATTTGTTTGATAAACCTCGTCGTATTTAGAATTTTTATCAGCAATTAAAGCATTATAAAAATCTAAAACTTTTGAAGGCTCGTCATCCATAATTATTCCGCCTTTATCTATCAAAATTGCACGATCACAAATGCTTTTGATGGCTCCGTTGTCGTGTGAGACAAATAATAACGTGCTTCCCAAATCACGAAATTCGCGGATCTTGGCAAAGGATTTATGCTGAAAATAAGCATCGCCAACCGACAACGCTTCATCAACAATTAAGATTTCCGGACGCATTGCAGTCGCTACGGCAAACGCTAATCGCACAAACATTCCGGATGAATAAGTTCGCACCGATTGCTCAAAATAATTTCCGATTTCTGCAAATTGTTCAATATGCGGAATTAGTTTGTGAATTTCTGGCAATTCCATTCCTTGCATACGACAAGCCAAAAAAGCATTTTGTCTTCCTGTTAGTTCCGGATGAAATCCGATTCCTAATTCCAACAAAGCCGAAATTTTGCCGTCAATTTGTATAGTTCCTTCGCTGGGAATTGATGTTCCGGCGATCATTTTCAGCAATGTTGATTTTCCGGCTCCGTTAATTCCTATGATTCCGACGGCTTCACCTTGCTTAACTTCAAACGAGACATTACGTAAAATCCAATTTTGTTGGCGTTGTTTTAAACCTAACCAAGTTGCGATTGTTTGTAATTTTGAAGTGAAAATCGGATACGCTTTGCCTAAATTTTGAACTTTAATTGCCATAATTTAATTTGCTATTTGTCTTTTTAGTTTTTATTTTTATGATTTTTGAAATTTTTCCACGAGAATTCTAAAAAATTTTTTGGAAAAATATTTTAAAAATCTCGTGGAATTTTGGTTTTTATTTTTATGTTTGTTATTTTTATAAAATTCGCAAATTCTTAACTTTTTCATTTATTTATTACAAACTATACAAACCAAAAAAATATAAATTATGTTTAAAAAACAAACTTTTGAAACTCTAAAAAACGCCGATGCTGCTTTATGGAAAGCTATCGCTGATGAAAATCAACGTCAAGAAGATCATATTGAACTTATTGCCTCTGAAAATTATGTATCTCAAGCCGTTATGGCGGCTCAAGGTTCGCAATTAACCAACAAATATGCCGAAGGTTATCCGGGCAAACGCTATTACGGCGGATGTGATTTTGTTGATGTCGTAGAACAATTAGCCATAGATCGCGTCAAAAAAATCTTTGGGGCACAAGCCGCTAACGTTCAGGCAAATTCCGGCTCACAAGCAAATCAGAGCGTGTTGATGGCGTTCGCTAAACCGGGAGATAAAATCTTGGGAATGTCTTTGGCAGAAGGCGGTCACTTAACTCACGGAATGAAATTAAATTTATCCGGAAAATGGTTTGAAGCATTGTCATACGGCTTGGATGCAAACGAAGTAATTGATTACGACAAAATGGCACAAATCGCTCGTAAGGAAAAACCAAAAGTTATCGTTGCCGGAGCCTCCGCATATTCCTTGAAAATTGATTGGCAAAAATTCGCCACCATCGCCAAAGAAATCGGAGCGATTTTTTGGGTTGATATGGCTCATTACGCCGGTTTGATCGCCGCCGGTTTATATCCAAATCCGGTGCCGTTCGCCGATGTTGTAACTTCCACGACGCATAAAACTTTGCGAGGCCCACGCGGAGGATTTGTGTTAATGAAAGCCGAACACGAAAAAGCCATCAATTCAGCGATCTTTCCGGGATTGCAAGGCGGACCATTGATGCACGTTATCGCTGCCAAAGCCGTAGCATTCCAAGAAGCATTGCAGCCGGAATTCAAAGTTTATCAACAACAAGTAATCAAAAACGCCGCCAAAATGGCAGAAGTTCTGAAATCTCGCGGTTTGAGAATTGTCTCCGGCGGCACCGAAAGTCACGTATTTTTGGTAGATTTGCGTCCTAAAAACTTGACCGGCAAACAAGCCGAAGCGTTGTTGGGTTCGGCACATATCACGGTTAATAAAAACGGAATTCCAAACGATCCAGAAAAACCGATGGTCACCTCCGGAATTCGCATAGGTTCTCCGGCGATGACAACTCGCGGATTTGGAGAAGTCCAAGCCGCAGAAATCGCAAATTTGATCGCTGACGTTTTAGACAATCCGGAAAATAAAGAAGTAATCAACGCAACTAAAGAAAAAGTTGCCAAACTTTGCAAAGATTTTCCAGTTTATGAAAAATAAGCAAAAATAAACAAAAATAAAAAACAAATTTCCACGAGAAATCTCAAAAAATTTTTAGAAATTTTTATAAAAATCTCGTGGAAAAGTTTTATTTTGTGTTTTTAATTTTTGATTTTCACCGCTTCTGCGACGCTGGAATTTATTAAATTTGTAATTGCTTTTTGATTAAATTCTTTGGCAATCAAATAATTTTCTTTATTTTTATTATTATCATCTTTATTTGTTTTTTTGTTATTTTCTTCGCCATTATTTTCGTCGTTATTCTCGTTATTTTTGACATCACTAACGAGCATTTTTTGCGTTATTGAATACACAATTTTCCAAAACTTAATCCATAAATTTGGTTGCCAATATTGTATTTTTTGGTTTATACAAAACTGCTCCAAATTTTGAGATAATAATAATGCTAAATCTAAAAAATTATCATTATTTTCAAATAATAATTCTAATTGTTTTAGTTTTAATGATAAAAATAATGTCGGTTTAGTAATTTTATATTGCAAACTTTGATTATCTATCAACATTAAAGCATCTGCGAATTTATTTTCTGTGACTAATTTATCACATTGACTATTTAATTTTTCAAAAATAATTGCGTCTTCATTATTATTTGCAGAATCTCCTTTTTGAAATGATTTTTTGATTTGTGAAATCCAATTTTTAGTTTTATTATTTGCAAAAGGAATGCCGTTTTCAAAACATAATTCTTCTATATTTTTTAAACGATTTAATAAGTTATAGAATTCAAATTCTATTGTTGATACTACTAACGAATATTGTTCGCCTAATTGTTTTAAACAAAGTATTAAATTTTGATGCAAATCAAATAAAAATGGCGAAACGTAAAGGTTTTCCAAAATTGATTTTATAGCAATTGAATATTTTTTATTTTCTACCATTGACGTTAATCTTTGCATAAAATAGCTATCTGGTTCTGGCAAAAATGTATTTTTTTTATTATCTGAACAAGGCGGCAAGTTTTTCAAATTCCCCCATAAAGCACAATACAAAATTTTCCATAAAAATATATCGTTAGAAAGCACTTCATTATTTTGATCATTAAATAAATTTATAATGCTACCTGCAATTTGTCTCAAAGCATTTTGAATAGTTTTTGTATCAACATTTGCTGATAAATCTGGCAAATCTTTAACATCCAAATTTATAGTTTGTGTTGGAGTTTCTGTGATTACTTTTTGCGTATTTTCTACATTTTCTGCTTTGGGAATTTCTTTGCTTACTTCTTGCTTTATTTCTTGATTTTTATTTTCTACATTTTTTATATTTTCTGATTTTTCAGCTTTTTCTGTATTTTGTTTTGCGGGTTTTTCGTTATTTTCTGTGCTTTCTATTTTTGCTTCTGTTTTGCTTACTTCTTCTACTTTTGGCGGCTCCACTTTAACCGGAATGCGTTTTACAAATTCCTTCAATTCATACAAAGGAATATCATTGTCCGCCAAATTATCTACGAAAAATTTATCCAAATTATCTATAAAAGTTATCGCTTGGTTGAATAAATTTTCGGGGATTTCTGTTGCCAAAAACGGTTCAGATTCCAACAAAATTTTGCTGCGATCTAACCACCATTGCAAAGCATTGACGCGACCTTTGATGCGTTTTTTTGCCGGAAAAGCCGTCTCCCAAAAATTTTGCAACAAATTCAATAATTCTTGCGAAGCCGCCAACCATAAGGCAAAACCAGATTTTTTATCGTTCTCGTTATCGTCATAAGCCAAAGCAATCGGCAGATAACACGCCGCAGGAATATCTTTGGAAAGCGTTTGCAAAACTTTGATGCACGTCTCGGCGAGATTTTTCCAACTAATCGCACCTCCGGCGGTGGCTGAACCTAATTTGTTGAGTTCGTCCTGCAAAATAGCATACAAATCTTCATAACGAGGATCAATGCCGCTTGGATTTTGTTCGCTGATTTTATTTATACCTATGTTTTTTATGATTTCTAATATTTTTTGAGTATCCATTTTCTAAATCTTTATTAGTATTTTTCGGTAAAAATAAAATAAATTTTCCACGAGAATTCTAAAAAAATTATAGAAATCTCGTGGAAAATTTGTTTTTATGCTTTGCTTTATAAATAAATTATAAAGATTTTTTATTTATTTATTTATTTATTTATTTATTTATTTTTGAAATCGTCGTGACAGCCTTTGCAAGTTCCGCCAAGTTTGCCTAATTGAGATTTCACAGCAGAAGCATCGCCGCCACCATTAACAACTTTGGCTAATTCATTGGCTTCTTGAGAAAAAGCCATCGCAGCTTTTTTAACGCCTTCGGCATCGGTGAGCATTTCTGGTTTCATTTTGGTTTTGACTTTGTTGCCTTTTTCGGTGCCCGGTGCGTATAATTCGCCCATTCCGGAGTTGGCAATGGCTGCAATCAAATTAGCGGCTTTTTGAGCTTGTGCTTTGTTATATTGACCGCCTACATTGGCTTTCAAGCGTCCCATATTCCAAGCCAAAACTTGGTGCAAAGATTGACGCCATTTGATTAAATCATCGGCAGAAGGTGCATTTTGAGCCATCGCTCCAGAAGCAACTGCGGACATCAAAAGTCCGGCGATTAAATGTTTAATTTTCATAGTCGTTTTTTTATTTTAAAATTAAATGTTTAAATGTTTAAATGTTTAAATGTTTTAAAGGATAAAGTAAAAAGATAAATGTAAAAAAATAAAAATTTATTTAAAATTTTTTATTAAATTATATTATTTTTATCTTTTGAATAATAAATAATATTTTTTAATGTTTATATTATATATTTTTTTCAAATATTTTGACAATAATCAATAGTAATTTTATATTAAAAATATTAACAAAATATATTACAAAAAGTTATCAAAAAATTTGTTATGAACAATTTAGTTGTTAGCAATAATAATCAGCAAATAGCGATAAAAAATAATAATACTAATTTGGCGACTTCGTGGATTGCTTTTGAAATTTTTGGCAAAAAATGGTTAATAAATAGCAAAGAAACCAGCGGTTTTATTCCTTTAAACGAGATTATTAACGGAGCAGAAAAAGGTTATATTGAAAAAATTCCATTGACTAAACACTGGTTTTTGGGAGTTTGTGCTTATAAAGGCAAATTATTTGCGATTAGTGATATAAATTTGTTTATCAGCGAACATTTATCAACAAACGAGAATAATACTGAAAATAATGCAGAAAATAATGCAGAAAATAATGCAGAAAATAATATAGAAAATAATAATAGTAATGATAAAAAAAATGCTTATTTGATATTATTACAAGCAGAAAATAAACATAACATCAATAATGCGGGAATACTTATTTATAAATCATTAGGTTTAAAAAATTCCACGAGTTTTCCATTAAATTTTTTGGAAAATAATAATAGTGATAATAATACTTGGCATCAACAAGCAACAGATAAAGAAAATAATATTTGGAATATATTAAGTGTTAAAGAATTATTAAACGACGAAAAATTTTTTAACATAAATACTTTTTAAAATTTAATTTTAAGTTTTAAGTTTTAAGTTTTAAGTTTTAAGTTTATGCAACCGATTACTTTAAATACATTATTCAATAGAAATGAAATCAAGAATTTAAAAGATACTCAAAAATTTTTAGTATTTTTTATTTTTCATTTGATTGCTTTGTTTGTTTTGTTATTTGTTAATGCTTATGTCGGTTATAGTAAAAATCAAACAGAACGCGAATTGAAAGAATTAAAAATTTTGAATTTAGATTTAACAAATAACATAGAAAAATTAGCATTATTACAAAAAAATAATTTGCAAGAAAGTTATCAAAAATTTGATAATTTTCTCATTAGTTCTCGTTATGTTTTATCGCAAAATACTATTTTAAAAAACGATATAGAAGATACTCAAAAAATCGCTAATGAATTATTAAAATTTAATGGTAATATAAGCAAAACAGATTTGAATAAGCAAATAGATAATATTGAAATAGTTAGCGAAGATTTGTTGGCAGATTTAACTAAATTAACACAATTAAAATATACCGCCGGAGCAACTTTATCTGAATTAGATATTATGAGCGATTTGCGAACTTTATCGCAACGTATTGCCAAAAATATTTTGGCTTTGAAAGCAAATACAAAATATCACCCAAAAATAGTATTTAATTTAAACAAAGATATATTAGTTTTCAAAGAAGATTTGAACTTATTAACGCATGGTGACAAATCAAAAAAATTGCAAGGCATACACGATTTGGCGAGTGAAAATACTTTGAAAGAAATACAAGAAAAATTTTTGATTATTTCTGATTCAGTAAATACTATTTTGACGCATATTAACGCCATTGCTTCGGCAAAAAATAATTATCAACAAATTTCAAAAAATACGGCAGATATCAATGAAATTATTAACGGAATTTTAACCGTTAAAGCCGGTTTTTGGAACTTAAAAAATATATTAAACATTGTTATTATTTTGCTTTCAGTTTCTGGATTAGTAAATTTGATTATTTTTATCAAAAATTATAATAATGATTATAGTAATTTGCCGATAGTAAATTTGCAATCTATGTCAAATTTAATTAACAATTTGGCAAATAATAATGATTATTATGTAAAACAAAATGAAGAATTAAACAAGGAAATAAGTGTTGGCAAAAATAATATAGATTCTGTTTTGGAACAATATAAACTTGTTGCTGATAACTTGAAAAATAAAAATAATATTTTACTTGAAAATGTTGTCGCATTATCAAGTATGGAAGATAAAAATAATAGTATTTTAAACGATATTGAAATTTCCTTGAAAGCGTTGCAAGATTTGCGATTAGAAGGATCTAATTTAATAGTTGAAACTGAAAAATTTACTCAAGAAGTAAATGGAATAAATTCACATTCACAAATATTAAATGATTTGTCAGAACAAATCAGCGTTTTGATGTTTAATATTGCAATTCAATCGCATAATGAAAATGCTGAAAGTAATGAAAATTTTGCCGTTGTTGCCGAAGATATTCAACATTTGGCAGAACAATCGTCAGAAAAAACTAAATTGATTAGCAAACAAATTAGTGACGGACAAAATGCTATAAAAAATTTGACAAATCTCGTGGAAAATATGTTGCAACAGATGAATTTATCTTTGCAAAATATTGAAAAAAATAAACAACAATTAAATACTTTAAATGATGAAATTACTACGCTAAAAAATCAGCAAAATAAAACTTCCACAAATGACGATTATTATAATGTAGAAAATTGTTTGAGTTCAATTCAAAGTTCTTTGCAAAATATTATTCAAATTTATACTTTATCGCAACAAAATAATAATAATTTTTTCAGCGATAATAAAACAATTCTCGCTTTGAATAATATCGTGAATCAATTACAAAATTTACTTAATACTTAATACTTAATATTTAATATTTAATATTTAATAAATAAAATTTAATATATAAAAATACATAAAAAATATGTCGGTTATTGATAATTTATTGCCACAAGAAATTATAAATAAAGTCAAAAAATTACGTGCTTATTTTCAACAATCTTTATTAAGTTGGATTAGAAATTCCGACGAACATAGTCGGCAAACTATGCACAAAGTTTTGCAACAAATTTCGCAATTATTATGTAATTATAATGATGATAATCAACAACAATTTTGGCACAATACTACACAAGATTTTATAGTTGCTATTGCAAATCCAAACAAAGCAAAAAATCCACAAATCAGAAAACTTTGCTCGCGTATTGATAAACAACTTTCGCAATTATGTGACGGAAATTTAAACATTCCAAATGATTTGATGCAGGAATTAGTTTTGGCTTGTCAAAGTAATGAAATAAAAACTATGAAATTATTGAAAAAATTACTATAAATTCAAACGAAATAAATAGTAATGAAAAAAGTGAATTATTGCAACAATTAACAGAAATTACTAATAGTTTTTATGTTGATTGTGATGAAATTCAAAACAATATAAATGCAAAATTATTTTCTATTTATTTGAGTGAAAGTTCGCGTAAATTACGCAAAGTAGGCGATGTATTAAATAATTTGAAAAACAATATTATAAGTTATAATGTTGATATACAAAATGAAATAAATCGCGAATTACATACTTTGAAAGGCGATTCTTATTTAGCTGGAATTACGCCAATAGGAAATTATTTCCATCAGTTAGAATCTATTTTAAAAATCGTCACCGAAGAGATTAAAATTCTGTCACAAAATAATAATAGTAATGATAATAACAATGATAATGAAGAAATAATTTTATATGTTTTGCATAATGATTTTTTGCGTGAATTATCTAATGATTTAGAATTTGTTTCTACTATTATTTTGCGTATTCGTGTCGGGCAAGAATTCCAAGAAATTTTTACTAATTTTCCCAAACAAATTTTATGTAGTAATGAAGAAATTAACCGAATTTTACAATTAAAATTAGCAAAAAATCAGAGCATTCAAAGCGAAGACATTCCGGAAAATAATATCCAAGAAAATTCAGATACTAATTTAGAAACTAATTTGGAAACTAATTTTACTACTAATGAACAAAATACGAATTTAGTCGTTCAAAATTCTTCCGCTTTAATCATAAATAATAGCGACGAAAATTCCAATAGTAATAATAATTTGATAGTTTCGCCGTTAGCAAATGAACCCGTTGCAGTCAATGCAGCTTCTATGGATAAATTTGTTAATCAAATGACCGAAATCGCAACCGCAAGAACCATCGCCAACGTGGAAATCGAGCAAATGGAAAACTCCTTGCAAGATTTGAGCGAAACTATGCAGCAAATAAAATCGCAAAGCCACAATTTACGGGCAAAAGCAGATATTTTGCAACAAACGGAAATCTCCGATGCCGTCAATGAATTGACCAAAAACGTCAGCCAAGCGACGCAGCAAATCCAAAAAGATTTATTGAACAATGTCAAAAATGCCCAAAAAGCCCTAAAAAATCAAGCCAAAACCCAAAAAGGTTTGACCCAAAATCTATTAAATATCAGAATCGTTCCGTTTGCCACAATCGCCGAACGCTTGCACCTTTTAGTCCAACAATGTTGCCAAAGCGAAAATAAAGACGCTCAACTGATAATTATTGACCATAATTTGAAAATTGACAGCACTTTATTAGCCCGGATCACGCCTCCGTTGGAGCATATGCTGCGAAATGCCATCGTGCATGGAATTGAATCGCCAGAACAGCGAACCGCTTTGAATAAAAACTCAAGCGGAAAAATTACGTTGCAATTACGCCAAGAAAGTAATCGCATAACTTTAATACTTTCGGATGATGGTCAAGGTATTGATTTAGAGCGAATTTTCAATAAAGCCAAAGCATTAAATTGGTTAGAAGAAAGTGCAAATTTTGCAGATATAAACGCTGCAACTTTGTATGAATTTATGTTTAAATCCGGATTTTCTACTATAGATTCTGGCGAAGTAACCACAAATGCCGGACGTGGTTTTGGAATGGATATAGTCAAAAAAGAAATTGAAAATCTTGGCGGACAAATTGAAATTCATACGGCAAAAAATGTAGGAAGTTCTTTCAAATTACGTTTGCCTTTGACTTTGGCGGTCAGCAATGTTTTGATGGTTTCGCCGGAAAAAACGCCGTCTATGATGACTGCAAAAACGCGTAAAAATCAGCCGTTTTATGCGATTGATGCAATTTATATAGATCACGTTGTTTCATTGACTGATGAACTTATTGAGGAAATAAATACTCAAAATATTTTGACTTTTGATGAAGAAGAATATAATTTTTGCCACTTAAAAACTTTATTAAGTAAGCAAAATAGTAACAAAAATAGTGATGAAAATAGTAACGAAAATAGTAATCAAAATAGTGAAAATAATTTGACGGTTGGCGATTCCGTTATTTTATTGCACGATGAAAGCGAAAATTTAAGTTTAGCAATCGCAATCGGAGCATTAGGTGGAAATCAAAATTTAATTACCAAAAATGTCGGAACTCAATTAGCAAATGTTGTCGGAGTTGGCGGTTGTGGTATTGATGAAAATGGCAAAATCGTTATCATTTTAGATTTAATTCAGTTAGTCAAAAAATATATTTTCCACGAGAATTTACAAAATAATTTTGGCGAAAATAATTTGCTTGAAAATGCTGAAACTTCTGAAAATTCTGAAACTACAAATAATAATTTATTAACCGAATTAACTGAAAATGTAACGGAAACTAATTCAGAAACTAATTCAGAAACTAATTTAGATACTGATTTTGAAACTACGCAAGAAAATCAAGACAAAAATAATATTGAAATTCTCGTGGAAAATGTTGATACTATCAACAAAAATAACGACGATGAAAATATTATTGATGCTGAAATTGTTGAAACTGCTGAAATTGCAGAAATTGCAGAAAATATAAAAATTCCTAAAAAGGTTTTGCTTGTTGATGATTCTTTGATGATTAGAAAATTAACAACTCGCTTACTTAGTCCTTATGTGGAACAATATAGCGTTGATACTGCAAAAGATGGCGAAGAAGCCTTGCAAAAAATCGCTGAAAATATTCCAAATATTGTCGTTAGTGATATTGAAATGCCAAATTTAAATGGTTTGGATTTATTAGCAAAAATAAAAGAAACTTATCCAGAAATTCAAGTTATTATTATGACTTCTTTGGAACAAGATAAATATAAGGATAATGCCTTACAACTCGGGGCAAATGACTTTTTAAAAGTGCCTTTCACTGCCGAGCAATTAGTTAATTCTTTAAACAATTTAAACAATTTAGTTAGCGTATAAAAAATTATAAATAAAGTATAAAAAATAACAAAAGGATTTGTTCAGTATGCAAATTTTAATCGCTATTTCTATAATGGCTTTGGGTGCGATAGTAATCGGAATTGCATTAGGTTATGCAGCCGTAAAATTTAAAGTAGAAGGCGACCCATTAGTAGAAAAAATAGATGCAATTTTGCCACAAACTCAATGCGGACAATGTGGTTATCCCGGTTGCAAACCATATGCACAAGCAATCGCAAAAGGCGAAGTAGAAATAAATAAATGTCCCCCCGGAGGTTATGATGGAATGGTAAAAATTGCCGAACTATTAGGCAAAGATATTTCTAACATTTCATTAGTAGAAGAAAAACCAAAACAAATCGCCGTAATTGATGAACAAAATTGTATTGGTTGCACTTTATGTATTCAAGCGTGTCCGGTTGATGCGATAGTCGGAGCGGCAAAGCAAATGCATACTATCATTGCGGCAGATTGCACCGGTTGCGAATTATGTCTCGCTCCTTGTCCAGTAGAATGTATAAAAATGCAAGTTGTTCCAACGACAACTAAAAATTGGAAATGGAGTTTTCCAGCAGCAGAAAATAAAAAATATATACCTATAAAACCTATATAAAATATAAGTAAGTAATTGCAAAAAATGCAGTTAGTAAATACAAATTTTCCACGAGAAATCTCAAAAAATTTTTGAAAAATCTCGTGGAAAAAATTTATTTTTAATTATTATTTTCTGTTTTAGTTTCTGTTTTAGTTTCTGTTTTTATTTCTATCTTATTTTCTGTTTTATTTTCGGTTTTATTTTCCGTTTTTTCCTCTTCATTATTCGCCAAAGTTGGATTATCTTGCAATTCATCAAAAAATACAAAATCTTTCGGACGACGTTTCAGCAAGTAATAATCTATTACTTTTCTGGCTATCGGAGCCGCCGTTGATGCTCCAAAACCGCCATTTTCCACCAAAACCGCCAACGCAATTTTTGGATTTTCTACCGGTGCAAATGCCGTAAATAAAGCGTGATCTCGCAAATTTTTATGAATTGCCGCAGCGTTATATTTTGCTCCTTTCAGCGAAAACACTTGTGCCGTGCCGGTTTTTCCTGCAGAAGTATAAGGAGCGTTGGCAAATGAACGATAACCGGTTCCAGCGGTCATCACGCCCATCATTCCGCGATGAATTTCCTTGACATTTTCCGGATTCCAGCCCAAATCTTTTAACGGAGTGGCTTCTATACGCCGAATTTTTTGTAATTTTTTATCTTCTATGTAATCAACCAAATGCGGACGGAACATTACGCCATAATTTGCCAAAGTTGCCGTAGCAGAGGCTAATTGAATCGGCGTATAAGCGTTATAACCTTGACCGATGCCGATAGAAATTGTTTCGCCAGAAAACCATTTTTGTTGAGCCGGATTTTTAAAACGTTTTTTCTTCCATTCTTTTGACGGCAGAACGCCACGGCTTTCGCCGGAATCATCTTTGCCGAGATCTATGCCGGTTTTTTGTCCAAAGCCGACAGTCGCCATAAATTCAGAAATCCGGTCAATTCCCATATCGTTCGCCAGAACATAATAATAAGTATCGCAAGAATGCACAATAGATTTATACATATCTACAATGCCGTGACCTCCGGCTTTATCGTCGCGGAAAGTGTGTCCGCCAAAATTGAAAAACCCCGGATCGCGAATTGCATCATAAGGTTTGCGTTTTCCGGTTTCCAAAGCTGCCAATGCCATAAACGGCTTGAAAGTTGAACCGGGCGGATATGCTCCATTGATGGTGCGATTTATCATAGGTTTATCTTCGTGGAAATTCAAAGCTTTCCAGTTTTCTGAACTAATGCCATCAACGAATAAATTTGGGTCATAACTTGGCACGGATGCGAGTGCCAAAATTCCTCCGGTTGATGGTTCTATGGCGACTAATGCACCTTTATAGTCACCAAACGCTTTTTCGGCGATTTCTTGCAAACGTATATCCAGCGTTAATTTCAGGTTATTTCCAGAAATCGGCGGAATACTTTTCAAACTCCGCAAAGCATTTCCTCCGGCGTCGGTTTCTACTTGTTCCCAGCCGGTTTCTCCGTGCAATTCAAATTCGTAATGCTGTTCCAGTCCAGTTTTGCCGATGTGTTCGGTGCCTTTATAATTTGCATCTTTTTGTTCGGCTTCTATCCATTTTTCGTCGCGTTCAGAGATTCTGCTGATATAACCCAAAGCGTGAGAAGCAATTTTTTCGTATGGATAACGCCGAAATAAACGCGCTTTAATTTCCACGCCCGGAAAACGATAACGTTCGGCGGTGAATTTGGCGATTTCTTGTTCGGTCAATTGATTGCGAATCGGCACTGATTCAAAGTTTTTGGTTTCTTTGAGTAATCTGCGGAAACGTTTGCGATCTTTTGCTTCTATGCTGATGACGCTTGATAATTCGTCTATGGTTTTGGTGAGATTTTTAATTTGCGAGGGCGTTATTTCCAAAGTGAAAGCCGAATAATTGTAAGCCAAAATTCTGCCGTTACGATCGCTGATAATGCCGCGATTTGGCACAACCGGCAACAAAGAAATGCGATTAGTTTCGGCACGAGTTTGATAAAAATCGTGTTGCTTGATTTGTAACCAAAAAAAGCGTCCAGCCAGAATTCCGAAGCAAACTAAAACTAAAATCAAAGCGAAAATTTGCCGCGAATGAAAATTTGACAAATCGCCAGAATTTTTAATTTGAGAATTTTCGTAAGAGTCGGACAGCATAAAAGTAAAAAATCAAAGTTAAAAATTAAAAATTAAATTAAAAATTGAATTAAAAATTGAATTAAAAATTAAATTAAAAATTAAATGCAAAAAAATTATTTCCGCGAGATTTTAGAAATTATTTTTGAAAATTTTTTATTAAATCTCGTGGAAATTTTTTGTTTATTCAATTATCGGCATTTTGCCGCCGGAAACTCTTGGCAAATCTGATAAATCATTATGCGTAAAAATTTTTTCAAAGCCATTTTTTGCCAACAAAACTTGAGAAATTTTGCCTTGATCGTGTCCGTGTTCAAACATTAACCAGCCGTTTGCTTTCAGAAAAATCGGAGCATTTTCCACAATATTTTTTATATCGGCAATTCCGTCTTCTTTGGCGACTAATGCCGTTTGTGGTTCAAAAGTCAAATTTTGCAAAAATTCGCTATTTTCAGCGATATACGGCGGATTTGCCAAAATCAAATCATAACGCGAAAACTGATTATTTGAATTTTCCGGCTGCATTTTGGCGAGTAAATTTTTCCATAGCGATTTATCTAAAATTGCTTTAAACCAGCTGCCTTTGAAAAATTGAATTTGCTGATAATTTTCCAAATTTTCCAAATTTTCCAAATTTTCCAAATTTTCCAAATTTTCGGCATTTTGTTCTTTTACATAATCTTCATTGATTTTGGCAACTTTCAATGCTTTGCCGCTGATGTCAGTGCTATGAATAATAATTTTTGGGAAAATTTGGCGTAAGCAGATGCTCAAAATTCCGCTGCCGGTGCCGAGTTCCAAAATTTTTATATCTTGCGGATTGATTCTTTCGTCGTCTATTTTTTCCTGAATTTTTTTCACGCATAAATTTAGTAAATCTTCGGTTTCTTGACGCGGAATCAGCACGGATTTATTGACTTTGAATTTGAAGCCGAAAAATTCGGTTTCGCCCAAAATATATGCCAAAGGTTCTTTTTTCTGACGGCGTTGTAAAGCGTTTTTCAGCAATTTAGTTTGCGATTTTTCCAAACGATAATTGTCGTCGCTGCCGTGAGTTATCAGATTTGTTGGCGACAGTCCGGTCAAATGGCAAATCAAGATTTTTGCTTCGGCGAGGTCTAAAAATTTTTTGGCTAAATTATACGCTTCGGCAGCCAAAAGATTTTCCGGCACAATAATTTTTGTAGGTTTTTGATTGTTGTTATTTGAATTCTGCTTATTTTTTTTCAAAAACATTTTTGATATTTTTTATTTTTATTTTTATTTTTATTTTTATTTTTCAAAGATTTTCCACGAGATTTCCAAAAAAATTTTTAGATTTCTCGTGGAAATTTGTTGTTATGTTTATTTTATTTTTGACGTAATTGCTTGGAATAATTATGCACGGTTTGCACTAATTCCTTGACGTTTTCTGGATCCGCAAATTGAGAAATCCCGTGACCTAAATTGAAAATATGTCCGTTAGCGTTATTATCAACTGCATAAAAATCGTCCAACAGTTTTTTAGCTTGGATATTCACAACTTTTGCGTCTGACAACAAAATTGACGGATCTAAATTTCCCTGAATTGCAACTTTGTCGCCGATTCTGCGTTTGGCTTCCGCGATGTTAATTGTCCAATCAACGCCGATCGCATTGCAATTTATGTTCGCCATATTTTCTAACCACAAGCCGCCGCCTTTGGTGAAAATAATGCTCGGAATATTTGGCGTCAAATTTTTGATGATGTATTGCATATAATTCAGCGAAAATTCTTGATAAGCCGTCGGCGTTAAAGTTCCGCCCCAAGTATCAAAAATCATCACCGCATTTACGCCACTTTCAATTTGTGCGTTGAGATAATTCACCACAGAATCCGCCAAAGTTTGTAAAATTTTATGTAGCAAATTCGGTCGCAAATACAACATTTTTTTGATTTTGGAAAATTCTTTACTGCCACCGCCTTCCACCATATAACAAGCCAAAGTGAAAGGGCTGCCGGAAAATCCAATCAGCGGAATTTTATTATTCAATGCCTTTTTGATTTCGCTGACCGCCGCCGGAACGTAAGCGAGTTTGTCCATATCGGCGATTTGTAAATTGTTAATTTGTTGCTCGTCTTGCAAAGGATGTTCAAATTTTGGGCCTTCATTTTCGGCGAAATAAAGTCCTAAACCCATAGCGTCGGGAATAGTGAGAATATCAGAAAATAAAATGGCGGCGTCTAAATCAAAGCGATCTACGGGTTGAATTGTGACTTCACAAGCCAAGTTCGGCGATTTGCAAAGGTTCAAGAAATTTCCGGCACGTTGGCGAGTCGCTTTATATTCAGGCAAATATCGTCCGGCTTGACGCATTAGCCAAATGGGCGTGTAATCGGTTGGTTGGCGGAGTAATGCTCGGATAAAGGTATCATTTTTGAGTTGGTTTTGCATAGTTTTTAAAAATTTTTTTATTTAGTTTTTATATTTTTTATATTTTTTATATTTTTTATATTTTTTATATTTTTATATTATTAGTTAAACAAATTTCAATTTTTCCACGAGATTTTAAAAATATTTTTTAGTTTTATAAAACATTATGAAAAATAACAACAATTTAGAAAATCCACAAGTATTATTATCACAAATGCAATGTTGGTTAGAACTTGGTTGGATAAAAGCAATAGATTTTGTATTAGCAAAATTTATGTATCAACAAAGTCAAAAAATATCATCAGCAGTGATTTTTTCCATAGTATTAGTTTCGCATCAATTAGGTCGTGGTCACGTTTGTTTAGATTTGAATAATGTATTAAAAAATGCAAAATTTTTGCTATCACTTCCGCCAATTAGTGATAAAAAATTATTGGAATTACGGCAAACATATACGCAGGAAATTTTTACGCCGGAAGAGATTATACAACAATTAAATTTGGATAATATAAATAACTGGATTGACGAATTAGTAAATTTTGGAGATGAGATTATTTGTAAATTAGCAAAAGGAGAAAATCTGCAAGATAAACAAATAAAGCCGTTCATTTTGAAAAATAATAATTTGTATTTTTATCGCTATAAAAATGATGAAGAAATCATAGAAAATAATATTTTGAATCGATTAAATTCTGGCAATAGTAATAATAATTTTGATAGTTTAGAAAATACAAAAAAAGAAAAATTTATAGATTTAGTAAGTCAAGTATTTCCATCAGAAAATAAAGAAATTGATTATCAAAAAGTTGCAGCAGTAATTGCTTGTAAAAGAAATTTTTGTATTATCACCGGAGGACCAGGAACCGGAAAAACCAGCACGGTTTTGAAAATAATTTTGTTATTGCAAGAATTACATAAATTGCAAAAAAATAATAACAGAGATAGTAATCAAAATACAAAATTAAATATCAAACTTGCAGCACCAACCGGCAAAGCTGCGGCTCGTTTAGAAAGTGCAATCAAAGAAAATACTAACAAATTAAAAAATAATTTGAAAAACATAATTTCTGAAAATACTTTTGAGAATATTCCGCAGCAAGTTAATACTTTGCATAAATTATTAGGAGCCGGAGATTTTCAAAATAATTATAAGTATAATAAAAATAATCCACTTGCATTAGATTTGTTAATAGTTGATGAAGCCTCAATGATTAGTGTTGATTTAATGTCGGCGTTAATGTCAGCGTTATCAAAAGATACAAAATTGATTTTGTTGGGCGATAAAGATCAATTAACTTCTGTTGAAGCCGGATCGTTATTAAATGAATTATGTAGTAATGTGAAAAATGATTTGCAACATTATAATTTGCAAACAATAAATGAATTACAAGAATTTTTTCCACGAGAAATCATAAAAAATTTTTGGTTTAATAATAACAACTATGCAAATAAAAACACAAATAAAAACACAAATAAAAATATAAATACAAATATAAATTTATTAAATCAAAGTATTATAAAATTGCAAAAGAGTTATCGCTTTAATGAACAAAGTGGAATAGGTCAGTTAGCAAAAGCAGTAAATGAAAATAATTTCAATAGTATTGAAAATATTTTTATGCAAGAAGATAATAAAAATTCTTTGCAGAAAATTAGTTTTAAAATGAATAAAAAAGCGTTTGATAATTTGATTATAAACGGCTATGGAAATTATTTGCAAGCGGTAAAAAATCTGCAAAATAATTTGCAAAATTATTCTTTTGATGAGTTGAATAAACAAGCTGAAAATATTTTAAAATTACATCAACAATTTCAGGTTTTATGCGTAATTCGGCATAGTGAATTCGGCGTAAATGCTATAAATAAATATATTACAAATTTGTTAATCAAAGCAAATTTGATATCCGAAAATAGTATTATAAATAACACAAATAATTCAACTTTGCTATTTTGCGGATTGCCGATTTTGATAACCAAAAATAATGAGGAATTTCAGTTGCGAAATGGCGATATTGGGATAGTTTTGCCTTATCTAAATAATACTTTGAGAATTGCATTTTTGGCAGATAGTAATGATAATAGTTCAAAAAAAAATATACTTTGGATTGCTCCAAATTTGTTGAAAGATTATGAAGCAGTATTTGCTTTGACGGTGCATAAGTCGCAAGGTTCTGAATTTGATCACGTGGTTTTAATTTTTCCGGAACAACAAAATCCTATATTGTCGCGTGAATTACTTTATACTGGAATTACTCGGGCAAAAAATAAATTTACTTTAATAGAAACAAATAGCGATAGTAAAAGCAATAATAAATTGTTAGAAAATACTATTAAACATAAAATTTATCGTTGCGGCGGTTTGTTTATAAATGAATAAAAAATAACAAACATAATATAAAAAATATCAAAAAATTTTGAATTACTATGAAAAAAATAGCAATTTTATTAGTTAATTTGGGTTCGCCAAAATCTACTTCTGTTAGTGATGTAAAAGATTATTTGCATCAATTTTTGTCCGACCAAAGAGTTATTGAAGCAAATCCTTTAATGTGGAAATTTATTTTGAATTGTTTTATATTGCCTTTCAGACCAAAACAATCGGCAGAAAAATATAAACAAATTTGGTTAGCAAATAATCAATCGCCGTTGATTTTTTATACGCAACAACAAACAAAATTATTGCAAAATTTACTCAATAATTTTGATAGTAATAATAATTATAAATTTTATGTAGATTATGCAATGCGTTATGGCGATATTGAATTATCTATAAGTAAAAAATTAGATAATTTACAGCAGCAGCAATATGAAAATATTATTGTAATCCCATTATATCCGCAGTATTCTGCAACAACAACCGCAACCGTTACTGATGAAGTTTTTCGTTGGCTATTAAATATCAGAAATCAACCAAAAATTAACTATATAAAAGATTTTTTTGATAATGAAAATTACATAAATTTGTTGGCAAGTAATATCAAAAATTATTGGGAAAATAATACTAAAAATTCTACTTTGTCTCCGTTTTTGGTGATAAGTTTCCACGGGATTCCGCAAAAATATTCTGATGCCGGTGATCCTTATTATAATCAATGTATAAAAACTGCAAATTTGTTAATTGAAAAATTAAATTTAAGCATAAATAAAAATTCAAAAATTACTTTTCAATCACAATTTGGGAATGATCCTTGGCTACAACCTTATACTATTGATTCTGTCAAAGAATTAGCGTTGCAAGGGCATAAAAGAGTTGATGTAATATGTCCCGGATTTGTTGCTGATTGCTTGGAAACACTTGAAGAAATCAATATGGAAAATAGACATGAATTTTTGGCAAACGGCGGTCAAGAATTCAATTATATTCCAGCTTTTAATGCATCAGAAGCGTTCGCAGAAATATTAAAAGAATTAGTAATAAAAGAAATTAAATAGTTATTGTTTCCAAGCGTCTAAAAATTTGGAGATTTTTGGCATTTTATTTTTATGAAATACCGGATTATGTCCGTGTTTTATTTGCTGTATATAATCATCAAAAATAAATAAAAATTGTTTTGATAATAATAACAAAGCAAATAAATTACAAATCGTTAATAACGCCATAAAAAAATCTAATAATAACCACGTTAATTCCAACGACATTAAGGTGCCAAGTAAAACAAAAAATAATACTATAAAACGATAACTATATAAAGCAAATTTTTCGCTATTATTCATAGTTTTATTATCACTGTTAGCGTTAGTTTTTAACAAAAATAATACATTACTTTCGCCATAAAAATAATAGGTAATAATCGTCCCAAAAGCACACAAAAATATAATAATCGCAATGAATTCTTTACCTAATAAACCAATATCTTTGGAAATTGCCATTTGCACTAATTCAATGCCGTTGTATTGATGAAAATCAACGCCACTGAATAATATAATAAACGCCGTGCAAGAACAAACTATAAAACTACTAATAAAAACGCCTAACGCTTGGATTAAACCTTGTTTTAATGGGTGTGAAGTTTCCGAAGTGGCCGCTGCGTGAGGTGCTGTTCCTTCACCGGCTTCATTACAAAATAAACTCCTTTTAATACCCATCAAAATTATCGTTCCTAAGGAACCTGCTGCAAATTCTCCAATACCAAAAGCATTAGACAAGATAATATGAAAAACCAACAAACTTTTATCTATATGATTAACTATAATATACAAAGCCACTGCCAAGTATAAAATAACCATAGTCGGCACAATAGTTTCGGTGATTTTTGCTATGCGGTGAATACCTCCAAAAATAGCAAAGCCAACCAATAAAAATAACATTATTCCGGTTATATATTTTGGTAAATCAAACGCCGCACTAAACGCCAAAGCAATAGTATTACTTTGTGCAGAATTCGCAAAAAATGCAATGTCCAAAATAATCAAAATACTAAACAAAATGCTCAACCAACGCTTACGCAAACCATACAAAATATAATATGCCGGGCCGCCGAAGTAATTACTTTTACCACGCCGTTTATATAATTGTGATAATGATGATTCTACGACTGCTAAAGCTGAACCAAAAAACGCCATTAACCACATCCAAAAAACTGCACCTGGCCCACCGACACTAATTGCAGTTGCAACTCCGGCAATACTACCGATTCCGACGCGACTTGACAGCGAAACTATGAACGCTTGAAAAGGTGAAATAGTTGCAGAGTTATCGGATTTATTTTCGTTTTTAATGTCCGTGAAAAACATCAAGCGAACCATTTCTGGCAATAATCTTACTTGCACGAATTTTGTTTTTACGGAAAAATATAAGGCACAAACGATAAGTATTGTGAAACCAAAATAAGTCCAAATCCATTCTTGAACGAAATTTAATAGCGAGATAAAAGTTTGCATTTGCTATTTTGATAATTTTTATAATTTCTATAAATTTGTATATTTTTAAAGTTTAAATTTTTATATATTTTTATATATTTTTATATATTTTTTTACGATGTTTTCTATTTATAAATTTCCCAAAATTTCTCTTTATATTATCTTTTTGATTTATAACTTTTTGATTATTTTTTATTCTCCGTTATGCTTATCTAACGATGATAATTATAATAACAAAATTATAGAACAAAAAGATAATTTGAATCAGATTCAAAAGCAAATTAAAACGCTAAAAAATGATTTGACTAATAAAGAAAATGATAAAAATTTAACCGCTAATAAAATATCTGAATCTACCGAAAAAATAAATTCCTTACAACAAAAATTACAGGAACTAAATGCTAAATATCAACAAAAATCAAAGCAATTAAATAAGTTGCAAAATAACATAAAAACATTAGATAAAACATTGAAAAATAATCAAAAATTGCTATCTAATTTGCTTTATTGGAAATACTTAAATATTCAACAAACTAATATTGTTACTTTTGAGAAATCAAATAATCTACAAAACTTCAAAAATTCATATTACTTGCAGCAAATTATTCAATCACAAAATAATTTACTAAACGCAACTCAAAAGGATTTAATTACTCGGCAAAATTTAGCGGTGAATTTATCTAATGAACAACAAAATTTAGAAAAAATTCGCCAAACCCAAAATTCTTATAAAGAAGAATTGCAACAGCAAAAACTTTCTCACCAAAGACGTTTTGATGAGTTAGATAAGCAAGTAAATTTGCAAAAACAGAAAATCCAAACGCTCAAAGAAGACGAAAAAAATTTGACAAAACTCGTGGAAAAATTGACAAAAATCGCCGAAGAACAAAAACGCCAACGTGAATTAGCAAAAGCAGAAGCAAAAGCAAAAGCTCAAAAAGAAAAACTAGAAAAAGAACAACAAAAGAATAATAAAAAAACACTCCCAAATGATGATAAAAATATAGTAATAAATAATGTGACAAATAACGCCAAAAACTTAATACTTCCGGTCGCCGGAAAAGTTATCACCAGTTTTGGGCAAAAAAAATCCGACGGCATCATTTCCAAAGGCGTCACAATTTCTGCAAAAATCGGCGACAACGTCAAAGCAATCGCTGATGGGAAAATCGTGTTTGCTGATGAAATGCGAGGTTTCGGCAATTTGTTGGTTATTGACCATCAAAATTCTTATATGACGGTTTATGCTCATAATGACGAAATTTTGGTCTCGCTAAATCAAACGGTTCAAGCCCAGCAAAATATCGGCAAAGTCGGAGAAAGCGGCGTGGTATATTTTGAACTACGCAAACAAGGTAAAGCCGTAAATCCGCGGGAAAGGATGAGATAAAAATAAGCACAAACAAAAAATAAAAAAGCAAAATTTCCACGAGATTTCCCAAAAATTTTTTGAGATTTCTCGTGGAAAAATATTTATAAATAATTTTTATATATTTTTATATATTTTTATATATTTTTATATTTTATTTTTGATTAACTGCTTTACATAATCTTTCACTCCTTTTTCTACGGAGTAAAAATCTTTCAGATAATGTGCTTGTTCTTGTAATTTTGTGATGTCTGCTTGTGTGTATGCTTGATATTTGCCAAGCAACGCTTCTGGGAATTTTTTGTATCTCAAAAGATTTTGCTCTACCATTTCTGCCAAAGATAACGGCGGCAAATTCTGCTGTTCTTTACGGATTGTATTTATCACGGCTTTGGCGATTTCATTGAACGGCTCGGCGTTTCCGGTGCCGACATTAAAAATTCCGGAAATCTGTGGGTTTTCCCAAAAATATAAATTTATATCCACCACGTCTTTGATATACACAAAATCACGTAAATGTCCGCCGTTTGCATATTCTATGCCTTTGAAAGTTCCGCCTTCAAATAATTCTACATAGCCATTTTTGCAAAATTCATAATAATTATGCAAAGCCACCGACGCCATCCGTCCTTTATGGAATTCTCCGTAGCCATAAACATTGAAATAACGGCAGCCGACAACTTGCGAATCTAAATCTTTTGCCAATTCGCGTCTTACGATCTGGTCAAACAAATATTTTGAATAACCATAAACATTTAGCGGCTTTTCATATTGTGGATCTTCAACAAATATATTTTGCTCGGCGGCTCCATAAGTTGCGGCAGATGAAGCATAAATCAAAGAAATTTCTTCTTCTATACAATATTGCAACAAATATTGCGAATAACGGAAATTATTTTCCATCATATAAAAGCCGTCAGTTTCCATAGTATCCGAACAAGCTCCTTGATGGAAAATGCTATGAATTTCGTTGGCAAAATAATTGCTTTGGAGGCGGTCTAAAAATTCATTTTTATCAATGTAATCGTAAATTTGGCAATCTAATAAATTGATAAATTTATCCGAGCGTTTCAAGTTATCAACCGCCAAAATATTATCATAGCCGCGTTCATTGAGACCTTTGACGATATTACTACCGATAAAACCGGCGGCTCCGGTGACGACAATTAAATTTGAATCTGACATAATTTGACTAAAAAATAGAGAAAAAAGAAAAATTTCCACGAGATTTTAAAAATAATTTTTGATTTCTCGTGGAAAAAATAAAAAATTTATAAAATTCGCTAAAATTCGCAAAATTTAAACAACTTAAACAAAACATAAAACAAAGGAAAAATTTTTTAATTATGTGTGGAATTTTGGGAGTGTTCGCAAAAACTCCGGTAAATCAATTACTTTATGATGGTCTGATGGTGCTTCAACACCGCGGTCAAGATGCAGCAGGAATCGCTACGGCAGAAGGCAATAATTTTCATTTGCATAAAGGGCCAGGTTTAGTCCGCGATGTTTTCAGAACGCGAAATATGCGAGCATTGCCAGGAAATATGGGCGTTGCTCACGTGCGATATCCAACGGCTGGGTCAGCTTATAACTTTGCTGAAGCCCAGCCGTTTTATGTAAATTCGCCATTTGGAATTATGTTGGCTCATAACGGAAATCTGACAAACTCCGAAGAATTAAAACAGCAAATGTTTTTATCGGATAAACGCCATATCAACACAAATTCGGACTCCGAAGTTTTGTTAAATGTTTTGGCTCACGAATTAAGCAAATTAACGCAAAATCAGGATTCTTGCGATAATGCAGATTTGGTAAATTTGATTTTCCAAGCGGTCTGCGGAGTTCATAAGCGTTGTCAAGGAGCTTACGCCGTTGTGGCAATGATTGCCGGAATCGGTTTGTTAGCGTTTCGTGATCCGCACGGAATTCGCCCACTGATTTTCGGCAAAAACGCTGATAACGAATATTTGATTGCATCAGAATCGGTTGCTTTAGATACGCTCGGATTTAATGTAATTCGGGATGTGGCTCCTGGCGAGGCAATTTTTATTGATATGCAAAATATTTTGCATACTAAACAATGTTGCGACGCAGCAAAAAATTTATCGCCGTGCATTTTTGAATATGTTTATCTTGCACGTCCGGATAGCGTTATTGACGGCGTTTCGGTTTATGAAGCCAGATTGAATATGGGCGAATTGTTAGCCGAAAAAGTCAAACAAATCGTTCCCTTAAATGAAATTGATGTAGTAATTCCGATTCCAGATTCCAGCCGTCCGTCGGCAATGCAGTTGGCTGCGACTTTGAATATTCCATTTCGCGAGGGCTTTGTAAAAAATCGTTATGTCGGCAGAACGTTCATTATGCCCGGTCAGACCGTGCGTAAAAAATCTGTGCGACAAAAATTAAACACTTGTGGTCAGGAATTCAAAAATAAAAAAGTGCTATTAGTTGATGATAGCATAGTCCGCGGCACCACCAGCCGAGAAATCGTAGAAATGGCACGTGAATCCGGAGCTGTTAAAGTTTATTTTGCTTCTGCTGCACCGCCGGTGAGATTTCCAAATGTCTATGGAATTGATATGCCAACTCGCTCCGAGTTGATCGCCACCGGAAAAAATGACGAGCAAATCGCCAAAGAAATCGGTGCTGATGCTTTGATTTATCAAGATATAGAAGCGATGAAAGCGGCGATAACCAAAGTCAATCCGCAGATTACCAATTTTGAATCGTCTTGTTTTGATGGTTGTTATATTACCGGAAATATTGATGCCGAATATTTAGATAACGTGGAAGCAAGTCGCAAATCGTAAAAAATACAAAAAATAAAAATAAAAATAAAAATAAAAATAAAAAATATAGACACAAAATTTTCCACGAGAAATCTCAAAAATTTTTTGGGAAATCTCGTGGAAAATTGTTTTTATGCTGTCTTTTTTTAGCCTAATGCTAATTTTTTTAATTGTGCTGCCAAACGGCTTTTCAGACGAGCGGCTTTATTTTTATGCACGATTTTTTTATCAGCGATGCGGTCAATCACGGAAACCGATGCTTTGAATACGTTTTGTGCATTTTCTTTATCACCTGCCAAAATTGCTGCACGGACGCGTTTTACTGCGGTGCGTAAAGTGGAACGCTGACTGGCGTTATGTTGGCGACGTTTTTCGGCTTGTCTGGCACGTTTTCTTGCTTGAGCAGTATTTGCCATAAAATTTATTCCTTATTTGATTTAATATTTAAATGTTTAAAATTTAAAAAGAGATAAGAATGAAATAAAAATGAAATAAAAATGAAATTGTCAAAAATTTGGAATATTTTAAAATATTTCAAAAATTCCAAGTTTTGTAAAATTTTCAAAAATTAAAAAATTTTGCATTTTACACAAAAATTTTTTTGAATTTCTAAAAATTTCTAAAAATTTCTAAAAATTTCTAAAAAATAAATAGATAACGGAGATAATTTTTTATGAGCACAGAAAATAAAGAACATATTTATTTGCCAACTCAACAACCGGCTTTGCGTTTAGTCCCTATGCCTTCTGATTTAAATCCTGCCGGCGATGTCTTTGGCGGCTGGATTATGTCGCACGTGGATGTCGCCGGAGCAATTCCCGCAATGAAATTATCGCAAGGCAAAGTGGTCACGGTTGCGGTTAATTCCTTTTTATTCAAAGAACCCATTTCCGTCGGCGATTTGGTAAGTTTTTATGCCAAAGTAATTCACGTGGGCAATACTTCTATGAAAGTAAAAGTGGAAGTTTATGCCGAACACGATATTTTTCACGCTCACGTGGTCAAAGTCACGGAAGCCGAATTGACTTATGTTGCCGTTGATTCCGAAGGAAAAAAACGCAAAATCGTTTTACTATAAACAATAAAAAATAGACACAACAAAAATGGCTTGGTTATTTTTATTTATCGCTGGAATTTTTGAAGTAATTTGGGCGTATTGTATGAAAATGTCTAACGGCTTTACGTTGCTGATTCCGTCAGCGATTTGCTTAATCAGTATGATTTTGAGCGTGATATTTTTATCGTTGGCAATGAAAAATCTGCCGTTGAGCATTTCTTACGCCGTTTGGACAGGAATCGGCACATTAGGAAGTTTTTTGCTCGGATTTTTGGTGCTACACGAGAATTTATCAACCATCAAAATAATTGCAGCCGTATTGATTTTTATCGGTTTGGTAGCAATGAAACTCGGATAAAAATAAAAAACATAAAAAAACATAAAAAAACATAAAAAAGCAAAAAAAAGCAAAAAAACAATTTTTCCACGAAAAATCTAAAAAATTTTTTAGAAAATATTTTGAAATTCTCGTGGAAATTTATTATTTATTGTATTGTTTTATAGTTTTATAGTTTTATAGTTTTATAGTTTTATAAAATCTCGGCTTATAAAATAAGTTAATAAATTTTCATAGGAGTTATAAAAATGTCTTCAAACAAAAATATTTTGATTTGCGGTTCCCTTGCTTACGATAATATTATGGTTTTTCAAGATCGTTTTACCAACCATATTTTGCCTGACCAAATTCATATTTTAAATGTCTCGTTTGTTGTCCCACAAATGCGAAAAGAATTCGGCGGCTGTGCAGGAAATATCGCTTATAACTTGAAATTACTCGGCGAAAATCCGCTGATTATGGCAACTGTTGGGGCTTGTGATTCTGCTGCGTATTTTGAACGCTTACAAACTTTGGGAATTTCTCAACAATATATAAAAAATATTCCGGATAGTTTTACGGCTCAAGCGTTTATTATCAGCGATTTATCAAATAATCAAATGAACGCATTCCATCCGGGGGCGATGGAGTTTGCAAATCAAGTGCAAATCACGGCAGATATGAATTTAGATTTAGCGATTGTTTCTCCGAATCATCCGGGAGCAATGAAACAACAAGCGGCAAATTTATCAGAATTTGAAGTTCCGTTTATTTTTGATCCTGGTCAAAGCATTCCGGCGTTTTCTGGCGAAGAATTGTTAGATTTTTTAGATATCGCCACTTATTCCATAATGAACGATTATGAAGCCAAAGTAATGATGGAAAAAACCGGTTATTCAATGAAACGCTTGGCTGATGAAGTTGATGTTTTGATTGTAACAACTGGCGAAGAAGGTTCGCAAATGTATTTGAACGGCGAAAGCAAACCGGTGCATATTCCGTGCGTCAAGGCAAAAAATGAATTAGATCCAACTGGTTGTGGAGATGCTTATCGTGCTGGAATTTTATTTGCTTTGGCAAATGATTTGGATTGGCAAACTGCCGGACAATTAGGTTCAGTGATGGGGGCTATCAAAATTGCATCACAAGGCGGACAAAATCATTTCAAAAATATGGATGAAATCCGAACAATTTATAAAACAGCATTTCCAAACGGCAAAGATTTTTAAAAAATTTTCAAAAAATTTTTAAAAAATTTTTAAAAAATTTCCACGAGAAATCGTAAAAAATTTTCAAAAAATTTTTGGAAAATCTCGTGGAAAAAATGTAAAAAATGTAAAAAATATAAAAAATATAAAAAATATAAAAAAGGATAAAAATTATGAAATTCAAAAAATTTATGGCTCTCACTTTTATTGCTTTGAGTTTGTCCGCTTGTGTTGTGCCAAGTCAGCGTGGCGATGCTTACGATAGAACGCAAACCAGAAAATTACAGCAAGTCCAAGAAGGCGTGATTTTAAACATTCGTCCGGTTAAATTAGAAAGCGGTCACAGCAGCGGCGTTGGTTCGTTGGCTGGTGGCGTTTTGGGCGGCGTTGCTGGTGGAGCAATCGGTCACGGATATGGACAAGTCGCCGGAGCAGCTGTTGGAGCCGTTGCCGGTGCGTTGTTAGGAAACGCCATTGAACACGGAACCGCCAACGCCGAAGGTATGGAAATCATCGTAAAATTGCGTAACGGGAAAACTGTTGCCGTAACTCAAGAAGGCAGTGCGACGGAATTTTCTGCTGGGCAGCCGGTTATAATTTTGAAGGATCATAGCGGAAATGCTCGTGTGGCTCCGATGAGTGCGGCAATGCAAAATCACGAAAGATATTACGAACGTGGCAATAATAATTACAAAAATAGTTATCGCCAATAACATAGAAAAGATTACGAAAATTATAAAAATAGCAAAAATAACCGCAGAAGCGATAAAGAATTAGATTTGTAAAAAATAAAAAAATAGGAGAATATGATGGCTTTTCCAAAAATAACCATTTATAGCAAACAAACTTGCCCGTTTTGCGATAAGGCAAAAAATTTACTGCAAACCAAAGGCGTTGATATTTCCAGCGTGGAAGAAATTCGCGTGGATTTGAACCCCGACGCATTGCAAGAAATGATGCAAAAAACAAATCGGCGAACCGTGCCGCAAATTTGGATCGGCGAAAGATGGGTCGGCGGTTTTGATGATTTGTCCGCCTTAGATCAGTCCGGCGAATTAAATAAATTATTGAATATTTAAAAATCTTAAAAAATATTTTCCACGAGATTTTTTAAAAAATTTTTGAGAAATCTCGTGGAAAAGTTTTAATAAAAAATAAAAAATAAAGAATAAAGAATAAATAATAAATAATAAAAATAAGAAAAAATGTTGCGTAAATTTTTAATTTTTTTGCAAATTTTTCCCTTTGCTATTTCGCTTTGTCACGCCGGAAATCAGCAATATGAGGAATTATCTCAAAGTATGAAATCACTGTTGCATAGCGAAATTTCTGATAACCGTCCAATGCAAAATTCTTTCAAATCGCCCATAGAAGCGGCGGAATGGTTAGGAGAAATGTCGCGGCGTTTGTCCATTTTTATCGCTGACCAAAATTATCGCATTGAATTTTTACGCAGTGTGCATTATGAATCTAAACGAGCCGGTTTGGATCCGCAAATGGTTTTGGCGTTAATTCAAGTGGAATCGCAGTTTAGCAAATATGCGGTCTCGCCGGTCGGAGCCAGAGGTTATATGCAAGTTATGCCATTTTGGATTAAAGTTATTGGCAATCCAAATGATAATTTGTTTCATTTACGCACAAATTTGCGTTATGGTTGCGTGATTTTGCGACATTATTTAGACATAGAAAATGGCAATTACTTCCGGGCTTTGGGACGTTATAATGGAAGTTTGGGACGTGCGGAATATCCAAATTTGATAAAGAAAGCATTTGATTCGCGTTGGAAATATTAAAAGTATTATTAAATTATGAAAATTTTGAAGTCAGTAATAGTTCCTTTTTCTGCGGAAAAAATGTTTAATTTGGTTGATAGTTGTGAAGATTATCCGAAGTTTTTGCAATGGTGTAATAATGCCGAAATAATTGAAAGAAATGAGCATATAACTTGTGCAAAATTGTTTATAGATTATAAATTAGTAAAAAGTGATTTTACCACGAGAAATAATAAAAAATTTCCGGAAAAAATGGAAATAAATTTGGTTGATGGGCCTTTTAAAAGTTTGTTTGGTTCGTGGAATTTCCTTGCTTTGAACGAAAATGCTTGTAAAATAAATTTTGAATTGAATTACGAATTTAGTAATATAATTTTTGAAAAAATTATCGGTAAAGTTTTCAGTTTAATCACAAATTCATTAGTAGAAAGTTTTATCAAACGAGCCAAAGAATTATACAAAAAATAACGCAAAAAAATAAGTATAAAAAAGTATAAAAAAGTATAAAAAAGTATAAAAATAATGCAAAAATTATAATAAGTAAAAGGAAATTTTTATGGAAAATATAACTATTGAAATTTGTTACGCTTTGCCAGATAAACAAGAAAAAATAACGCTAAAATTACCGCCAGAAACTAATGTAGAAACCGCTTTAATTCAAAGTAAGATTTTGGAAAAATATAGTTTAGATATCACAAAAATTAAAGTCGGCATTTACTCAAAATTGACAAAATTAAATACTATTTTACGCGATAAAGATCGCATAGAAATTTATCGTCCGCTGATTGCAGATCCAAAAGAAGTCCGCAAAAAACGAGCCGCCGAAGGAAAAAATATGAAGAAAAACAATTAACAATAAAAAATATAAAAACCAAATTTTCACGAGATTTTTATAAAAATTTTCAAAAATTTTTTGGGAAATCTCGTGGAAAATGTTTTTTATAATTTTTAAGTAAAACAAGAATGAAAAAACAAGAATGAAAAAATAAAAATAAAAATAAAAATAAAAAAACAATTTTTATAAAAATGTTAAATGTAGTTATTATCAGCGGTTTATCCGGCTCCGGAAAATCAGTTGCCTTACATTTTTTGGAAGATAACGGCTTTTATGTGGTTGATAATTTACCGGCTTCCTTGCTCGGAACTTTGGTGACTCTGATGTCCGCCGAAAATATTGAAAATATCGCCATTGCCATAGATTCTCGGGCGGGAAATGGAATCAAACATTTACCGGCTCAATTACAAGGACTCCACGCACAAGGATTTACTCCGCAATTTATTTTTTTGACCGCCAACAACAATACTTTGATAAAACGTTATTCTGAATCACGGCGGCGGCATCCGCTGACTTTCAACGCAAATCTCAACGAAAATTGCAATAAAGAATTAACTCTGATGGAAGCAATTATCGCTGACCGCGATTTGATGGCTCCGTTGCAAAATTTGGGATTTCAAATTGACACCAGCGATATGAAATCCAGCACGTTACGGACGTGGCTGAAAGATATGGTTTTGAATAAAAAAAATAAAAATGATAATTTCAAATTGATTTTTCAATCTTTTGGATTTAAGCATGGCGTTCCCATAGATTCTGATTTGCTGTTTGATGTGCGTTGTCTGCCAAATCCGTTTTATGATAAAAATTTGCGTCCGCTAACCGGCAAAGATGCGGCGGTGGCAGATTTTTTGCAAGATATTCCGGACGTAAAAGCGATGTTTGAAAATATCAAAGATTTTGTGGTGAATTGGTTGCCAAAATATCTCAAAGATGACCGCAGTTATTTCACCATTTCCATTGGTTGCACGGGCGGACAGCATCGTTCGGTGTATATTGCCGAGCGTTTGGCGAAATATTTTGCTCAACAAACTTATAACGTTTTGGTTCGGCATCGTTCGTTAGATTAAAAATAGCCAAAAAATAGCCAAAAAATAGCCAAAAAAAATTTATAAAAACTTTTGGAAAATGTTTAAAAATGTTTAAATTATGAAAATAATTTCTTGGAATGTAAATTCATTAAATATCCGCAAAAATCAGGTTTTAAATTATTTGGATCATTTAAAAAATATAAATAGTCCTTGTGATTTTTTATGTTTACAAGAATTAAAAATGGAAGATGAAGTAATTGCAAAATCTGATTTTATAAAAGAATTAAAAAAACGTGATTTTGGTTTTATTTTTAATGGGCAAAAAACTTATAACGGCGTGGGAATTATTTATGCAAATAAATATGAAATTGTTGGCGAAAATTCAATTCATTCGCATTTAGAAAATTTAATAGAACCTGATGATAATGTAAAACAAAGCCGTTTGATTTCCGCAGAATTCTGTGAAAAATCTCAACTATGTAATAATGATAAAAATTTTCGCTTAATCTGCGGTTATATGCCAAATGGTGGCAATTATGGATCTGATAAATTCAACTATAAATTGCATTGGTATGACGCTTTGATTTTATATTTAAAAACACAATTACAAACTAATAAAAATATTATTTTGTGCGGAGATTTTAATATAGCACCAACAGATGATGATATTTATAATAAAACTCAATTTTTTTGGAGACTAACCGAACAAAATCCCAAAAATACTTTTAATAATTCGGTGAATAAAATCTGCTGTTGTTCGTATGAAGAACGTGAAAAATTAGATAATATTTTTGCATTAAATTTTGCCGATAGTTATCGTTATCTGCAACAAAAAAATAAAACCCATAAAAATGATTTCACTTGGTGGGATTATCGTTATGCGGCATACAAAAGAAATGAAGGGCTGCGGATAGATTTGATTTTGACTACGCCAAATTTGAGCGAGAAATTATTGTCCGCCGGAGTTGATAAATTTCTGCGAGAAAATGAACGTCCATCTGACCACGCAGCGGTATTCGCTGAAATAGATTTCTAATAAAAAATAAATAAACAAATTTCCACGAGATTTTTATAAAAATTTTCAAAAATTTTTTTAGAATTCTCGTGGAAATTTTTTAAAAATTTTTAATTTTTACAGCTTTAATTTTTTTACTTTATTTGTAACTGTTATGAACACAAATTCTCAATCTAAAAATAAAAATTTGACCGCCGGAGATTTCACCGGACTTGCCAAAAATTACGGCTTATATCGCCCGAATTATAGCCA
>SFHR01000068.1 GCA_004555545.1 Dechloromonas aromatica (nom. nud.)
ATAATATTTTTCATTGAATTTTTTAATTTTACTTCATCAATTAAATCGGCTTTTATTTGTTTATTTTCCATCAAAATTTTTCCATTTACTATTGTAGTTTCTACGCAATTATAAAAAGCATTATGAACTATATTATTTATCAATTCTGTTGATGGAAATGTTGCTAAATCTTGGTTTAAATTTAAGATTATCAAATCGGCTTTATTACCTACTTTTATGCAACCGATTTGATTTTCTAAATTTACTGCTTTGGCAGCGTTAGTGGTCACCATTTTTAAAGTATTATACGAATTCAAAACCGTTGAATTTTGATATTTTCCTTTTTGCAATAAATCAACTAATGATAAATGATAAAACAAATTCAAATTATTTCCGCTACCAACGCCATCAGTTGCAACCGTTATATTTATATTTTTATAATTATTTTGGTAATTTATAATATCAGCAATTCCGCTGCCTAAATTCAAATTACTAATAGGACAATGTGCAATACTAACTTTATTTTTTGAGTTATTTAAAATTTCCAAATCTTCTTTTGTAGTATGCACAAAATGAGCCAAAATCAAATCATTATTTAAGTAATTTAGTTTTTTTAATACATTCGCCGGAGATGCTTTAAATCTTTCTATAATTGTCTGAACTTCTTCATTACTTTCGCAAAAATGTATATGTATCGGCAAATTCAAATCTTTTGCTGCTTCGCCAACTTCATAAAGTATATTTTCCGGACATAAATATAGAGAATGCGGTGCAATTGTAAAATTTATCAAAGTGTTATTTTGATATTTTTTATGAATACTTATTGCATTGTTAATATCATTTTTATTATCAAAAACGGCACCTCCTATTAAACAACGTAACTGCATTTTTTCGGCAGCGGATATACAACTTTCTATATTTTTGGTCATATCACAAAAAGTAGTAGTTCCGGTTTTTATATACTCCAAACAAGAATGTAAGCAAGTATAAAAAGTATCGTCATCAGTTAATTTATTTTCTACCGGAAAAATCTTTTTAGTAAGCCAATCCATTAAAGTTAAATTATCATTTGATGCTCTAAAAATGCTCATAGTGGAATGCGTATGAGTATTTATCAAACCTGGCATAACAACTTTATCAGTTGCATCAATAATATAATCTGCTTGACCATTATAAGTTGGAATAATATTGGCAATATTTTCATTTTCTATAACTATATCTAATTGTTCAATCTGCTGTTGGCGGCTTTCGTCCATAGTTATTACTTGAGCATTTTTTATAACCGTTATCATAATATTTACTAAATTTATTACTAAATTTATTACTAATTTTTTAACTAATTTGCTTACTAATGTTTTTACTAACGCAAAAATTTCCACGAGAAATCTCAAAAAATTTTTGAAAATTCTCGTGGAAAATATTCATTTGCTAAAAATTTTATACCAAAAATATTAGTATAGTTTTGGTGGCAACATCATATTACGCATACGTTTTTGTTGGCGTTTTACTGCTGCTGCGAGTTTGCGTTTGCGTTCAGTGGTTGGTTTTTCGTAAAACTCACGGGCTCGTAATTCGGTTAATAAACCGGTTTTTTCGATTGCTCTTTTGAAGCGACGCATTGCGATTTCAAAAGGTTCGTTTTCTTTAACGCGAATACTTGGCATATTTTTCACCTCCTTTCAGCCATTTGATGATTGTGATGATAAAAATAAAAAGAAAAATAAAAGTTTGCGATTATAAATAAAAATCAATAAAAAGTCACAAAAAAATCACGCCAAAAATGAAAATACGCAGGGATTTTTGTCTAAACGCGGCAAAATTGTTGTTTTGTAATCAACATTTTTCCATTGTTTGACGCTTAAAGTCAAGACAAATTCGCTGGGCAAAGTCAAGTTTATGGCAATAGAAAGTTTTGTTTTATCATTCAAAAGTTGTATTAAATTTTGAAATAAAGTTATATTTTTATAAGGCGTTTCTATAAAAATTTGAGTTTGCCGGAATTTCTGCGATTGTTTTTCTAACGCTAAAATTTGCTTTTGTTTATCGGCTTCGGATTTCGCCAAATATCCGTGAAAGCAGAATTGTTGCCCATTTAAGCCGGACGCCATAATTGCTAACAAAATTGACGAGGCTCCAATTAGCGGTTTGACCAAAATATTTTTTTGATGTGCCAAAAATACCAAATCGCTACCCGGATCGGCAATCGCCGGACAACCAGCTTCCGAAATCACGCCGATATTTTCGCTATTTTTTATCGCCGGTTCTAATAACAAATTCAAATAATCGGCGTAATTTTTGGCTTTTTGATTTTTCGTATGTTCGTTTAATTCTTGCAAATGCAAGTTCTGCAAAGACGTTTGCGTTTGGATATTTTTTAAAAACGCCCTCGCAGATTTCATATTTTCCACGACAAAATGCGAAATTTTTTTGACAATCTGCAAATCATTTGGCAATAACAAATCCATCTGTGATATCGCTACGCCACTTTTGAGATTTAACGGCACCGGAATCAAATATAAAACGCTCACGGCAACACAATTCCTTTATCTGCAAACAAATCGCATAACGCAATCAACGGCAGACCGATCAAGGCATTTGGGTCGTCGCCGCGAATATAATTTAACAAAGTAATTCCCAAACCTTCGGATTTGGCGGCTCCGGCACAGAAAATCGCATCTGGTTCAAGACGTAAATAATTATCAATTTGAGTTTCGCTCAAATTTCTGAACTTCACATAAGTAGGCTCGGCAACGATTCGCGTGGAATTTTCGTGACTATCAAACAGCGATAAAGCGGTAAAAAAAGTTATTTCTTTGCCGGATAATTCGGCTAATTGTTGCTTGGCGTTTTCTATGCTGCCGGGTTTGCCGTAAATTTTGGAATTGCTTTTATTGCTAACGAAAGCAACTTGGTCGCTGCCGATAACTAAAAATTTGGAATCTTGATTTTGCTGATTTTGTAAAAATTGTTCGCTATGCAAAAATGCTCGGGCTTTTTCTACAGCTAATCGTAAGGCGAGTTGTTGCGGATTTGCTAATTCTTGCGGCGTTGGAGATTCGTCAATGTTTGGAGAAAATACATCAAAGCCGCCGGGCAAATTCAAAGTTGATAATAATTGTTTTCTAAATTTTGACGTGGAAGCCAAAATAATTTTGTAAGGGAAATTCAAATTTTGCATATTTTTTAATTTTTTAATTTTTATTTTTTTGTTTCTTTATCCGTGTTACCAGGCATTGCATACGCGTTTGGATCTGCAAATGTTCCGTATTTTTTGGATACGTTCATATACAATTCTTTTGCCGACGCAACTTTCGGACTTTGCGGATCTTTTTGTTCGGCACGTTGCAAATAATTCAATGCACGACTTGCCAACGCAGAGTCCCAACCTTTTTGATCCAACAATGTATAAATGGCTTTGGAAGCATTGACCAAAAATTGTAAATTTGGCACTTTGTCAGCGGCTTCAATAAGCAATTTAACAGAACCTTCAAAGTTCCCTTGACGTGCTGCCACAACACCACGGTTGTTGAGTTCAATGATTTCTTTATTAACATTGTCTAACAAAGTTTGACCGGCTTCACTGCGTCCGGTGCGTTCAAAGACGCTGTGAATTTGATCCAAAACGCTATGATCTTCATTATTTTCAGCGGCAACTTTGCGAATAATTTCAGCGGCTTCTTCGTTCATTCCGCCCTGATAACACGCCATTGCTAAATCAGTGGCGATTTTTGGCGATATTTGCAAATTAGTGGTCACGGATTCTGATTGCAAAGTTTTTTGTAATGCTACGGCTTCTTTCAATAACGCAGCCGCCTGAGATTTTGATCCTTCAGCTTGTAGGCACAAAACTTCCGTAGTCATCGCTGCAAGTTCCGCTTGACGATCATTACGAAACTCACGTTTCAAATCACCCAACAAACGCCGTGAAGATGCGTAATCGCCACGTTCAACATACACACGTGCCAAATTCGCAAAATCATCAACGCAGCGAGTTGTTGAACCACGATTACGTTCCAAAACTCGTCCAAAAGCCCGTTGAGCAGTTTGCAAATCTCCGTTACGCAAAGCAACATCGCCCATTGTGCGTTGTCTTGCAGTGTTATGTGGTGATGCTTCGGCGGCTTTTTGCAAAGTTGCTTGAGCGGCTTCCAAATCGCCTTTTGCCGTATAAATTCCAGCCAAGAAATCGTGAAGTGCCAAAAATTGAGGGGCTTCGTCCAAAACTTGTTTTGCCAAACTTTCGGCGTCGTCCAAAGCTCCTTTATCGCGTAAAGCAGTTGCCAAGCCCATTTTTGCCCACGGAACTTCGCGTTCTTCTAAGACGCGAGAGAATACTTCTTCGGCTTCATCATAACGCCCCAAATTCAACAAAATATCGCCTTTATAATGTTGGGCTTCCGCCGCATAAGCCGGATATTGTTGAATAACGCGGTCACAAGCAACTATGGCTTCGTGTAATTCATTGCGTTCCAAGCGTTCATAAATTTTACGTAAAATAAATTTACGATAAATCGCCCGAATTAAGCGTGGTTGTAATTGATCAGCGGTGAATGGTTTAATCAAATAATCGTCCGGAGCAAGTTCTGCCAACGATACAACGTTTGTATAACCTCGTTCGCTGGTAACAATCATATAAACGGTGGAAAGCGGAATATATTTTGCGTGGCGTAATTCTTCTAATAATTGCTGACCGTCGCGTCCATCATCTAAAACGAATTCTGAAATAATAACGTCAAATTTGGTATTTTTTACTTGGCGAACTACTTCGGCAGCACTTCCTGCTCCGTGAACTGCGGTCACTCCGATTGTTCCGAACATTAAACGAAGTGATTCTCTGGATGGAGCATTTTTATCAATGATTAAAACTTTCTTTTTGCCCAGCGTTTGTTGCAACGCTTGTAGCATTTCTTCTTTTGTTGGTGCTGCTGTTGCCATATAAAAATCCTTTTTTGTGAATACTTGTTAATTTGTTACTAAGTTGATAAATATACAGAAATTTAAAAAATTTAAAAAATTTAATAAATTTAATTAAATTGAACCATTAAATTAAATAATTAAAAATTATCAAAAACTGCAAGATTTTATAAAAATTCCACGAGAAATCTAAAAAAATTTTTAGAAATCTCGTGGAAAATCTGCAAAATTCATAAAAAATTACACATTAACGCCATAATTTTTTGCCAAAGGCCCCAAACCTCCGGCAAATCCTTGACCGATTGCTTTGAATTTCCAATCGCCGTTATGTCTATAAATTTCGCCAAAAATCATTGCGGTTTCAGTTGAGGCGTCTTCGGATAAATCATATTTTGCCACTTCGCTATTGTTATCGGCATTGATGCAACGAATATAAGCAGAAGAAACCATACCAAAATTTTGACCACGCACATCAGCTTCGTGAATTGTTACGCAAACTGCAATTTTTGTTACATCAGCAGGAACTTTGCTTAAATCAATGTTGATTTGTTCATCATCGCCATCACCGGCTCCGGTGCGATTGTCACCAATATGTTGAACGGAACCGTCAGCGGATTTGCTTTGGTTATAAAAAATGAAATCGGCGTCGCTGCGGACTTTGCCAGAATCATTTAATAAAAAAGCTGAAGCGTCTAAATCAAAATCGGCTCCATCGGTGGCACGGACGTCCCAGCCAAGTCCGACGGTCATTTTGGACATAGAAGGTGCTTCTTTGCTTAAATTGA
>SFHR01000069.1 GCA_004555545.1 Dechloromonas aromatica (nom. nud.)
TTATGAAATTTATGAAATTTATGAAATTTATGAAAAATCCGAATCAACAAAATCCAAAAATCTACTATCAAATTATTTTCGTACTGATTGTTATTTTGCTATTTTTGTTCGGTTATAAATTGTCTCCGTATATTTTTCAGCAAAATTTTCAAAAACAATCGCAATATTTATTTAACACGGCGGACGATAAAACTTGCTTAAAAAATGCTGGAACTTGTCAGCAAATTATTTCTTTTTACAATCAAAAAACCAAGCAAAATCAACGCTTGAATATAATTTTGGATTTGCCAAATCCGATAATTATCGGCAAAAAATTTATCGCCAAAGCCAAAATAAAAAGTGACGAGCCAATAAAAAATATCAAACTCAATTTTGAAGGCGTAGAAATGGATATGGGCAAAAATTCTTTTGATTTGCAAAAATCGGCAAATAATGCGGAAGAATTTTCCGGCGAAGTTATTATTCCAATCTGCGTGACCGGCAAAATGTTATGGCGGGTTTCGGCAGAAATTTTTTTTGAAAATCAACAAAAAGGCAAAGTAAATTGGTTATTTGAATCGTAAAAATTTTTATGAATTTTTATAAATTTGTATGTTTATAAAAAAATGCTTGACAATAAAAAATATTTGTGTATAATTGCCAACTTCTTTCGCGGGAATAGCTCAGTTGGTAGAGCGCAACCTTGCCAAGGTTGAGGTCGCGAGTTCGAGACTCGTTTCCCGCTCCAAACAACAAATAAAAAATTGTTTGCCCGGGTGATGGAATAGGTAGACATATCGGACTTAAAATCCGAAGCCGAATAGGCGTACGAGTTCGATTCTCGTCCCGGGTACCAAAGAAAAAAGGAACAAAAATACAAAACTAAAAATAAAAGACAATAACCACGAAAATAAAATTTCGTGGTTTTTTGTTATGTATTTTTGATGATTTTTTATATTTATTTTTCCCAAAAAATTTTTATAAAATCTCGTGGATTTTGTATTTTGCACGATGTAAAAACATACAAAAACATAAAAACAAACAACAAAACAACAAAACAACAAAACAACAAAACAACAAAATAAGAAAAGGATTTTTATATTTATTATGGCTGGACATTCCAAATGGGCAAATATTCAACATCGCAAAGGTCGTCAGGACGAAAAACGTGGTGCGGTGTTTTCTAAACTTGCCAAAGAAATCGTAGTTGCCGCAAAAATGGGCGGCGGTGATGTCAATTTTAATCCACGTTTGCGTGTTGCCGTTGATAAAGCCAAAGCCGTGAATATGCCAAAAGATAAAATTGATAACGCCATCAAAAAAGGCACCGGAGAACTCGCTGGAGTGGAATACGTGGAAGTGCGTTATGAAGGTTATGGAATCGGCGGCGCCGCCGTGATGGTTGATTGTTTGACCGATAACAAAACCAGAACCGTTGCTGATGTGCGTCACGCATTTTCTAAACACGGAGGAAATATGGGAACTGATGGTTGCGTGGCGTTTCAGTTTAAACATTGCGGACAAATGATTTTCTCGCCGAACACCGATGAAGCAAAATTATCAGACGCCGCAATTGAAGCCGGAGCCGATGATATTATTAACAATGAAGACGGATCCATTGAAATTATCACGGCTCCGTCAGATTTTTTTGCCGTCAAAGATGCGTTGGAAAAGGAAAATTTAATTCCTGAATTTGCAGAAATAACAATGAAACCAGAATCCGAAACCGAACTTTCCGGTGATGATGCAGTAAAAATGCAAAAATTATTAGACGCTTTGGAATCGCTGGACGACGTTCAGGAAATTTATACAACTGCGGCGATAAATAGCGACGAATAATTAAAATATTTGCCTTTAATTTTTTAACAATAACTATTATAAATTTGCGTTATGGCAACACAACGTCCTCAAAAAATTAGATTAGGTGACTTGCGTGATGCAGTTAATCGTTGTATTGATGGAGTTACGACAATTTCAGAGGCAATTCGTCTTAACAATTTGCTTGAAGAATAAAAATAAAACTTTTATTTATTTTGCAAAAATTCCACGAGAAATCTAAAAATTTTTTTGGAAATCTCGTGGAAAAAATTTAAAAAATTTAAAAAAATTAAAAAAATTAAAAATTTGAAAATTTAAAAACTTAAAAGTTATGAATAAAAAAAATTATCGTCATAAAAATTCGTCGCATAGAAATTTTTCGCGTTCCGATCGCATTGAAGAACAAATCAAACGTGATTTATCGCAAATTATTTTCCGCGAATTGAAAAATCCAAATGTCAAACTAATTTCGCTGACGGCAGTTGAAATCACGCCGGATTATGCTCACGCAAAAATCTTTTTTACTACTTTTGACGATACGCCCGAACAAATTGAAATCGTGCAAAATGCTTTAAATCAAGCCGCCGGATTTTTACGCAAAGAACTCGGCAAAGGTTTGCATTTACACACGCTTCCGAGTTTGCATTTTGTGTTTGATAATTCACTGTTGCAAGGTCAGGCAATGGATAAAGTAATCCAAAAAGCGATGGAAAAAACTAATCAAAGTCAAAACGAGGAAAATTCAGAATAAACAATGTTAAATTTTTCGCAAACTAAATTTTTTACAACGGTCGCCAAACTTGCTGATTTGCCTAAAAATTCTTTGGCGGAAATTGCTTTCGCTGGACGCTCTAACGCAGGAAAATCTTCGGCAATTAACACGCTGACAAATCAAACTCGCTTGGCTTATGTCAGCAAAACGCCCGGACGCACTCAAAATTTGAATTATTTTGTAATTCCGGAAAACACTCAAAACGCTCAAAACGTTCAAAACGTTCAAAACGTTCAAAACGAAGAAAATAATTTGTGTAAATTTTTGGTTGATTTGCCCGGCTACGGCTACGCAAAAGCCCCGTTGGAAATTCGCAAACAATGGGATAATTTAATCGCTCCATATTTGCTGAATTCGCCGTCTTTGAAAGCGTTGGTCGCTATTATGGATATTCGCCATCCGCTGATGACGCTGGATTCGCAATTATTATGCTGGTTTTGTCAGACGCAAAAGCCGGTGCATATAGTTTTGACCAAAGCCGACAAATTATCGCGACAACAGCAAAATAAAACGTTGGCGGAAGTAGAAAAAGCCGTAACAGAATTGTTATCACAAAACGGATTGCAAAACGCAAAAGATAAATTTTCTTTACAGATATTTTCGTCGCTGAAAAAAATCGGCAAAGATGTCTTAAAAAATAAATTGGCAGAGTTTTTGAATGTTGAATAAATAAAACTAAAACTAAAACTTAAAATTTAAAACTTAAAAAATAATAATTTTCCACGAGAAATTTAAAAAATTTTTTGGAAAAATATTTTCAAAATCTCGTGGAAATTTTGCTTATTATTTTTTATTTTTTACTCAAACAACATTTGATTTATTGTTGTTATATCTTGTTCATTCAAGTTTCCTATTGTGGCTTTCAGCGATAACGCCGAAAAAATTGTGTCAAAAATCGCTTTGAATAATTTCACTTTGGTTTGATAAATCTGCGTTTGAGCGTTCAAAATATCCAAATTGATTCGCAAACCGATTTCCGCCGCCGTTTTGGTTGATTGTAATGCCGTTTGCGATGATTTCCACGCCGATTTCAGTGCCACGATTTCCGCCAAGCCGTTTTGCGTAGTCAAGAAAAATTGTTCGGTTTGTAAATCCGCAGATTTTTCCGCCAACGATAACGCCGATTCTGCGGCTTGTTGGTTATATAAATTTTCGCGGACTTGTGAAATCGTCAGACCGCTTTGGAAAATCGGCAATGAAATCACCACGCCAACGCTGTTGATATTTGCGTGAGTTGGCAATAAAGTTGCTTGGCTGATGTCCTTGCTTTTGGCGTGTTGAGCCACAAAATCAACGCTGGGCAAAAAATTTCCACGAGATTTCGCCGTTTCTTTTTGAGCAATCTGCAAATTAAGTTGCTGAATTTTGATAGTCAAATTATTATCTTTGGCGATTTGTTTGGCTTGTTTCAAATCTAAATTTTGGAGTAATTTTTGGATTTTTTGCTGTAATTTATCAACATTTTCAAAATCGTTGAGTTTTAAAAATTTGAAGGAATTTTGCGTATTTTGAGAATTTGCAATCAAATTTTGTAGATTTGTGTTTGCCATTTCCATTTGATTTTGTGCAGAAATTTTTTGCGATTTAGCCAAATCAAAACGAGCTTTGGATTCGTGAAAATCGGTGATGGTTGCCGTGCCGACATCAAAATTATATTTTGCGAGTTCCAACTGTTGCGAAATTGCCGCCAAATTATTTTCGGCGGCGATTAAATTTTGTTGAGCGATTTGCAAATCAAAAAATAGCCGAGCTGTTTTTAAAATCAAATTTTGTTGTGATTGCAAAAATTCTAAATCTGCTTTTTCAAATAAATCCGCCGCTTGACGATAATTTTGCAACAAATTCCAGCGAAATAAGGGCTGAATAAAATCAATTTGATAAGCGTTTGAGTTGTATTTTGGCTGAAAACTCTGCACAGAATTTTCCGGCTTGATGGTCGCTTTGTTATAAATAGATTTGGCAGAAATATTGATTTGTGGCAATAAAGCGGCTTTTGCTTGGTTGATTTTTTCTTTGTTCGCCAAAGCAGAAAAATGTTGTATTTGGAATTCGCTATCATTTTTAAGAGCCAAAAAATATGTTTTTGACAAATCCAAAGAATTATAATTAGCAGAATTTGCAAAAGAATTTTGAGAAAAACAAAATAAATAGATCAAACAAAAAAGCAATAAATTAAATTTTTTTGACATTTTTTTAAAATTTTATTGTTAAATTACAAACAAAATTAACATTTAATTATAAAAATAAAAATAATAAAAATAATAAAAATAATAAAAATAATAAAAATTTTCCACGAGAAAATCAAAATTTTTTATAGAAATCTCGTGGAAAAATGTAAATAGTAAATGGGAAAAGTTATGGAAAATAATACAAATAATACTGCTAATTTTTATCGTGCTTTTGAAGATAAATATCGTGGTTCGCGTGAAGTAATTAAAAAACGCATTGAATTTTATTTAAACTTTATTACTCCGTTAAAAAATTATTTTGCAAAGAATAATCAAAGTAATTTAATAACTTTAGATTTAGGTTGTGGTCGCGGTGAATTTATTGAGTTAATGTTAGAAAATAATCTGACAGCAATGGGAATAGATTTGGATGATGGAATGTTAAAAGCGTGTAAAGAAAGAGGTTTTAATGTAGAAAATAAAGACGCTTTGACAAAACTCAAAGAAACTGAAAGTAATAGTATTTTGGTTGTATCAGCATTTCACGTTGTAGAGCATATTCCATTTGAATATTTACAAGAATTAGTAAAGGAAAGTTATCGTGTTTTAATGCCAGGAGGTTTGTTAATTTTAGAAACTCCAAATCCAGAAAATATTGCAGTTGCTACTTGTAGTTTTTATACAGATCCGACACATCAAAAACCTATTCCGCCGCAATTACTAAGTTTTGTAGTGGAGTATAATAATTTTGAAAAAGTCAAAGTAGTAAGATTGCAAGAAAATAAAGATTTGTTAGAGGAAAAAATCCCAACAAATATATTAGAAGTATTAACTGGAGTAAGTCCAGATTATGCAGTAGTCGCTCAAAAAGAAAGTAAAAATAACGCAGAAATAAATGAATTACTAAACAAACAATTTAATACAGAATTTGGATTGAGT
>SFHR01000070.1 GCA_004555545.1 Dechloromonas aromatica (nom. nud.)
ATCGCCGAATTAGAAAAGCAAAAAGAATTAACCCGATTTTTTCCGCACGTGACCGTCTGTGCCGTGATTGAAAAATCGCAAAAATTCTTGTTAGTTGAAGAAAAAGTAATTTCCGGCGAAATTATGTTCAATCAACCAGCCGGACATTTAGAAGCCGACGAGTCCTTGCTTTCCGCCGTCTGCAGAGAAGTCCGCGAAGAAACTGCTCGCGAATTTTTTCCGCAAAAATTTCTGGGCGTTTATCACTGGAAAAATCCCGGAAATTCACAAACTTTCGTGCGTTTTACTTTTGTCGGCGAGGTCGGCGAAGTTAATCCAAACTTGGCGTTGGACGAGGGAATTATTCAAACTCACTGGCTGAGTTTTGATGAAATTTTATCGCTTTCTCGGCAGCAAAAATTGCGGTCGCCGTTGATTTTGCAAAGTATCAAAGATTATTTAAAAAATGTTAGTTATCCGCTTGATGTTATCCAAAATTTTATTGTTTAGTATTTGTATATTTTTAATAAAAAATAATGTAATTTTTGCCGCAGAAAATGTAGAAGTTTGTTACAATTATAGTTGTTATGCAAAACAAAAAATCAGCGTTAGTGATGATGAAATTAACTATATAAAAAATGTTATTTTTACGGAAAATAATGCAAATACTAACGTAGAAATTGAGCGAGAAAATATTATAAAAGCGATTGCATTTTTATATAAAATTGCCTCTAAACAAACTCCGATTTTCCGTGATGTAGCCGGAAATTATAACGATCCACCACACGGCAAAATGGATTGCATAGATCATTCAAATAATACTTTCACATTTCTGCGGATGTTAGAAAAATATAAATTGTTAAAATTTCACAAAGTAGGTCAGATAGAAACGCGTTATTTTCTGCATTTAATACCATCGCATTACGCCGTTAGCATTCAAGAAATCGCAGATAACAAAATTTATATCATAGATTCTTGGTATGCAAATATATTTGCAGATGAATTACCAAAGATTTTTGATATAACCACTTGGAAAAATGATGATATAGATTTGGAGGTTTATTAAATAAAAAATAAAAATTTCCACGAGAAATCTTTCAAAATTTTTGAGAGAAATCTCGTGGAAAAAATTATTATTTATGTAAATTTATTTTTATTTAAGCGATTGCTTCTTGAGGAATTATTGATACGCTTCTGCGATTTAACTTGCCGCCTACGGAGAATTTTACCAAGCCGTCTGTCAGAGCAAATAAAGTGTGATCTTTTCCGCAACCGACATTTTCGCCCGGATGAAATTGTGTTCCACGTTGGCGAACTAAGATGTTACCGGCTAAAACAAATTGACCGCCGTAGCGTTTTACGCCCAAGCGTTTGGCGTTGGAATCGCGTCCGTTGCGTGAGCTACCACCTGCTTTTTTGTGTGCCATAGTTGAAATTACCTTTCTTGAATATGTTGTTAAATTTTTGAGTTAAAAATTTGTTTGTTTGCTAATTAAGTTTTAGCGTCAAATATCAAATATTTGCCTCAATTTTGAGTTCTGTGTAATATTGACGATGTCCTTGATGTTTTTGGTAATGTTTGCGACGACGCATTTTAAAGATTCTGATTTTTGCGTGACGACCTTTGGCGGCAACGGTGCATTTTACGGAAGCTCCGGAAACATAAGGCGTTCCGATTTTGATTTGATCGCCTTCACCGACGGCTAAAACTTCGGAAATGATAACTTCATCGCCGATTTCTGCAGATATCTGTTCTATTTTAAGTTTCTGACCGGCAATGACTTTGTATTGTTTTCCGCCGGATTTTATGACTGCATACATTATAAAAATTACTCCAAAAAGAAGATTGTTAATAGTTAATAGTTAATTGTTAATAAAAAAAAGAAAGATATAAAAAATTTTTTATATCTGTGAAAAATAAAATTCTTGCATTATATAACAATTTTTATAACTCTGACAATAATTTATTAACCAAAAATAAACAAAATACATTTTCCACGAGATTTTGTTAAAATTTTTTGAGAATTTTTAATTTTGAGAATTTTTAAGAATTTTTGAGAATTTTCAAAAATTCCAAAAAATATTTTCAATTTCTCGTGGAAATTTTTTATGAGTTATTTTTCCAACATAATTATTTTTTTTCTTATTTTTATCAATTTTGCTCACGCCGAAAATCTTTTAAAAATCGGCATTTCTGACGATAATTCTTATCCTTATTACTTCAAACAAGCCGCCAGATTTCAGGGTTTGGAAGTTGATTTAATCAAAGAAATCGCTCACGAATTAAATTTGCAAATTCAAATTAACGCCTTTCCGTTCAAAGAATTAGCAAATGAACTAAAAAAAAATAATATTGATTTGATAATTTCTATGGTTTCCGAAACGCCGGAACGTAAAGCAAAATACGCACTTTCAAATCCGTATATTTGCACTTATGGGACGTTTTTATTTCGTAACGAAAAAGCAAAATTAGATTTTTCCAGAGCAAATCGTAAAAACAGAACTCCGCTGACAATAGGCGTTTATAATGGAACGCGTTATCATAAATATGCTGTTTCAATCGCAGAAAATAAAAATTTGAAGGTTCAGGCATTTAGTTCTCACGATTTGGCTATGGGAGCATTTGACGCCAAAAAATTAGATATAGTTTTGTCAGAATATTTTTTGATGAAAGATCATCAAAGTCGCCATAGAGCCGCTTCTTATGTGATGGGAGATAATGCTTTTGTAGAAAAATTAGTAATAATGACCTCAAAAAATAACCAAAATTTGATAGATAAAATCAATCCGGTATTGAAAAAAATGCACTTTGATGGGCGTTTGGCATCGTTATCGCAAAAATATCTGAAAACAAATTTGTTATGCAATTAAATTAAAAATAAAAACAAATAATAATTTTTTCCCACGAGAATTCCCAAAAAGTTTTTGGGATTTCTCGTGGGAAATTGTTTTTATTTATTTTTTATTTTGGTGCCTCTTGTCGGAATCAAACCAATACGAGAATTTTTAAAAATTTTTTGAGAAATATCGTGGAAAAAATTATTGACTTTTTTATAATTATTATGTGGAACTTTTTTGATAAAAATTAAAAAATTTTTGTAATCAAATTATCAAAATTTTTTAAGCAACGATACTTTCATGCTCACCTAATGGTGTGGATCTTGCTGATGGATCTGGTTCCTCACACGATGGCGTTGCTGATACTTTCAAATTCACCAATGGAAATGAAAAAGTTATCGGTGATGCAAAAACTCTCACTGCTGGAGATTCCCTTATCGATACCGGTTCTGGTGATACCGACATTTTAGAATTGAGCTTTGAGCTTACAGACGGAATGAAGACCATTGGTTCTAAAGGCGTTGGTTCAGGTGCTACCATTTCCGGAATCGAAAAATTAGAAATTAAAGGTAATAACGCTGCCGGAGTTACTTTTGACAACACTGCCGCGATCACTGGTTTGACAACCATTAGTTTTTCGGGAGATACTTTAGGCGGATTTAAATTTGATGGTTCTAAAAAAATCATTAATGGCATAACAACTATTGAATACACAGGTGTAACCGGTGGATCTGTCACAATTAATGCTTCTAAAGCTAAAGCAACACAAGCTTTAACTATTGAAGGTTCTGGCGTTGATGCTACTGTTATCGCCGGTGCTGGAAATGATACTATTACTGGTCAAGGTTCTATTAACGCTGGTGATGGCAATGATACAATCGTTCTCACCGGAGCTGCAACTGTTGACGCTGGCAAAGGTAATGACGTTATTGACGCTGCTAACAATGTTGGTGTTGATGTTACAGGTATTAGCATCAATGCTGAATCTGGCGATGATGTTATCACTGTTGCTGCCGCTGCAAGCATAAATGCAGGTGCAGGTAATGATGTTATTGACGCCTCCCAATACACCGGAATTGATGATGCTGAAGCAATTACCATTATTGCCGGAGATGGTGACGATATTATTACCGTAGGCGGAAATGCAAGTGTAGAAACTGGTTCTGGCAAAGATATTATCACAACCGTTGATGGCTATGCAGGCGTTTTAACTGTTAGCGATTTTGAAACTGGTGACATTTTGAATTTAACCGGTGGAACTGGAAATGTTACCGTTAGTGGTAATTATGCCGGTAACACCTTGAAAGTTGGTGCTGATGCAACTTTGCATTTAAGTGGTTCTGGAGTAAATATTGACATTTCCAAAGCTACTATTGCTGAAGGTGCAAAAATCCAAATCACTGCAGACGGCTCTGCATCAGTTGTTGGATCTAATTTAGATGATTCGATCAATGCTGGAAGTGGTAGCACAATCCACGGCGGCAAAGGTGCTGATACTATTACTATTACAGCTACTGGTGTAACAGGTAACGTCGCTACCGTCAATTATTCTGCTGGTGATAGTGCTGTTGTGACGGCTACTGTTACTGAGATTAACAGCGGATCAGGTAATATTGATTTTGCTGAAATTCCTACATCTGGGGTTGATATTATTAAAGGAATAGCGAAAGGAACAGGAGGTAGTGCAGTAGTAAATACAAAAATTACCTTAAATGGAGAATATAAAACAGCAGGTGAAGGTGAATTCGTTGAGGCAGGAACACAAACAGCAAGTTACCAAACTAACTTTGTGACTGATGATCTTAATGCTTTCGTGTTCAAAAAAGATGGCAAAGCATATTTGTTCTACGAAACAGAAAGTGGAGATGCTTCTAATTTAGGTGCAGGTGAGATCGTTGAATTAGCCGGAGCTGAGAATTTAAAATTTGCAGTTACTTATAGTTCTGGGGTAACTACAATAAATTTAGCATCTAGCTAGTAGTTAATTATTTTCAACTTGAAAATATAAATTGAACCTCTTTTCCACGAGAAATCTCAAAAACTTTTTGGGAAATCTCGTGGAAAATTTTTATTTTGTTATTACTTATTAAAATATTTGCTTTTTAGTTTTTTTCTAATTTTTTTCTAATTTTTTTCTAATTTTTTCTCAAAAATTTTTTATTGCTATGAATATTATTGTTGGTCTCTCTGGTGGCGTGGATTCCGCCATTGCCGCTTATCTGTTAAAACAGCAAGGTCATAACGTCTGCGGGCTATTCATGAAAAATTGGGAAGATGATGATAATAGCCAATATTGCTCGTCTCGCCAAGATTTGATTGACGCCACCGCCGTCGCCGATGTGATCGGCATTGACATTGAAGCGGTCAATTTTGCCAAAGAATATAAAGAGCGAGTTTTTGCCTACTTTTTGCAGGAATATAACGCCGGACGCACTCCGAACCCAGATATTTTTTGTAATTCGGAAATCAAATTCGCTGCCTTTTTAGACCACGCTTTACGGCTCGGAGCTGATAAAATCGCCACCGGACATTATGCTGGAGTCCGAGAATTTGACGGTAAATTTCAACTACTCAAAGCCGAAGACGGCACCAAAGATCAAAGTTATTTTTTGCATAGATTAAATCAGCAACAACTTTCTAAAAGCGTGTTTCCGTTACAAAATTTATACAAATCTCAAGTGCGAAAACTAGCAGCCGAAATCGGTTTGAGCGTCGCCAATAAAAAAGATTCCACCGGAATTTGTTTTATCGGCGAACGTCCGTTCAAAGAATTTTTACAGAAATATTTACCAAAACAGCAACGCGGAGAAATCCGTCATTTGGATAGCAATCAACTTTTGGGATATCACGACGGCGTGGCTTTTCATACCATCGGACAGCGGAAAGGTCTCAAAATCGGTGGCAATAAAAATTTCCCGGAAAATCTCGGCTGGTTTGTTGCCGACAAAGATATCAAAAATAATATTTTGTATGTTGTGCAAGGGCATAATCATCCGGCGTTGCAGAAAACTCAAATCATCGCAAATAATTTATCGTTCGTTGCCGGAGAAATTCCGCATCTGCACTGGGTTTATACCGCCAAACCACGATATCGCACGGCAGACCAAGTTTGCACGATTTCGGCAAATAACGACAATCAAAGCATAAGCATAGATTTTGCCACGCCACAATGGGCGATAACCGCTGGGCAATCCGTAGTTTTGTATGAAAGCAATGTTTGTTTGGGCGGCGGAATTATTCAGTAAAGCAAATGCAAAAAATCATAGAATTGCAAGTAATGGAGGCGGCTCCAACAAAGCCGAATTTGGGCGAAAAATGTAACGGCTGCGGACTTTGCTGCATTTATACCACGTGTGGCGTAGCAAAATTATTGCTCCGGAAATTCAGCGGTAGTTGTCCGGCGTTACAATGGAATTGCCAAAAAAATCAGTATAGATGCGGTTTGTTGGAGCATTCTCAGCAATATATATTCAAAAGATTTCCAAAAGTTTTCCACGAGAAATTGCTCAAAATTTTTATAAAAAATAGCATAAAAGCAGATACCTTCTGTGACTGCGAGATTAGGGAAGTGTAGAAAGCAAAAAAATAATTTTCCACGAGATTTCTATAAATTTTTATAGATTTCTCGTGGAAATTTGGTTAAATATTAAATAATTAAATTATTTACATATTTTGGCTTATTGATATGTGATGGTAATATTAGCACCTGATGCACCTGTTCCAGCATTCCAGCTTTCACCACCTGTAAAGGTAATGGTTTGAACTTGACTTAATTTTTCATCAAAATAAGTCAATACGCCAGCCTCGTAGTACCATTCTCCGGCAGCATCCACATCAGTGACAGAAGTAGCTTTTGCTGCAAAAGCAGTATCTTCTTTACTGAGAACAAATGTTCCACTAGCACCTAAAGCTGCTGCTCCAGCAGTGGTTTCTACAGTGTTAATGTTTGTGCCTTGGGCGATTTTTGTTGCACCTGTGCCGGCTTCGGTTAATTGTAAAACTTCTATGCTTGATGTTTCTACGCTACTTAAATCAGCTTTAGATGATCCGACAATCAAAGTATCGGTTCCCTTGCTTCCGGCAATTGTCGTCAAAGTACCTGTTGCTTCACTTAGATCAATTTTTACAGCAACATCCTCGGCAATTTTGGCAGTGGAAAGATCTACAGCGGTAGTTCCTGCTATTCCAGTTAAATTCAAAACTGCTCCGGAAACCACGCTCAAGTGCGAAGCATCGCCAGTATAAGTAGCTCCAATTGTAGCATTTATAACACCAGCATTTACTTCCAAAATATCATTTCTTTCCAAGCCAGAAGTAGAATCTCCAACGGTTCCGGTTCCTGCATATCCTTCGGCGAAAATAATTTTATCGTTACCAGATCCACCGTTGACAGAAACATCAGCAGCACCGTTGATAGTAATGATATCGTCCTCAGTACCGCCGTTGACAGTTGCTTCACCATTAACGGTAATTAAATCTTTACCGGCACCACCATCGATGCTAACAGCACCTTCAGCAGCATTAGCAGCTTTAATGATGTCGTCTCCAGCACCGCCGTTCACAGTAGATTCTCCTGTGTAGTAAATAATATCGTTACCAGCACCACCATCAACAGAACCTTGAGCAGTAATGATATCATCACCAGCACCGCCTTTAACGGTTGCAGCAAAGTTAGGACCATCAATAGTTAATGATTGTTTAGCACCGGAAGCATTCAAAGTAACTCCGCTTTTAACGCTAGTAATTCCAGTAGCATCAATTTTTGTTAAATCTTTAATAACTTTGCCATTGAAATCAAAACCAACGAAATCACCAGAAATTTTTAAAGTTTTCAAGCCAGTCGCTTTGAGCGTGTTATCAAATACAGTTCTGTTAGCACCAGAGCCAATGATATCAATTTCTTCAATATTTTCGATAGTAACTCCGGAACCAATATTTTTAGCACCAATGATGTTAGAACCAGCGGCTAAAGCAAAATTCAATTGTAAGATGTCGTTATCGGTGGTAGAAACATCTTTCAAGCTATCTTTAGCTGACAATGATTTAACATCGTAGTTACCACTGCCATCGTTATTGAGAACGATTTTTTCATTTCCATTGGTGAATTTGAAAGTATCAGCAACGCCATCGTGTGAGGAACCAGATCCATCAGCAACATCCACACCAGTAGTGAGCATGAAAGTTTCATCTTTTCTTACTCCTTGATTTTTATATATTTTCTCGCTTTCTTGCTTTTTTATAACGAACTACCAACGACTTTCTAACGACATAACGAACGCATTTTTTGCTATATTTTCTGCAAAAATTCCACGAGTTTTCTCAAAAATTTTTCAAAATTTTTTTGATTTTTCTCGTGGAATTTTTTTCTTTTCTTTTCTTTTCTTTGTTGTTTTTTTACAAATTCTCTCTTGCTCACGCAATTGCTCTGTTATTCCATTTATTGTTGCATAAATACAACGCTTTTTTATTTTGCCTTTCTTGATTGGTCTTTATTTGCTCAAATTTTGTTCAAATCCCTTATTTATTCTCGCTTTTGGACTTTTTATTTTGTTATTTTTTTGCCATTGTTTGCCAAATTTTTTCTCGCTTTCTGTCGTTTTTTTACCTTTTTTTA
>SFHR01000071.1 GCA_004555545.1 Dechloromonas aromatica (nom. nud.)
TAAGACATTTTGATGTGTATCATTAAAATGCTGATGACTATGAAGTAGGAAATTAAATCTTTCAATGAATAATTTTGAATAGATTTTTTAGAACGGTTAATGGAGAAGCACATATTAACACTTATGAAAAATAATGATAATATAGAAAATATAGAAAATACAGAATACTATCCGGATTTATATTACAAAAAATTATTTTCGCATTCCATTTTAGTCAAAGAACTTTTATACTTAATTTTTGAGGAAAATTTATATAGTTTTGGTTTTGATTTTGACTCTTTAAAATTAGAAAAAAATGAGTTTGTTTTTGAGTTTGATAATATTTTAATTGAACGCAAATCTGATTGTATTTGGTCTATAAAATTGAAAGGTAAAAAAATTTATATTTTCTTTCATTTAGAATTCCAAAGAACCGTTGATAAAACTATTGCTCAACGCACAAAAATATATAGAGAACTCGCTGAAATAGATTTCATAAAAAGCAAATCTTTTCGTAAAGTAAAAGGTAATGTTCCGCCAATTATTTCCATAGTTTTATATAATGGAAATCAAAATTATACAGCACCACAATCTAAAAATGGAGTGGTATATTTTGATAATGAAATTAAGCAAATTTTTGATACTTTAAATTTGGAATATCCTGTCAGTGAGAGCAATAAAAATACATATTATTTAATTGATGAAACTAAATGGAAAAATAAAAACGATAATAATAGTATCAGGAATTTTTGTGAGGCAATATTTTTATTAGAACAATGTAAATCCTCCAAAGATTTTGATAATATAATCCAAGAAATAGAAAGAATTAAAGAGGAAACTTTACAACAAATAAAAAGTCAGGATATCAATGATGAATGGAGTATTTTTCTAAAAGATTTTGCTCTTTGGATATCATCATTGTTAAATCATTTATACTCAAAAAATAAAGATTTATTTCCTATAATAACTAAAAATTTAGAAAACATAAAGGATAATAGTATGTTCGTAGAAAACTTTGCTAAAGGATTTAGAAAAGAATTAAAAGCAGCCAAAGAAGAAGGAAAAATTGAGGGAAAAATTGAAGGCAAAAAAGAAACTTTTTTTGATGGAATTTTTGCATTGCTATCAAATAAATTTAGTGATTATACAGACAATATTAAACAAAAAATTTTACAGTTAAATCCAAAATCTTTTGATTTAACTCCTTATATCAATATTATTTTTTGTTCAAAAAATGCCGAAGATGCTTACAATAAAATTGCTAAATTTGCGTCTTCTTAAAATATTAAAAATACTATTTAATCGCAATAAAAAATAATTTTCCACGAGATTTTCAAAAATATTTTTAGATTTCTCGTGGAAAAGTTTTATTTTTTATTTATTTTTGTTTTTTTTATTTATTTTATTTCGCTACTTCTTCGCAGATTTTTGCTAATTCTTCTGCCGAATTCGGCAACGCTTCAAAAATCTTTCTGGCGTTTGCGGACATTGGATATAAATCCTTGATGCGATTTAATTGTTGAACTTGTGCCACCACTTCTTCTGTGAATTCATTTTGCGGAATCAACCGGGCTGCGTTGGCTTTCACCAACATTTTTGCGTTATGTGTCTGATGGTCATCCACTGCGTGCGGATATGGCACTAACCACGACGCTTTTCCCATCGCCGTCAATTCTGCTATCGTCAATGCTCCGGCACGACAAATAACTAAATCTGCCCAATCATACGCTCCCGCCATATCGTCAATGAACGCCACGCAGTGAGCATTTACTCCGGCTTTGGCATAATTATCTTTCAAGGTTTCCAAATGTTTTTCTCCGGCTTGATGCACAATTTCCGGACGATTTTCCGGCGGAATCAACGCAATTCCTTTTGGAATTACTTCATTAAATATCGCCGCCCCCAAACTGCCACCGATCACCAAAATCTGTAAATGTCGTCCGTGTGAAGCATAACAAGCATCTAACGAGGTGAATTTTTTCAAAATATCTTGTCTTACTGCGTTGCCGATATAAATCACTTTGCTATCACTGGAGGATCCTTGCTGTTTTTGTAAAACTTTATCGTAAGCGAAAACATCCGGAAAGCCGGTTGTTACTTTTTTTGCTATCGGTGCTAATTTTCTATTTGCCAAACCGGCGACTGAATTTTGTTCGTTGATTACTAATGGAATTCCTAATTTTGCGGATAAAAATCCGGCTGGAAATGATATATAGCCGCCCATTCCCAAAACCACATTTGGTTTATATTTGCGTAAGATTTTCCAAGATTGCCAAAATCCGCTTAATAATTCTTTTGGCAGAGCTAATTTTGCTCCCAAACCTTTGCCGCGTAAAGCAGAAAAATCTAACCACGCCATTTCATAACCTCTTGCGGGAACTAATTTTGCTTCCATTCCATCGCCACGACCGACCCAAACTACATTCCAGCCACGTGATTTCAAAATATCGGCAACAGCAAGTCCGGGAAAAATATGTCCGCCGGTGCCACCAGCCATAATCAAAATGGTTTTTTGATTTGGATCATTTTCCTTGTTATTGGAAGTTTTATCTTTATTTTCAATCTTGTCGCTCATAATATTTAATATTTAATATTTAATATTTACTATTTACTATTTTTAACTATTTTTCACTATTTTTTATTTTATTTCTAAAAAAAATTTTTGAAATTCTCGTGGAAAATCTGTGATTTCGCAAAATTAAGCGAAATTTTGTATTAAATAATTTTTATAATAATTCTTGTTTATTATTGAAAATTTTAATTATTAAATTTTCAATACGTTAAATATGAATAATTATTCTTTCATTTATTTTAACTAATATTTTTGATTTTTTCATAATTCGTTGTTTATACATAAATACAAATAACAACAAAACAAATATAAAAATATAAAAATATAAAAATATAAGCACATATAAGCATATAAGCAAAAAAATAAAATGATGACTTTGACTGAAATGCGATACATTGTCGCACTCGCCCAAGAAAAACATTTTGGACGTGCCGCCAACTCCTGTTATGTCAGCCAACCAACTTTATCTGTTGCCATCAAAAAAGTTGAAGGACTTTTACGTGCCTCCTTATTTGAACGCGGAATCAATGAAGTGCGAGTAACTCCGTTGGGCGAAAAAATCGTAGAACAAGCCAAAAAAGTATTGCAAGAAGCCGTAAAATTAGACGAAATCGCAGCAACCATCGGCGATCCTTTAAATGGTTCTTTGCGTGTCGGCGTGATTTACAGCGTTGCTCCGTATTTATTTCCCAAACTTATTCCAGCCGTGCATAAAAAAGCACCAAATATGCCATTATTCTTAAAAGAAGATTTTACGCACAATTTGATAAATTCCCTAAAATCCGGCGATATTGACGTTGCCGTCGTTGCCTTGCCGTGCAAAGAAGTTGGCTTGGTTTCGCAGAGTATTTATGAAGAGCAATTCAAAATTATCGTTCCCGCCGGACATAAATTAGCAAATAAAGAAAATTTAAAAAAACATTTCAGAATTCCTACTGATGAATTAAATCCAAATGAAATTCTATTGCTCGGTCACGGCAATTGTTTTCGCGATCAAGTTATAGAATCTTGTCCGCATATTAAACAGCAATTCCAACGCGAAAATCCTATTCCTTCTTATATAGAAGGCAGTTCGTTAGAAACTTTATTGCATATGGTGGAAAGTGGCAGCGGAATTGCCGTTATGCCAAATACCGCTTTGAGCGAAAAAGTTTTGCAGAATAAAGATGAATTAGTCAAGGTTTTGGAATTTGCCGATCCAGTGCCATTCAGAACTATCGGTTTGGTCTGGCGAGTCACTTTTCCGCGAACTAAAGCCGTTTTGACGTTGAAATCGGCAATTTTAAATTGCGGTTTAAATGGCGTAAATTGGACAGATAAATGATAAATAAATAAAAAATTCCACGAGAAATCTCAAAAAATTTGTAAAAATTTTTAAAAATTTTTATAAAAATCTCGTGGAAAAAATTTAAAAGTTTAAAAATTTAAAAATTTAAAAAAATATGCAAAAAATTGTTTCCCTAAATTTGAATGGAATCCGGGCCGCTTGGCGTAAAAATTTAGCTGCTTGGATTTATAACCAGCAAAATCTTCCGGACGTGATTTGCTTTCAGGAAATCAAAGCCCAAATCCCAGATTTGTCCGACGAAATGATAAATCCAAAAAATTATCACGCTTATTATTTTGCCGCCGAAAAAAAAGGTTATAGCGGCGTTGGCTTGTGGTGTAAAAATAAACCGAGCAATATTCAATGCGGCTTTAATTTGCCTGAATTCTCCGAATTTGACCAGCAAGGCAGATTTTTACGTGCCGATTTTGATGAACAAAATTTGTCTGTGATTTCTTTATATTTGCCCTCCGGTTCTGCAAATGAAGAACGTCAGCAATCAAAATTTAGATTTTTGGACGCCTTTTTTCCATATTTGCAAAATTTATTTGCCGAATATCAAAACGATAACAATAAAAAAATAATTGTTTGCGGCGATTTCAATATTGCTCACCAAAATATAGATTTGAAAAATTGGAAAGGTAATTTAAAAAATTCCGGATTTTTGCCCGAAGAACGCGAATGGATCAGTAAAGTTTTTGCTGAAAATTTTTGGGTTGATGTTTATCGCAATTTGTATCCAACTGCCGAAAGCGAGTGTTATACTTGGTGGAGCAATCGCGGACAAGCGTGGGCAAAAAATGTCGGTTGGCGTATTGATTATCAAATTGCCACGCCAAATGTCGCCAAAACAGCAAAATCGGCGTTTGTGTATAAAGAAGAACGATTTTCCGATCACGCTCCGTTGATTATTGAATACGATTTTTGAGAATAAAAATAACATTTTTCCACGAGAAATCCAAAAAATTTTTTAGAATTCTCGTGGAAATTTGCATAAATTAAAATAAGTAAAAAATCAAACAAATAAAAATTTATCAAATTTGATTGAATTTTTTTAAATCTAAAAATAATTATTAAATTAAATTAAATTAAATTAAATTACTTTGCGGTGCTTAAATTATGAACTTCAATTCCAACTACTTTTCTCAACGAGCCGGAGAAATTTATATCCCAGAAAACGTTATGCCGGTTTCTAAATCAAATTTGCAAGGCATAATCACCGAAGTCAATCAAGATTTAATTGACATTTGCGGTTGCGATGAATCGCAATTATTAGGACAAACTACAGTTTCTGCTATTCTTCATCCGGACGTGCCCAGTGAAGTAAAAAACGATATCTGGTTAAATTTACGCAAAAATCGTCCTTGGACTGGAATAACCAAAATCAAAAATCACAAAGATGACAGTTATTGTTGGACTATTATGGCAATCACGCCAATTAACGATAACGGCGTAGTTTCAGGATATTTATCAAGTTATCGCCAAGCAAATAGCCAACAAATTTCTTTAGCCGAAGAGGCTTATCGTTCAATCCGCGATAATCCAACAAATTCACCCTTTATAATTCAACACGGCAAAATTATCAATAAACAAGCCAAATTTTTTAGTTTGTCAAACTGGGTAAATAACAATCTGACTATTCGTAAAAAAATAATTTTCGGAATGTTTATTTGCATATTTTTCAGCTTGCTTATAGCCGCTGTAAGCATTTGGTCAGTGCAA
>SFHR01000001.1 GCA_004555545.1 Dechloromonas aromatica (nom. nud.)
TGAGCCGACATCGAGGTGCCAAACACCGCCGTCGATATGAACTCTTGGGCGGTATCAGCCTGTTATCCCCAGAGTACCTTTTATCCGTTGAGCGATGGCTCTTCCATACAAAACCACCGGATCACTATGACCTGCTTTCGCACCTGCTCGTGTTGTAGCACTCGCAGTCAAACACACTTTTGCCATTGCACTTTCCAGACGATGTCCGACCGTCCTAAGTGTATCTTCGTACTCCTCCGTTACCCTTTGGGAGGAGACCGCCCCAGTCAAACTGCCCACCATACATTGTCCCCCATCGTGATTCAACGATGTAGGTTAGAACCTCAAACAAATCAGGGTGGTATTTCAAGGACGACTCCGTTACAACTGGCGTTGCAACATCATAGCCTCCCACCTATCCTACACAAATCGGTTCAAAGCTCAATGTAAAGCTACAGTAAAGGTTCATGGGGTCTCTCCGTCTTGCCGCGGGGAGATTGCATCTTCACAAACATTTCAACTTCGCTGAGTATCAGGAGGAGACAGTGTGGCCATCGTTACGCCATTCGTGCAGGTCGGAACTTACCCGACAAGGAATTTCGCTACCTTAGGACCGTTATAGTTACGGCCGCCGTTTACTGGGGCTTCAATCAAATGCTCTCACATCATCATTTAACCTTCCAGCACCGGGCAGGCGTCACACCCTATACGTCCACTTTCGTGTTTGCAGAGTGCTGTGTTTTTATTAAACAGTCGCAGCCACCTATTCACTGCAACCCATTACTGCTCCATTTGCAAGAAATTTCACATTATTTGGGCATACCTTATCCCGAAGTTACGGTATCAATTTGCCGAGTTCCTTCTCCTGATTTCTCTCAAGCGCCTTAGAATTCTCTTCCTGCCCACCTGTGTCGGTTTGCGGTACGGTCAAATATAGCTTTATAACACTTAGTGGCTTTTCTTGGAAGCCGGGTATCAATCTCTTCGTCAAGTAAAAACTTAACTCCACATCACGCCTCAATTTAACGACCACGCGGATTTGCCTACGCGATCTATCTACACGCTTGAACCAACTAATCCAACAGTTGGCAGACCTAACCTTCTCCGTCCCCACATCACTTGCCATATTCGGTATAGGAATATTAACCTATTTGCCATCGACTACGCTTTTCAGCCTTGCCTTAGGAACCGACTCACCCTACGCCGATGAACGTTGCGTAGGAAACCTTGGGCTTTTGGCGAGTCCGCTTTTCACGGACTTTATCGCTACTCATGTCAGCATTCGCACTTCTGATATCTCCATCAAACTTCTCAGTTCAACTTCAACGACCTACAGAACGCTCCCCTACCATAATTTACATTATCCGTAGCTTCGGTGTATTGTTTAGCCCCGTTACATCTTCCGCGCAGGACGACTCGACTAGTGAGCTATTACGCTTTCTTTAAAGGGTGGCTGCTTCTAAGCCAACCTCCTAGCTGTCTAAGCCTTCCCACCTCGTTTCCCACTTAACAATATCTTTGGGACCTTAGCTGACGGTCTGGGTTGTTTCCCTCTTGACAATGAACGTTAGCACCCACTGTCTGTCTGCTATGCTTAAATTTTGCGGTATTCATAGTTTGCCATAGTTTGGTAAGTCGCAATGACCCCCTAGCTATAACAGTGCTTTACCCCCGCAAATCATACATAACGCACTACCTAAATAGTTTTCGGGGAGAACCAGCTATCTCCGGATTTGTTTAGCCTTTCACCCCTATCCACAGTTCATCCCCTAACTTTTCAACGTTAGTGGGTTCGTTCCTCCAATTTGTGTTACCAAATCTTCAAACTGACCATAGATAGATCATCCGGTTTCGGGTCTATACTATGCAACTAAACGCCCTATTTAGACTCGCTTTCGCTACGGCTACCTGATTTAGTTAACCTTGCTACATAATATAAGTCGCTGACCCATTATACAAAAGGTACGCAGTCACCGCATTTTACAACGGCTCCCACTGTTTGTATGCAAACGGTTTCAGGTTCTATTTCACTCCCTACCAAGGGTTCTTTTCGCCTTTCCCTCACGGTACTTGTTCGCTATCGGTCGAATATTAGTATTTAGCCTTAGAGGATGGTCCCCCTATATTCAGACAAGGTTTCTCGTGCCTCGCCCTACTTGTTGTTGCTCTAATAAGGTCTAATAAATTTAAACTACGGGACTATCACCCACTGCGGTTGAATTTTCCAAAACATTCGCTTATTTACTAAACTATCAGCAACGGCTGATCCCAGTTCGCTCGCCACTACTTTGGGAATCTCGGTTGATTTCTGTTCCTTCGGCTACTTAGATGTTTCAGTTCGCCGAGTTCGCCTTTTTGACCTATGAATTCAGTCAAAAATACCTTTAAAAAAAGGTGAGTTTCCTCATTCGGACATCGTAGTATCAACGCATCTTGCCAACTCCACTACGCTTTTCGCAGGCTAGCACGTCCTTCATCGCCTATATTCGCCAAGGCATCCACCATTTGCACTTATTCACTTGACTCTATAACAATCTACTTTTTAATAATAAAAAAGTATTATGTTATAAGAAGTAAAAAATTCTAATTTGCAATCTTTTTCCTAATTTTTATAGAACTAAATATAAGTTTTTAATTATTATTTTTTAAATAAATTATAAAAACTCATTTAAAGAATAACAATTTTCCGCGAGATTTTTCAAAAAATTTTTGGAATTTCTCGTGGAATTTTATTTTTTGCGAAATTTGATTTGGTGGAGGATAACGGGATCGAACCGATGACCCCCTGCTTGCAAAGCAGGTGCTCTCCCAGCTGAGCTAATCCCCCAAAACTTTATTTGGTGGGTCTGGTTGGAATCGAACCAACGACCCTCGCCTTATCAAGACGATGCTCTAACCGACTGAGCTACAGACCCAAACAATCGCATAAAAATAAAATCAGCTTTATTTTTAATAACCGATGGGTGTAAATTCATTTTTTATCAAAAATAAAAAATAAAAAACGTGTATAAAAATATAAATATTTCTCTAGAAAGGAGGTGATCCAGCCGCACCTTCCGATACGGCTACCTTGTTACGACTTCACCCCAGTCATAAATCCCACCGTGGTAAGCGTCCTCTTGCGTTAGACTACCCACTTCTGGTGAAACCTACTCCCATGGTGTGACGGGCGGTGTGTACAAGACCCGGGAACGTATTCACCGCGACATTCTGATCCGCGATTACTAGCGATTCCGACTTCATAGAGTCGAGTTGCAGACTCCAATCCGGACTACGATTGGCTTTGTGAGATTTGCTCCATCTTGCGATTTGGCTTCCCTCTGTACCAACCATTGTATGACGTGTGAAGCCCTACCCATAAGGGCCATGAGGACTTGACGTCATCCCCACCTTCCTCCGGTTTATCACCGGCAGTCTCATTAGAGTGCCTAACTGAATAAGGGCAACTAACGATAAGGGTTGCGCTCGTTGCGGGACTTAACCCAACATCTCACGACACGAGCTGACGACAGCCATGCAGCACCTGTATCAGGATTCCTTGCGGCACTTTCGCATCTCTGCAAAATTTCCTGTATGTCAAGGGTAGGTAAGGTTTTTCGCGTTGCATCGAATTAATCCACATCATCCACCGCTTGTGCGGGTCCCCGTCAATTCCTTTGAGTTTTAATCTTGCGACCGTACTCCCCAGGCGGTCAACTTCACGCGTTAGCTACAATACTGATAGCTCTTACACTACCAACATTTAGTTGACATCGTTTAGGGCGTGGACTACCAGGGTATCTAATCCTGTTTGCTCCCCACGCTTTCGTGACTGAGCGTCAATAGTAACCCAGAAAGCTGCCTTCGCCATTGGTGTTCCTCCACATCTCTACGCATTTCACTGCTACACGTGGAATTCCACTTTCCTCTGTTCTATTCTAGTTTAGCAGTCATAGCCGCAGTCCCCACGTTAAGCGCGGGAATTTCACAACTATCTTACTAAACCGCCTACTCACCCTTTACGCCCAGTTATTCCGATTAACGCTCGCACCCTACGTATTACCGCGGCTGCTGGCACGTAGTTAGCCGGTGCTTTTTCTTTGAATACCATCATCCTCGTTTGCACGAGATTTTTTCTTCAACAAAAGAGCTTTACAACCCGAAGGCCTTCTTCACTCACGCGGTATTGCTGGATCAGAGTTTCCTCCATTGTCCAAAATTCCCCACTGCTGCCTCCCGTAGGAGTCTGGGCCGTGTCTCAGTCCCAGTGTGGCGGGTCGTCCTCTCAGACCCGCTACGGATCACGGTCTTGGTAAGCCTTTACCTCACCAACAAACTAATCCGATATCAGCCACTCATTTGGCGTATTGCTACTTTAATCCGTAGATATTATGCGGTATTAGCCTCCCTTTCGGGAAGTTATCCCCCACCTAATGATATGTTCCGATACATTACTCACCCGTCCGCCACTTTACTCACCCGTCCGCCACTCGCCGACAAGAAAGCAAGCTTTCTTTCGCTGCCGTCCGACTTGCATGTGTAAAGCATACCGCCAGCGTTCAATCTGAGCCAGGATCAAACTCTTCAGTTTAATCCGTTTTTATAAAAAAACATTTTTAAATTTTTAAAAATTTATTTGATTTTGTTTTTTATATTTTTATAAAAGCAAATTGACGAGATGTAAATTTAACTTTTCTTTTTTATTCTTTATTTTCAGCGATAAAAAAGAATTTACACCTATCGGTTATTTTCAAATTTTTATAGAACTAAATTTTTGATTACTTCTTTTGTAGTAATCTTTTTTATTAACGAGTTGCGAATTATAAAACAAATAATTTTTAAATGTCAAGCATTTTTTTTAAATTTATTTTTCGTCTTAAATTCGGTTGCGGGGGCAGGACTTGAACCTGCGACCTTCGGGTTATGAGCCCGACAAGCTGCCAACTGCTCCACCCCGCGTCCGTTAAAAAGATTTGCATTATACACTTAATTTTTGAAATGTCAATAAATTTTTATAAAAAACTCCAAAAATAAGCAAAATAATATTATTTTTTAATAAGTTATTTTTAAGTTTTTTTTTAAATTTCCACGAGAATTTCCAAAAATTTTTTGAAATTTCTCGTGGAAAAAGTCTTTATTTTTGTTTTAATTTTTAATTTTTAATTTTTAATTTTTATCTATCGCAGTTTTAAGGTTGATAATCCTATCAAAACTAAAATTATGGTGATAATCCAAAATCTCACGACCACTTGAGTTTCTTTCCAGCCAGATTGCTCAAAATGATGGTGTAACGGTGCCATTTTAAATAAACGTCGTCCTTCGCCAAATTTACGTTTTGTATATTTGAAATAACTCACTTGCAGCATCACCGAAATCGTCTCGGCAACAAACACTCCGCCCATTATGAATAACACTATTTCTTGCCGTAAAATTACCGCAACCAAACCTAACGCAGCTCCCAGCGATAACGCTCCAACGTCGCCCATAAAAACTTTTGCAGGATGAGTGTTGAACCATAAAAAACCTAAACCAGCACCAACCATTGAACCGAGCAAAATACACAATTCGCCAACACCAGGAACATAAGGCATAAACAAATATTTTGCAAAAACTATATTTCCAGAAACATACGCAAACACCGCAAACGCTGCCGAAATCAAAACCGTCGGCATAATTGCCAAGCCATCCAAGCCATCTGTTAAATTTACGGCGTTACTGGATCCGACTATCACAAAATACGTCAAGATCACAAATCCGACAATCCCCAACGGATAAGCAACAGTTTTGAAAAATGGCAATAATAATTCCATTTGCACGCTATTTTCAGAAGAATCTGAAAATGCTAAAAATAATGCCGCTCCGATGCCTAAAACTGATTGCCAAAAATATTTCCATTTTGCCGATAATCCGTGTGGGTCGTGATATACAACTTTTTTCCAATCATCATACCAGCCGATTAAGCCAAATCCGATAGTTATGATTAAAACAACCCAAACAAATTTATTTGTCAAGTCAGCCCAAAGTAGCGTAGAAAATGCAATAGAAAGCAAAATCAAAATTCCGCCCATAGTTGGTGTGCCGTCTTTTTTCAAATGCGTTTGTGGGCCATCGTCACGAACGGCTTGTCCGATTTTTTTGGCTTTAAGCCAGTCTATTACTTTATTACCGACCAAAAGCGATAAAATTGCCGCCGTCAAAATAGCCAAAACCGAACGCAAAGTGATGTAATTGAAAGCGTTAAGAAAACTATAATCTGCCGATAAATATTGAGATAACCAAAAGAGCATAATGTTTATTTTTGTAAAGATTAAAAGTAAAAAAAGTAAAAAAAGTAAAAAAAGTAAAAATTAAAAAGCGTGAAATTTTACAAGATAACAAAATAAATAATCAAAAAATTTCCACGAGATTTTCAAAAATTTTTTTAGAAATCTCGTGGAAAAATTTTTATGTTTTTATGTTTTTATGTTTTTATGTTTTTATGTTTTTTTTTTTAGATAACAAATTTGCTTATTAACAAAAATCCTATCGCTGCCCCTACAATTGCTATCGGCAAAGTTATCAACCACGCCAACAAAATCGGTTTGATCATTTTTAGATTTGCATCTTTGTTATATAAACCGATTCCTAAAACTGCACCGATTAACACGTGTGTTGAACTTATTGGCAATCCTAACATCGTGGCAATCAAAATTACTGAACTTGCCGATAATTCTGCAACAAATCCTGTATATGGTTCTAAATGAGCCAATCTTGTTCCTACTGTGTTGATTACCTCTTTTCCCATAACCCACAAACCTAATACCAAAGCAATTCCAAAAACTATTAAAGCAAATGTTGGAATTGGCGATTTGTCAGCAATTTGTCCGGTTCGTAAAATTTCTAATACCGCTGAAAAAGGCCCAATAGCATTTGCTATATCATTTGCTCCGTGAGAAAACGCAAATGCCGATGCAGTAAATAATTGAAACCAGCCAAAAATTCGGTTGATAATTTTCTTTTGTGATGCCGAATATTTCATAATATTTACTACTGCCAAACTAGCAAAGAAAGAAAATAAACTAATGGCAAATAGTATCCAAACTATTTGCCATTGTGTTAATTGTAAATCTAAATTTTTTAACCCTTTAAATGCTAATGCCGAAAATACTATTAAAGAACTAAACATTGCAATTAAAGGTATATGTAATTTGATGCAATTTAAAGATTTTTTTTGCGTTTGCTTTTCTTGACTTCTAATATCAATTAAATGATTTATAAAAGTATTTGCTGAATCATTTTTATCAATTATGTATTTATCATCATAAGTCAAAATAATATGTTTTAATTCTTGTATTTGTTGATCTTTTGATTTATCTTTATCATTACTTATTTTTTCTAACATTTGTTGTTTTATATTTTGTCGTAATGATTTTAAATCTACTAATTTTTGACTTAATTCTATACTTGGTTTAATTAAAGTTTTTTGTATATAAACAAAAATTATATATGCAATAACAGCTCCTAATAATGGTGAAACTACCCAACTTAAAACTATACTTTCTATTTTTGTCCAATGAACTAAATCTACTGCTTCATTTATGGAATTGTCAAAATTTATATAACCCATCATAATTCCGCCGCCAACAATTCCACCAACTATGGAGTGTGTTGTAGATACCGGCAATCCTTTTTTAGTTGCAAAAAATAGCCATAAACTTGCACTGAATAAAGCCGACATCATAACCGCAACTAATTGCATTGGAGAAATTTTATCCGCCGGAAAACTAATAATTCCACTACGAATAGTGCTAGTTACTTCTGCACCAGCAAAAACTGCACCACTTAATTCAAAAACTGCTGCTATTACTAACGCTTGTTTAATAGTTAATGTTTTTGCACCAACACTCGTTCCAAAAGCATTTGCTACATCATTCCCACCTATATTGAAAGCCATAAAAATGCCGAATAATGCAGTAATAAAAAAAATGGGAATATAATCAGAAGCAACTGAATTATATCCCCACGCAAAAAAAGAAATTATTGCAATTACAAGAATTAAACAGGCAACAATATTGTCCTTTGTCTTAAATATAATCATAATTTATCTACCTTTTTGTCATAATAATATTTAATAATATTTTGATTTAATGTTTAATTATTTTTAATGTTTAATGTTTAACTAAATATTTTTGTTTTTTATGTTTTTATATGTTTTATAAAAAACGAGCGAATTATAAATAAAAAAATAAATTAGTCAATATCAAATAAAAAAATTCCACGAGATTTTTAAAAAATTTTTTGAAATTCTCGTGGAAATTTGTTGTATTTTTGTTTTATGTTTTATTTTTGCGAAGGAACTTCCTTGATATTTTGTATAAATCCACTGACTTCCAAGCCAAATCCTTGCATTGACGGCATTCTATGCTCTGATGATAACAAAATCATTTTATGAATTCCCATATCTCGCAAAATTTGAGCTCCAATTCCGTAACTACGCGGATCCCAGATTTTCTTAGCATTTTCGGCTTTTTTCTCGCTATCGGTTTTGTTGAGGCGTTTAATCATATTTTCACCGCTATCGTTGTTATTTTCATTGCCGTGTAGCAACACAATCACGCCGTGCCCGAATTTTACCAACGCTTCTTCTGCTTGTGGTAATGTGAAAGATCCTTTGTGGGTTTCTGGAGCTAAAAAATCTAACACGGAAAACGGCTCGTGAACGCGAACCAAAGTTTCGCCATCGCTTGGCAAATCGCCGTATTGCAAAACCAAATGCGTATTTCCTCCAGCGTTATCTTTATAAGCCAACATTGTAAATTCTCCGCGTGGCGTGGTGATTTTTCTTTCGGCAACGCGTTCTACCAAACTTTCCCGAGCCGAGCGATAATTGATCAAATTTGCGATGGTGCCGATTTTCAAATTATGTTCTTTGGCGAATTTCAATAATTGCGGAAGACGAGCCATAGTGCCGTCTTCGTTCATAATTTCGCAGATTGTGGCAGCCGGAGTTAATCCAGCCAAACGCGTTAAATCGCAACCGGCTTCGGTATGTCCGGCTCGGACCAAAACGCCGCCTTTTCTTGCGGTTATCGGGAAAACGTGTCCGGGCTGCACAATATCATCGGCAGTTGAATCTTTGGCAACCGCAGTTTTGATAGTCAAAGCACGATCCGCCGCAGAAATTCCAGTGGTCACGCCGACCGCCGCTTCAATAGAATTTGTGAAAGCGGTTCCGTATTGAGATTTATTATTTTTGCTCATTTGACTCAAACCCAAACGCCGACAATGTTCTTCGGTGAGCGTCAGACAAACTAAACCGCGTGCGTGAGTGACCATAAAATTTATAGTTTCCGGCGTTACAAATTCTGCAGCGATTAACAAATCGCCTTCATTTTCGCGATTTTCGTCATCAACGATGATTACCATTTTTCCGCGTTGGAGTTCGCTGATAATTTCTTCGGTTGATGAAATTTTGATTTCGTTTTGATTATTCATTTTGAATTTTATTTCCTGTTTATACTTTTTGTAAAAAAATTTCCACGAGATTTTAAAAATAATTTTTGATTTCTCGTGGAAATTTGTTTTATTTGTTTTATTTGTTTTATTTACTTTGTTTGCTTTGTTTGCTTTATAGTTCGTATAATTTTCCATTTTTCAGAGATATTTGCCGAACTTGATTTGCAATAAATTTTTCATCTAAACCTAAATTTTTGATTTCGTGCGTAGAAACAATCACCGTGACGCCGTTTGCATTGAATTCCGCAAATAAATCCATAACTAATTTGGCGGCGGTTTCGTCAAGATGGCTTGTTGGTTCGTCGGCAATAACCACCGGCGGATTATTTATCACCGCCCGAGCAATCGCCAAACGCTGCTGTTCTCCGCCGGACAAAGCAATCGGCGAGTAATGCCAGAACTCTTGCAAACCAACTTTTTTCAATACCGCTTTGGCACGTTGTTCGGCTTGTTTATTCGCAATTCCGGCAATACTCAACGGCAGCGTGACGTTGTATAAAACGCTTTGGTTATATAACAATTTGGAATCCTGAAAAATCAGTCCAAAATTACGACGTAACCAAGGCAAAGCAGCAGAACGTAATTTGCTGATATTTTCGTTATCAATAAAAACCTCGCCGCGAGTTGGTTTTTCCAAAGTTGCAATTATGCGGTTGAGCGTAGTTTTTCCGGCACCGGAGGCACCGCTGATGACAACATAATCACCGGCATTTATTTTCAAACTGACTTCGTCCAAAATGCGGCGTTGGTTATATCTTTTGATAATATTTTTTAATTCAATCATTGCAAACTATAAAATTTCTTTATAAATAACTTCCACAATATCAAATTCTTTGAAACCGCTTGGCGTTTTCAGGTTGATGCTATCGCCTTCAAATTTTTTGAGCAACATTTTTGCTAAGGGCGAAATCCAACTGATTTTATTTTCACTTGCATTTGCCTCGTCAATGCCGACGATGGAATAAGTTTTTTCCTCGCCATTTTCGTCAGCCAGAACGACGGTGGCTCCGAAAAAAATCTGCTTGTTATCTTTTTGTTGCAGCGGATTTACAATTTCAGAAATATCCAAGCGTTTAGACAAAAAGCGGATGCGTTTATCAATTTCGCGGAGCCGTTTTTTGCCGTAAATATAATCGCCATTTTCCGAACGATCGCCGTTAGAAGCCGCCCAAGAGACAATATCAACAATTTTTGGCCGTTCAATTTTTACTAAATTTTCTAACTCGGCACGTAAAACTTTATGCCCGTTTGGCGTAATATAATTTTTGTTATTCATAATAAAAGGTAAAAAAATATAAATATAAAGATTTTCCACGAGAATTCTAAAAAATTTTTTGGAAATCTCGTGGAAAATTGTTATTTTTATTTTTATTTTTATTTTTATTTTTATTTTTATTTTTATATTTATATTTGTTTATTTATTTTTATTCTAAAAATAATGAAGAAACAGATTCTTCTTTGCTAATTCTGCGGATGGTTTCGCCGAGCAATGCGGCTACGGAAATTTGGCGTATGTGTGAAGATTTTTGAGCGTCTTCTTTTAATGGAATTGTGTCTGTGACTACCAAAGAATCCAAATCTGATGCGTCAATTCTTTCTACTGCTCCGCCAGATAAAACCGGATGCGAACAATATGCGACAACTTTTTTGGCTCCACGAGCTTTCAAGGCAGAAGCGGCTTTGCATAAAGTTCCGGCAGTATCAACCATATCGTCCATCAAAATGCAAGTTTTACCATCAACATCGCCGATCAAATTCATAACTTCGGCAACATTTGCTTTTGGACGGCGTTTGTCAATGATTGCCAGATCGCATTCCAAGCGTTTTGCCAAAGATCGGGCACGGACAACTCCGCCGTGATCTGGCGAAACGCAAATAATATTTTCATAATTTTGTTGCTTGATATCTTGCAATAACAAAGGCAAAGCATAAACGTTATCAACCGGAATATTGAAAAAACCTTGAATTTGCTCGGCGTGCAAATCCATAGTCAAAATTCTATCGGCACCAGAAGCAGTGAGCATATCGGCGACTAATTTGGCGGCAATCGGCACACGCGTTGAACGCGGACGGCGATCTTGACGAGCATAACCATAATACGGCATAACAGCAGTGATTCGTCCAGCAGATGCACGTTTTAAAGCATCAATCATAATCAGCAATTCCATTAAATTATCGTTAGTTGGTTCGCAAGTGGATTGCAATACAAAAACATCGCGACCGCGAACGTATTCAGTGATTTCTACGCTGATTTCGCCATCGGAAAAGCGACCGACTTCGGCACCACCTAACTCGGTTTGTAAATATTTGGCAACGGCGGAAGATAATTTGGGATTAGCATTACCGGAAAAAATCATCAAACTATGATTTTGACCTTGATTTTGATTATGATTATGATTATGAAGTGACATTTTGAGTATTTTCTTAATTTGAATTTTGAATTTTGAATTTGTTTATTTATATGAAGGTTTATTTTGATTTGATTTGATTTGATTTTTTTGGAGCGAATTTTACAACTATCAGAAAGGCAAAAATCAAAAATCGCAGATTATCAAATTATCAAATTGTAGATAAAAAAATAAGCAAATCTAAAATTTTAGATTTGCTGAAGTAAATATATTACGTTTTGGCAGGGGAAGAAGGATTCGAACCTTCGCATGTCGGAATCAAAATCCGATGCCTTAACCAACTTGGCGACACCCCTGTCGTCAAAAAGAAGTTGGCATTATATTCAAAGTTTTTGGAAATGTCTATAATTTTTTGTTTTGGAAAATACAATTTTTAAAAAAATAATGGAAAAATTATAAGAAAAACAATAATTTACAAATTTGTTGTATGCAAAAAAATTTAAAAATTAGTTATTTATTGCTATTTGTGCTGACGCTTTTGCTGATATTTATTTGCAAATTTAATACTTTTGAAGTATTTGAAAGGTTAGACGAAACTTTCCGAGATTTTATTTTGAGAAATCATTTTTTTAATGCGGACAAAAATAATCAGGAAAAGCGTTTTGTAATCGTGGATATAGACGAATCAACCATTAACGATGTAAATAAATTTGAGCAAAATTTTTTGCCGCGTCAAAAAATAGCAGATTTAATTGAAATATTACTTTTAGATTATAATGTTAAGGCAATGGCGTTAGATATAATTTTTACTAAACCGGCAAAAGTCGCCGAAAATGATGAAAGATTGTTAGCATTATCAGAATTTGCTCCATTAGTTTTTGCTCAAACTTTTGATTACTATCAACGTTTCCCAAATATTTCAGTTGGTTATTTGAATCAGCAAACTAATTTTTTGACTAATTTTGAAACTAAAGAAAATTTAGCGGTTAATGCAAAAGGTTATATTGCAAATTTTTTACAGTTATCACAGCAAATAAATTGTTCCGGAAATATAGGTTATATTCCAGACAATGATGGAGTATTACGTGTTATTCCATTATTTACAAAATATAATGATAAAAATACTAAAAATAAGCAAATTTATTCACATTTAACATTATCATTACTACTTTGCTATGATAAAATTTTTAAACAACATCAAAATCAAAATTTGACCGCATTAAGTGAAAATTTGAATACTAAAAATTTTTGGCGAATTCCATATACAAAAACTATGGAAGATTATACAGTTATTCCAGCAAATTTATTTTTTGATAATAGCAAAATTACTCAATTTATGCCGCTTGATGATTTCAAAAATTTACTGAAAAATAAGTATGTTTTGATTGGATCTTCTGCGGTTAGTTTAGGCGATAGAACTTCTACGCCATTGTTGGCTTTGACGCCCGGAATTTTGGTTCACGCTCAAATTTTGTCCGCTTTGTTAGATAGCACTTATAACGATTTTAACGTAAAATCAAATGCAAATTCAAATGCAAATTCAAATATAAATGAAAATTTTCCACGAGAAACTAAAAATTTTTTTCAAAATCTCGTGGAAAATATTGATTTAATTTGGAGTTTAATTTTTGTTATCTCATTTTTTGCTTTGTTAGTAATAAATAAAAAAATTAAAAGAAACAACAAAATTAACGTTTTGACTATCACTTTTTTATTGATTTTACAAATACTATTATGGGCAATTTTTTCCGCTTACTTAATTTACTTTTTTGATAATCAACTTAATCAAATTAAATTATTACTGCCGATAAATATTTCTTTATTTTTATTATTTTTTGTTATTCCTTTTGAATGGCGAAATCTACAAAAAAATAATCAAAAATTAACTCAAATTTTTAAAAGTTATGTCGGACAATCTGTTTTAGATGAAATTTTAAAAACTAATGATGATTTTTTACAAGCAAATTACGCTGATGTCTCGGTGCTAATTGTTGATATTGTTGGTTTTACTAAAACTGTGGAAGCGTTAAACTTACAAAAATCTGCCAAGTTAATTAAAAGTATTTTGGAATTATTAACCAAAGCGGTAATCGCTACAAATGGAACGCTTGATAAGTATAACGGAGATGGTTTAATTGCATTTTGGGGTGCTCCGTTAGAAGATAAAAATCACGCCGAAAATTGTATTTTTGCGGCTATCAAAATGTTTGATTTCCTTGATCAGTTTAATCAAAAGTATAATCTAAACATAAACATTAGAATAGGCATCGAAAGCGGAAAAGTATTAGTTGGCGATCTTGGCACCGATTTCCGTAGTTCTTACACGATTTTGGGAAATTGCATCAATTACGCCTCGCGGTTGGAAAATATCGCTCATAGTTATAAAAATTTGCAGAATTTCCCACGAAAAATCTTAATCGGCGAAAATACACAGAAAATTTTGCAAAACCTCGCAATAAAAAATAATTTGCTGCATATTGGTAAAATCAAACTGCGTGGTTCGCAAAACGACCTTGATATTTACACTTTAAAATGAAAGAAAAATACGCAAATTATGAGCGAAAACATTGATAACACAAGCAATCAATCTCCGGAAACGCCAACTCAAGCTCGGCAAGTTATCACCGTGCATTTGCAAAATATTCCGCTGCTCAAAGGTTTGCCGGCGGAATTACTCAACGAAATCGGCAAACGAATGATTTTTCGCAGTTATCCAAAAAATAGTTTTGTCCTGCATAAAGGCGGTAAAGCCGATTTTTTGATATTTTTGCTATCCGGACAGCTACAAGTCATAGACATTTCCAGCGACGGCAGAATCGTCGGCTTGTCGTTTTTAAATCCGGGCGATTACGCCGGAGAACTCTCCATCATAGACGGCAAACCGCGTTCGGCGTCGGTTGTGGCGAGTGAAAATAGTTTGGTAGCGTTGTTACCTCGCTTGGACGCTCGGCGTTTGATTTACACGCAGCCGTTATTAGCCGAACGGACATTGATTTCGTTGGCTACCAAAGTCCGCATTTCTACGACGTATCGGGCGATTTTGGGGATTCCAAATGCGGCTCAAAGATTGTATGCGTTCATCCAACAATTAGCCAAAAAAGGCGTAGGAAATTTGATAACCATAGAAAATTGCCCGAATCAGCAGGAATTAGCGTCAATGGTAAATGTCAGAAGGGAAACGGTTTCACGGGCGTTAAAAATACTTTTTGAACAAAATATCATAGAAAAAGATGGCAAAAGATTGATAATTCGCAACGCAGAACGCTTAAATGAATTAGCAAATACGGCAACAAAAATATAGTGTTAATATAATATTAAAACTAATTTTTTCCACGAGATTTTGAAAATTTTTTATAGAAATAAAATGTTAAAAATTACAGATATTTTTAAATATAAAGGTTTAATTTATGCCACGACTATGCGAGATTTATATAGTCGTTATGCTGGATCTTTTTTAGGTGCTTTATGGTTAATTTTGCCATCTCTGTTCATGATTTTTATTTATACGGTGATATTTTCAAACATAATGAAAGCAAAATTGCCCGGCGTAGAAAATCAATACGCTTATAGTATTTATTTATGTTCTGGTATTATCACGTGGGGCATATTTTTGGAAGTAATTCAGCGGAGTAAAGATGCGTTTATAAACAACGCAAATTTGATAAAGAAATCAAGTTTTCCGCACTGGGTTTTATTCATACCGATTTTATTAGTAGCGATTTTTAATGGTTTAGTATTGTTAGTTATCGTGCTATTTTTTATGCTTATTCTTGGCTATCCAATAGCGGTTTTTAACATAATTTTCTTACTTTCAACAACGTTTATAGTAACATCATTTTTGGCAGTTAGTATCGGAGCATTTTTATCAATTTTTAATGCTTTTTCGCGTGATATAGGAAAAATAGCAGATGTATTATTTCAATTTGTATTTTGGGCGACTCCGATAGTATATCCGGTGACTATAGTTCCGGAAAAATTCAAATATATTTTAGATTTGAATCCGATGGCGTATTTAATAAAATTATCACAAGATATTTTATTAGCCAAAGAAATAGTAATATTGGAAAGTTTCAAATATTTTATATATCCGTTAATTTTTGCGACGTTAATGATGATAATAACGGTTATGTTTTATAAACGCACCAAAGCGGATTTATTAGATAGAATTTAATAGTATTTTATAAAAACAAAAATTTTCCACGAGAAATCAAAAAATTTTTTTGAAATCTCGTGGAAAAAATTTTGCTTACTATTTTTGCGACTAAATTTATTACTAAATTTATTACTAAATTTTTTACTAATTTAATTACTAAACTTATTTAATGTGATTGCTTCCCAAATTTGTAAAGCATTTTTTGTCGCTTTTACGTCGTGAATTCGCAAAATTTTAGCACCTTTATCCGCACATAAAATCGCCGCCGTGACCGATTCAATCATACGATTTTCCACCGGATTTTGCGTGATCGCTCCCAGCATAGACTTTCGCGAAACTCCGATTAACAAATTCCATTGATGCCTTTGACAAAACTGCGGAATTGCATTGACCAACGCCAAATTATGCTGCAAAGTTTTGCCAAAACCAAAGCCCGGATCCATCAACAAGCGATTTTTTGCAATTCCGGCATCAAGGCAACGCTGTTCGGCACTTTGCAAAAATTTTTCTACTTCCAAAACCACATTATCATTTTGATATTCCGGATTTTGCTGCATATTTTTTGGTTGATTTTGCATATGCATTAAACAAATTCCGACTTCATAAGGACTATTTTTTATTACTTCCAAAGAATTATTATTTCGCAACGCTTCAATATCATTGATGATATCTACAGCGTTGATTTCTATGGCTTTTTGCATAGTTTCGGCATTTCTGGTATCAACAGAAATTGGCACGTTCCATAATTTGAGTTCTTGCAAAACCGGATCTAACCGCTTCCATTCTTCGCTTGGAGTGATTGAATCAGAATTTGGTCGCGTAGATTCCGCTCCGATATCTAAAATATCAGCACCGGCGGCAAGCTGTGATTCAGCGTGTTTGATAGCGTTTTTGAAATCATATTTACCACAGCCGTCGCCGGAAAAAGAATCGTCATTTACATTGACAATTCCCATCAATTTCGGCGTAGATAAATCTAATTTAAAACGATTACAAATAAATATATTTTTAGTAGTATTTTGCATATTTCAAAAGAATTATTTTTTATTTATTTTTTTATTTATTTTTTTAGTTATTTTTTGTAAGATTTTTTCAAAAATCATCTGCGGCGTGATATCTTTTAAGCATTGCAAATATTCGCTGGAATGCTTATTTTTTGGGCAATTTCGCTGAAAACACGGCGAACACGGCAATTTCAAAGTGACAATTTCTGCCAGATTATTTGCCGAAAGTGGCGGCGTAAAATTCGGCGACGACGAGCCATAAATAGCAATTTGCGGGACTCCGACGGCGGCAGCAACGTGCATCAAACCACTATCATTAGAAATGATTATTTCTGCATTAGCCAAAAGATCTATAACATCGGTCAAATCAGTTTTACCGCATAAATTTAACAAATTTGCGTTGTTTGCTAATGCTACGATTTTTTCGCCGATAGTATTATCTTTGTTAGAACCTAAAATAACAATTTTTAACACTTTGGAAGTATTATTTTTATAGTAATAATTTGACAGCAAATTACTCAATTCAGCGAAATGTTCCGGTAACCAACGTTTGGCTTTTCCATATTCTGCTCCCGGACAAAATACGATAATTTCGCTTTCCTGCGACTTTATACCTAATAAATTTAGTAATTTAGTAGTATTATTTTTATCAATCGTAAGTTTTGGAAAAAACGCCGTCAAATCAGCAAAATTATTCTCCGGATTCTCCAAAAACGCCAACCGAGCAAATCTTTCAATCATCAACGGAAAACGTTTTTTATTCAATTTTTCGCGGAAATTTAACAAACCATAACGCAACTCACCAACAAAACCAAAGCGTTTTGGAATCTCGGCAAAATACGGAATTAACGCCGATTTCCACGAATTTGGTAATACATAAACTTCATTATAACTCTTTGTTTTTATTATGTTTTTGGCGAACTTTTTCCGCTCAAAAAATTTGAAATTTCCGTGTTCAAATGGATTTTCAATAATTTCGCTGATTTCCGGCATTCTTGCTAATATTTTGGCAACCCAAGCGACCGCCAAAACATCAATTTGAACGCTGATTTTTTGCTGCTCGTTGTTGAATTTGAGGATTTTCAACAAAACCTGTGCCATCACTGCGTCGCCCAGCCAAGACGGCATAACTACTAAAATTTTTTTGCTATGTTTCATTTTGCTTCTAAACGCCGGTGCTACCAAAGCCGCCGATATTTCGTTGCGAATTTTCGGCAAAATCATCAACTAATAAAAAATTCACTTGCTGCACCGGAATAAACATCATTTGAGCAATTCGCATAAACGGCGTGATTTCAAACGCTTCCTGACTGCGATTGAATAGCGAAACCTTGATTTCGCCTTGATAATCCGAATCAATTAAGCCAATAGTATTACCTAAAATAATACCATTTTTATGACCTAAACCTGAACGCGGCAAAATTACGGCGGCAAAATTTGCATTATTTATATGAATTGCAAAGCCGGACGGAATCAAAATAGTTTTATTTGGTTCTAATACTAATGGCGTATCAATACAAGCCGAAATATCTACGGCGGCAGATCCAACAGTTGCATATTTTGGTAAAAATTCAGCAATTTTTGGATTTAATATTTTTAAAGAAATGTCTAAATTTTGCATAATTTTTTAGTTAGTAATAAAAATAGTAATCAAAAATTTTCCCACGAGAATTCTAAAAATTTTTATAAAAATCTCGTGGAAAATTTTCATAAGTATCATTTATAAATACTTAAATAATACTTTTGATTTGCGTTGCAAATTGTATAATTTGCGTTTATGGAATGGTAATTGTGATACTTCTCCCAACATAAATCCGTGTTCTATAAACCAGTGTTCGGTCTGCGTAGTCAAAACAAATAAACGTTTAATTCCCAACGCTTTGGCACGATTTTCTATGCGTTTTACTAAACGTTCTCCATAACCCCATTTACGTTGATCACTTCTCACGGCTAAACACGCTAATTCTGCACTCGCCACATAATCATTATTATCATCGTTTATCGCATCTTTTTCTTGCACATATAACGCCGCACAACCAACAATTATATTGTCATATAACATTATAGAAAAATGCTCAATTTCACGCTCCAACAACTCACGCGGACGATGCACTAAAACGCCTTCTTTTTCTAATGGCTCAATGATATTTAATAACGCAGCAATATCATCTGCTTTGGCTTCTCTGATATTTTCTAACGCTTGTTTTGTTATAACTGTTCCGATACCGTCTTGCGTAAATAATTCTTGTAATAAAGCACCATTTTCATAAAAAGAAATCAAATGCACACGGCTATTTATATTTTTTTCGCATACATTTACTGCAATCGGAAGTAATCGCTGAATTATATAATTTTGGTTTTGTTTATTTGTTTGATTTTCTGCATTAGTTTCAAAATTAGTTTCAAAATTAGTTTCAAAATTAGTATTAAAATTAGTATTAAAATTAGTTAAATTTTTAGTATTTAAAAAATTTGCTTTGATTTCTTCCGTAGTAATTTCATTGATAAATTGATTTTGCAAGTTATATAAACCTTTAGATTCCGTCAAAAATATCAATTTATCAGCCTTAATCGCAATCGCAACTTCTTGAGCGACCTCAGTCATTTGCAAATTAAAAATCTCGCCTGTTGGCGACGGCCCTTCATTATTTATCAGCACAATATTTCCCAAATTCAGCTGCGACAAAATTCCGTCTCCATCAACTTTGCGGACTTTTCCGGTATATTTCAAATCCACGCCATCCAAAACGCCGAGCGGTCGTCCGACAATAAAATTTCCACTAATCACGCGATTTTTGGCGTTTGCCATCGGCGTATTCGGCAAACCTTGACTCAACAACGCAGAAATCTCCAAATAAATCGCTCCGATGGCTTCCAAAACGCAGTCCAAAGTTTGAGCGTCCGTAATTCTATAACCTTGATGATAAGTGGCTTCCGGCAAATTTTTACTTCGCAAAATATCTTCTATTTGAAATCTGGCTCCGTGAATTATCACGATTTTCACACCCAAACTAACCAAAAGATTTATATCGTAAATAATACTTTTGAGATATTCACTGGCAACAGCTTTACTACTCAAAGCGATCACAAAAATTTTTCCGCGTAAAGTGTTGATATACGGAGCGGTGGAACGAAATAAATTTACGAAATTATTTTTTTCAAAATTTTCTGAATTTACTGAATTTACTGAATTTACTGAATTTGCGGAGTTTTCTGACATCTTTTTTATAAATTTTTTAAAAATTAAAATAAATTTCCACGAGAATTCTAAAAAATTTTTTGGAAATCTCGTGGAAAATTTGCAAAAAATACAAAAAATACAAAAAACAAAAACTTAAAAACAAAAACTTAAAAACAAAAACATTTATAAAAATTCATAAAAAATTTATGCCTTTTGAAATTCTATTAGGTCTGCGTTATACCAAAGCCAAACGCCGAAATCACTTCATTTCTTTTATTTCGCTGATTTCTATGCTCGGCATTGCGTTGGGCGTGACCGCTTTAATTGTGGTGCTTTCCGTAATGAACGGCTTTCAGAGCGAATTGCGGCACAAAATTTTAGGCGTGGCTTCTCATATTCAAATCACCGGAATGGACGGCTATAACCGCCTTGCGAACTGGCAAGAAGTAATCACGCAAAGCAAGACGCATTCGCAAGTTTTGGCGGCCGCTCCGTTTGTGCAATCTCAGGCAATGATAACTGCAAATTTAGGCGGCAATGATGAAGTCAAAGGCGTTATTATTCGCGGAGTTTTGCCAAATTTAGAAAGTCAAGTTTCTACTTTTGATAACTCATTATTAAAAAACTTAATCGCCGGAGAATTTAATATTATTTTAGGCTATGATTTGGCACAAAGTTTGAACGCCAATATCGGCGATAAAATCACCTTGATAGCACCACAAGGTAGTGCAACTCCGGCGGGATTGTTGCCGAGAATCAAGCGTTTCAAGGTGGTTGATATTTTCAAAATCGGAATGTATGAATACGATTCTGCGTTGGCGTTGATTCATATTAACGACGCTCAAAAATTATTTCAATACGAAAATAATTCGGTGAGCGGCGTGCGTTTGAAAATCAATGATATTTTTGATGCACCAAAAGTTATGCGAGAACTAATCCAAAATAACTATTTGTCAGCGAACGCTTGGCTTTCTGACTGGACGATGAGTCACGCAAATTTCTTCCGAGCCGTGCAGATAGAAAAAACTATGATGTTTATAATTTTGTCGTTGATAGTTGCGGTGGCGGCGTTCAACTTGGTTTCTACGCTGGTGATGGCGGTCACAGATAAAGAATCAGACATTGCCATTTTACGGACGCTGGGAGCCAAAAAATCGTCCATTTTGATTATCTTCATAATTCAAGGAGCAATCACCGGATTTGTCGGTTTGGCGTTAGGCGTTCTCGGCGGAGTTTCGTTGGCGTTGAACATTGATGTTGTGGTGCCGTTTATAGAAAATTTGTTGGGCGTGCAATTTTTATCCAAAGAAGTTTATTACATTTCTGATTTGCCGTCAGAACTGCACTGGGACGATGTTTTCGGCGTAGTTATAATTGCATTTATTTTGTCGTTGTTGGCGACGATTTATCCGAGTTGGAAGGCGTCCAAAGTTAATCCGGCGGCGGCGTTGCGTTATGAATAAAAAAATTCCACGAGATTTTTATAAAAATTTTTGGAAATCTCGTGGAAAATTTGCAAACAATAAAAAATATGGAAAATCAAAATCAAAATCAAAATCAAAATCAAAATCAAAATCAAATTGTTTTACAAGCCAAAAATCTATGCAAATCGTTTGTAATCGGCAAGGAACAGGTCAAAGTTTTACAAAATATTTCTTTGCAGTTATTTTCCGGCGAAAGTTTAGCCATCACCGGAGCCTCCGGAAGTGGTAAAAGCACTTTGCTACACTTGCTCGGCGGTTTAGATAAAGCCGATTCCGGCGAAGTTTTGTTGATAAATAAAAATTTGCAAACGCTCAACGACACTGATTTAAGTTTGTGGCGAAATCAAAATTTAGGTTTTATTTATCAATTCCATCACTTGTTGCCGGAATTATCTGCCGAAGAAAATGTCGCTATGCCTTTGTTAATTCGGCGAATTCAGAAGTCCGAAGCATTAAAAAAATCTCGCGAAATTTTGGCAGCCGTCGGATTAGCAAAACGCTTGAAACATCGTCCGAGCGAACTTTCTGGAGGAGAACGCCAAAGAGCAGCCATCGCCCGAGCAATGGTTAATGAACCAAAATGTATTTTGGCGGACGAACCAACCGGAAATTTAGATTCCAAAACCGCAAATATTATCTTTGATTTGCTATTACAACAAACGCAGCAAAGAAAAATGTCGCTAATCATAGTAACTCACGACGAACGATTAGCGACTAAAACGGATAGACAATTTTGTTTATAAGTTATAAAAGTTACGTTTTTATAGCGTTAGTATTCAAAAAATTCAGCGGATTTAAAGTAAATATTTTACGGAAAATTTCGCCTAAGAAATGTGCCGGAACGTCGCCGATAAAATTACTAATATCGGCTTCTAAATCCCAGTTTAAATTTTTTAGTAAAAATGATAAGGTCTCGGCAAAATCAACTTTGCCTATGATTTTTACTTCGGCAAATAATTCATTTTTTTGATATTTTAGTTTATGTAGCAAGTTCGGCAAATTTGATAATGTCAAAAAATTATCCGGAAAAATAATCTGAACGTCTGTTTGTTCCATTGTTACAGACAACGTTTGTTCTTTTTTTAATACATAATTTTCGTCTATTTTTGCTACTTGTAAAATAAGATTTGCAAAATTTGAACCTAAATTTATGCCAATAGTTTTATCTAAATGTGGCTTTAATTTTTGATTTGCAAAACCATTATTTTTTAGTAAATGATTGACAAAATAAATTGCAATATCGGTCAAAAATTCTTTTGGCAATGATAATTCAAATAACCAGTATAAAGGTAATTTAAACGCAGTAGTATTGTTGTTATTCATAATTTTTTAAAACCTCTATGTAAAGCAACAACTCCAAAAGTCATATTAAAATATTCTACGCGTTCCAAACCGACATTTTCCATCATTTTTTTGAGCGTTTCTTGGTCTGGATGCATACGAATTGATTCCGACAAATATCTATAACTATCTTCGTCGTTAGTTATAAATTTGCCGATTTTGGGAATAATTTGGAAAGAATAAAAATCATACAACGGAGCCAAAGGTTGCCAAATTTTAGAAAATTCTAAAACCAACAAACGACCGCCCGGCTTCAAAACTCGCGTCATTTCCTGCAACGCAACGTCTTTATGCGTCATATTTCGTAGCCCAAAACTTACAATCACGCAATCAAAATAATTATCGGAAAATGGTAATTTTTCGGCATCACACTGCACGGCTGGGACTATATTTCCACAATCCAACAAATTATTTCTGCCGCGTTGTAGCATTTGATAATTTATATCAGTCAGCCAAACTTCGCCGTTAGATCCAACTTTTTTGGCAAACGCTTTACTCAAATCACCGGTTCCTCCGGCGACATCTAAAACTTTATGACCAACGCTGACGTTACCTTTTTCTATGGCGAATTTTTTCCATAAACGATGCAAACCGCCGCTCATTAAATCGTTCATCAAATCATAACGCGAGGCAACCGAATCAAAAACATCGGCGACACGGCGTTGTTTATCGTTTTCGGCGACAGTTTCATAACCAAAATGCGTAGTTTTTTCGTTCATTTTGTATCCTTTTTTTTTATATTTTTGAAAACATTTTCCACGAGAATTCTAAAAAATTTTTTGGAAATCTCGTGGAAATTATATTTTTATACTTTTTACGTTTTTGTATTTTTGTATTTTTGTATTTTTGTTACAGCACAAATTTTCCTATATACCAAGAAATCGCTGCAAAAACCGCACTACACGGAATTGTTAAAATCCACGCCCAAATGATATTCCCAGCCGTTCCCCAGCGAACTCGCCGCTTTCCGTGAGTTGAGCCAACTCCGGCAATGGCTCCGGTAATCGTGTGCGTTGTGGAAACCGGAATCCCAAAAATCGTAGCAATAAATAAGGTAATCGCTCCGCCTCCAGACGCACAAACTCCACGTGCTTGGTTGAGTTTGGTTATGCGATTTCCCATTGTTTTTACAATCCGCCAACCGCCAAATAATGTGCCAAGAGCAATCGCCAAATTACAAGAAATAATCACCCAAAACGGAATTTGTGATTCGGCTGTTGATAAACCAGCGGCTATCAAAATCATCCAAATAATTCCCATAGTTTTTTGAGCATCATTGCCGCCGTGCCCCAAACTATAAGCGGCAGAAGCAAGCAACTGAAATTTGCGGCTAAATTTATCTACCACGCGTTGCGGCGTATTTCGGCACGTCCAAGAAAGAATAATCATCAACGTTCCACCGAGCAAAAATCCTAACAACGGAGCAATAAAGATAAAAGCAACAATTTTTAGAATTCCAGAAGCAATTAAATCAGAAAAGCCGCCAGTTTTGATAACCGCCGAACCGATCAAACCGCCAACCAAAGCGTGAGACGACGACGAGGGAATGCCAAAATACCAAGTGATAATATTCCAAATAATCGCACCGGATAAAGCCCCGAAAATCACCAAATAATCTATGATTTCCGAATTGACCGTGCCTTTGCCGATAGTAGCGGCGACTTCGGTGCCAAAAACAAAAACTGCCAAAAAGTTAAATAAAGCCGCCATTGTTACGGCTTGAACTGGCTTTAAAACTCGTGTGGAAACAACCGTAGCGATGGAGTTTGCCGAATCGTGAAAGCCGTTCATAAAATCAAAAATCAAGGCGACAGCGACTAAAACTACCACCGAGAACATACTCATTTGAACTACTTCTTGCATAAAAAATATTTATAAAATTTTGTGTTTTTATTTGTTTTTAATATTTGTTTCTAAATATTCAACAAATTATAAATATAAAATTTTTAATTTTTAATTTTTTATTTTTTATTTTTCAAATTTCAACTTTTGATTTTTAGCAAAAAATTTTTTATAAATCTCGTGGAAAATCGTTTTATTAAGAATATTTTTGTTTATTTTTATTGCTTTTTTAGTATATTTTTTTGTCTATTTTTAATCGCTTGTAATGAAAATAGTAATAAAAATAGTAATAAAAATAGTGATAGTAGCAAAATTAACAAAAATGTAAGAAATGTTTTGACAATTCCCGTTAGTAAATTGCCAAATTATAGTATAAATTTTGCCAAAAATAATGAATTACAAAACATAGTTTTTGATGGAATAATTAGTCCGCAAATTGAATATAATGCAGCGTTTAGAGTTGGTGGAAAAATCATACAACAAGATATGAAAGTTGGCGATATTTTATCAGCAAATCAAATATTAGCAAAATTAGATTCAACAGATTTTATACTCGCAGAAAATATTGCAAAGTCAGCGGTAAATACTGCAAATAGTAATTTTATTACGGCAAAAAATGATTATTTGCGTTATAAAAAATTAGCTGAAAAAAATTTCGTTAGTTCGGCAATGTTAGAAAATAAATTAAATATATTAAATGCCGCACAAGCACAATTAAACCATAGCAATAATCAATTAAAATTAAATACAAATCAAAAAGAATATGCTATATTAAAAAATGAAAATAGTAAAAGTATAGTTTTACAAAAATTCACCGAAGTTGGGCAAGTAGTTGCCGCCGGACAAGCAATTTATAAATTAGCAATAATTGATGAAAGTAAAGCAAAAAATAAGCAAAAAAATAGCAAAAATATCTATGAAGTAATTGTAGATTTTCCGGAAAATCAGATCCAAAATTTGACAAATAACAAAGATAATTTGCAATTTGAAATTAGTATTTTGGAAAATCAAATAAAATTATTTGGAACTTTAAAAGAGATTTCTCCAAATGCAAATGTTATCAGTAAAACTCATCAAATCAAAATAGAAATTGCAAATAGTGAATTGAAAAATAAATTTGCTGAAATACCTTATTTTTTGTTTGGACAAAATGCAAAAATTAAGTTTGTTTATAAAAATAATGCTAATAAAAATAATGTAAATAATAATAATAATAATAATACAAAAAATGTTTATGAAATTCCATTAAATGCCGTGCAAAATTTACAAAAATTTAATAATGATAACTATAATGGCGATGTGAATAATGAAGTAATTTTGAAAATTGTAAATAGTAATGATAATTTGGTGAAGTATAAAAAAGTAAAAATTATAAATACAAATTATCAAAATGAAAGCGTAGTAATTCAAACTTTGAAAGATTTTAAAGCAAATGATTTTATTATTTTGTCCGGATTAAATATGATTAGTGAAAATGAAAAAGTCAAAATAAATGTTATTAAAGATGATAATAAACGGCGTTAGTAATAAAATAAAAATATTATAAAATCAAAAAATAAATATAAAATCTCGTGGAAAAAATTTCTCATTTCAATTTATCTACTTGGGCATTAAGACATCGCAGTTTGGTTGCTTATTTTATATTAGCGTTGGCGATTGCTGGAGTTGTTAGTTTTAATTTTTTAAGTCAATCTGAAGATCCTCCATTTACTTTTAAAGTAATGGTAATTCGCACTTTTTGGTATGGTGCTACTGCCGAAGAAGTTGAAAAACAAATAACCGATAAAATAGAAAAGAAATTGCAAGAAACACCGTATTTGCAATATTTGACAAGTTATTCTAAAAATGGTGAATCTACGATTATTTTTACAGCAAAAGAAGACATTCCAAAAAGCGAAATAAATAACACTTTTTATCAAATTAGAAAGAAAATCGGCGATATAAAACATACATTCCCAGAAGGCGTTAGCGGCCCATTTTTTGATGATGAGTTTGGAGATGTTTTTGGGCATATTTATGCTTTGACTATTGATAATAATTTGGCAAAAAATAGTAATAATTTTTCTAATGATTTTTATTTAAAAGATACCGCAGAAAGTATTAGAGATAATTTGTTAAAAGTTCCGCAAGTCAGTAAAGTTGAGTTATTTGGAGTTCAAAATGAAACTATTTATATAGATTTTGATAACCAATATTTGGCAAGTTTAAATATTCCTATAAGTATTATTTATAAAACGATTCAAGAACAAAATTTTAAAACTTATGGAAGTTTTATAGAAAGTCAAGGTGATAGATTATTTATAAAATTAAATAACGATTTTGATAATCAAAGCGTAGAAAAAATCAAAAATACTATTATAAATATCGGTTCGCATAATTTGCGTTTGAGAGATATTGCAACTATACATAGAACGATTAGTAATCCGGAAAATGTAAGGGTTAAATATGCAACAAAAAACGCAATTCCTGTTAATGCTATCGCCATCGGAATAAGTATGCAAAAAGGCGGAGATATTATTAAGTTAGGCAAAGATTTAGATAATAAAATTGCGGAATTAAAAACTACTTTGCCGCTCGGAGTTGATTTGAATACTATTGCAAATCAACATATAGCTGTGACGAATTCAGTTGGTAATTTTACTAACGCACTTTTTGAAGCAGTAATAGTAGTTTTGGCAGTTACTTTTTTTAGTTTAGGTTTCAAAACAGGTTTTGTAGTTGCTTTGTCAATTCCATTAGTATTAGCAACAACTTTTTTGGGAATGTATATTTTTGATATAGGTTTGCATAAAGTATCGTTGGGAGCATTAGTTTTAGCATTAGGTTTGTTAGTTGATGATGCAATTATCGCCATAGAAATGATGTTAGTAAAAATGGAAAGCGGTTGGGATAAATTAAAAGCGGCGGCGTTTGCTTATGAAAGCACAGCGTTTCCGATGTTATGTGGAACAGCGGCAACAGTGGCTGGTTTTTTACCTATTGCGTTGGCACAATCTAATGTTGGAGAATATGCATCAGCATTTTTTTCAGTAAATGCTACAGCGTTGGCAATTTCTTGGGTTTCTGCGGTGATAGTAATTCCATTTTTGGGGTTTTATTTGTTGCCAGATAAAATAACAAGTAAAGACAAAAATAATTTTAAAAATATACTTATTAGCAAAATTTTTAATAAGTTTAGTAATAAAATTAGTAGCAAAATTAGTATTGAAAATAGTTTTAAAAATAGTAATAACAAAAATGATAATGTTGAAAAAGATATTTATAAAACAAATTTTTATCAAAATTTTCGCAAAGTATTAAAATTTTGTATTCATTATAGAAAATTAGTAATTTTAATAACTATTGCTTTATTTTTTATTTCTTTATGGGGCTTAAAATTCGTAGAAAAACAATTTTTCCCAGATTCTAATCGCCCAGAATTAAATGTAGAATTACGTTTGGCAGACGGAGCATCATTAACAGCAACCAAAAAAGAAACTCAAAAATTTATTGATTTTTTATATAAGGATCAGAAAAAATATAATGATTTTCAGCATTATGCTGTTTATATAGGAAGCGGTTTGCCACGCTATTTTTTGGCTTTGGATCAACAATTAGAAAATAGTAATTTAAGTCAATTTATTATTTATTGTAATAACAAAAATTCACGAGATAAATTATTAAAACGCATTGCAGAATATAATTTAAGTGGCGAAAATTTTGCCCGTATAAATTCAACAAAAATTGAAAATGGTCCGCCTATTGGTTATCCGATTCAATATAGAGTTTCTGGCGAAGATGCTAATAAAGTGCGGCAAATTGCACAAAGTATAGCCGAAATTTTGCGACAAAATGATAAAATTTATAATATAAACTTTAATTGGATGGATTTGTCTAAACAAGTAAAAGTAAGTTTGGACTATCATAAAATACGGCAATTAAATTTATCTCCGAGTGATGTTGCAAATTTTATTACTATGAATTTGCAAGGTTTAAATATCACAACTTTTCGCGAAAATGAGCGTAGTGTTGCGATTGTTTTGCGTGGTATAAATACTAACAAAAATAATGATACTAATTTTATTACTAATGAAAATTTAGTAAATTTGAATAATATTAAAATTCCCGTTAGTAATCAAAATAGTAGTCAAAATAGTAATTTAAATTTTGTATATTTGTCTGACATCGCAAAAATAGACTTGAATTTTGAACCAAGTATTATTTGGCGGCGAAATAGTTTGCCAACTATAACTATCAGAGCAAATTTGCAAGAAGGTTATTTACCTGCAACAATAGTTGATAGTTTGCAAAGCAAAATAAATAGTTTGCAGTTGCCAAATGGTTATAGTATTGAAATCGGTGGTAGTGTTGAAGAATCTAACAAAGGATCAGGTTCAGTAATGAAAGGAATACCTATTTTTGTGTTTGTAGTTGTGACTTTACTTATGCTACAATTACAAAATTTTAAACATTTACTTATGGTGATTTTTACCGCTCCGTTAGGTATAATCGGCGTAGTTTTATTTTTATTACTATTTCAAGCACCATTAGGTTTTATGGCGTTATTAGGAATTATTTCATTATTTGGAATGATTATGCGAAATTCAGTTATATTAGTAGATCAAATTCACCAAGATAGTTTAAAAGGAAGCACACTTTATGAAGCAATAATTGAATCATCAGTAAGACGTTTTCGTCCAATAATTTTGACCGCTTTATCGTCAGTTTTAGCAATGATACCATTATCCAGAAACGATTTTTTTGGGCCAATGGCAATCGCAATTATGGGAGGTTTAATAATCGCAACGGCTTTGACTTTGTTATTTTTACCTTCTTTATTTGCTTTTTTATACAAAGTAGAAAATAAGCAATAGTAATTGATAGTAATAGTTATTTTTTAAATCATTTTTTTATTATATTTAATCGTAATTTTAATTGTAATTTTAATAGTAGTTTTAATATGTATTATGTCAATAAAAAATCTTTCAATTTTTATAGTTTCTGCATTAGTTAGTAATTGTATTTTTGCACAATCATCAAGTAGCGAAAGTGTTATTTATAAATGTATCAACAATGGCACTGAAGTTATTTCTAACCGCAAAATTAACAAAAGTTGCCAACCTATTATTTATAAAAAAATCAAAAAAAATACTGCTACAAATAACACTCATACTAAAAATAAAAATACTGCCGCTAATCACAATAATAATAAAAATACAGAAGTTGCGTCAGTAGTAAGAACAAAATCTAAAAACAATATTACTAATAATTACAATAATTTTTATAACTACAACAACTCAAATAATAGTGTTTATAGTTATGAAAATAATTTCACTAACCACAACAAAACTGAGTATCCAAAAATTAGTCCCCAAACTCAAAAAAATCGCGATAATGATAGAAATTTTATTTTGAATCAAGAATTACTTTACGAGTTAGAAGCATTGAAAAAAGCCGAAAGCGAATTGGCTGTTTATAATGATAAAATTTCCGTAGAAGAAAAGATAAATTATCGCAATAAAATAGAACGCCATCAAAGAAATATAACCGCAATTCGTAGAGAATTACGCAAAAAAAGATAGTATAAATTTATTAAAAAATTTTTAAAATTTTCCACGAGAAACCCAAAAAATTTTTTAGAAATCTCGTGGAAAACTATGTAAAATAGTAATAAAAATTATAAAAAATTTTCGTAAAAATGCTATTAACTAATTTTGATTTAATCAGGCAAAAATTTGATAATTTAAACATGGACAAAAGCCATTTTGTTAATTCAAATGATATTTGCACTCCGATGGATTGTGTTAAAGAAATGGTGGATTCTATCCCTGAAAATTTTTGGCAACAAAGTAATTTAAAAATCTTAGATTCTTGTTGTGGTAATGGAAATTTTTTTGCTTATATTGCCTTAAAAACTCCGTTGAGTAATTTATATTTTAATGAAATAAACCCTAAAAGAATTGCCAACGTTTATGATTATTTTGGTAAAAATATCAATTTGACTACACAAGATTTTTTAACTTTCAATGAAATATATAGCAATGAAAATGACAAATTTGATTTAGTCGTTTCTAACCCTCCTTATGCAAAATTTAATAATTCTAATGACAAACGAGTTAGTAAAAATCATAACTTGTCACGTGATTTCATTTTTAAAGCATTACAAATAACTAAAAAAGGTGGCTATATTTTATTTGTAGTCCCAAATAATTGGATGAGTTTTTCCGATAGAAATATTCTACCAAAGTTATTAAGTAATTATCAATTTTTATATTTAGATATTGGTGGAGCAAAAAAATATTTCAAAAATGTTGGCTCATCTTTCACTTGGTTTTTATTGCAAAAAATAGACAATACTAAACCTTTTTTAGTAAATAATAATTATGTTTTTAAAAACGATTTACAGAATGTAATTTTAGATAAAAATTCATCATTTATTCCTTTATATTATTCTGAAATTGTTCGTAGTATTTTAAATAAAACTATCAATAATAAATCTTTACCAAAATATAATATTCAAACAAGTTCAAATTTACATAAAACTACAAAAAAACAATATTTAAGTAATGTCAAAAATGATGAATTCAAATATAAAATAATTCATACTCCTACACAAATCATTTATTCAAAACAAGCACATATTTATCAAAATGGTTATAAAGTTTTTTTGTCTTTGACTAATCAATTTCAGGTATTTATAGATAATTGTGGAATGACGCAATCTATTGCATTTATTCGCTGCGAAAATAAAGCTCAAGCTGAACAAATAAAAACTGAATTAGAACAACCTATTTATAAATTTTTAAATAATATTACACGCTATGGAAATTTTAATAATGTCCGAGTTTTACAAAACTTTCCAAAATGGAATAGTTTTGAATTAACTCCGCAAGAAAATGATTTTATAAATAACTTTAATCAACTAACTCCGCAAGAAAATGATTTTATAAATAACTTTAATCAACAATATTATAAAAATAAAAAATAAAACCTAAATATAATGGCAAAAACAAAGAATAAAAATATTATTCCCATCAAAAGTATTGATGAATTAAATAATGAAATTAACTTTGATGACTTTGAATATAAACAACATTTTGAACATATTTGTAATTTAATTCCTAACAAAGAATTAGAAAAAGTTACTATTGAAGTTATTGACGAACAAAAATGTAATGACGAAGGTTTTGTTTATGTTTTTGTTATCCAAAATAAAATATTCAAAATCGGGCAATCCATTACTAATATCAAAAAGCGAGTTCAAAGTTATAATTGCGGAAAAGTTGAGTATAGAATTAGCGGAACTAATTCCACGACTAATTATTTTGTTTTACAAAGTTTTTTGAATTTAAACAAAGTTATTAAAGTATTTGCTTACTTTCCGCCGAAGCCAACTTATACTATATTCGGACAAACTTTCACCGATAGTTATCCTCCGAGCAAAAAAGCTGAAAACATAATATTAAATAACTTTATAAAAAATCATAATAAAAAACCTATTGGCTGCACACAAACGTAAAATTTTCCACGAGAAATATATTTTTATAAATCTATGAATTTATCATTAAATTTTGTTGATGAAAATATTCAATCTAATAATGCAACTACATATTTTTATGTTAATAAAAATACAATGAAATATAACAAAAAAAATAAGTTAGATGAATATTTTACTAAACCAGAAATTTCGGATTATTTATATAAAAAATTTTGCCAAATAATTATCAAAAATGAAAATACTAAAAATACTAATATGCAAAATATTTTTGATAAATACATTTGGATTGAACCAAGTTTTGGCAACGGAGCTTTTTTAAATCTATTACCAAAAAATAATGCTAATGTTATCGGAATTGATATAAATATTAACGAAAATAATAATGTTTATAGTAATAATTACAATGTTATAAAAAGTGATTTTCTAAAATATAAATTGCCAAAACATAAACCTTTTATTATTATCGGAAATCCACCGTTTGGACATCGTGGAGTTTTAGCATTAGAATTCATAAAACACGCTCAAAATGCAGATTTTATTGCCTTTATTTTGCCTATGTTTTTTACCAGCGTCGGCAAAGGATCTATTCGTTATAGAATACCAAAAAATTTGCATTTACTTCACGAGGAAATTTTGCCTAAAAATAGTTTTATTATTCCAAAAAATAATAAAGAAGTAGATGTAAAATGTTGCTTTCAAATATATAGCAAAAACTATAAAAATGAAACGTTAGAAACCAACAATTTTAATTGGTATAAAACAACAAAACAAAATGCAGAACCTTTTAATAAATTGTTGAAAGTTATAACCGTAAGTTTGGCAAAAAACCGAGAATGTGGCAAAGAATATATTTTTAATAAAAAGGCAAATTTTTATTTAAGTTCTACATTTTTTAAGGAAAATTTTGTCGTAGATTGCTTTGAAAAAGTTAAATACAAAAGCGGAATTGCCATTATTTACAATGATGAAATTTTGAATAATTCAATTTTGAAAAATCAGTTAGATAACTTATTTTTAAATGCTGATTGGAAACAATATTCAACTCCTGCAACTAATGGCTGTTTTCATATTGGAAAATCACATATTTATAAACTTTTGAAGGATAATAATTATAAGCAATATCAATGAAATAAATACTATTTTAAAAGAAATTATTGATAATAAATATAACGAATTAAATAAATACAAAGAACAAGGAATTTTTGATAAAATTAACGAGTTAGAAGGTAATGCTATCGGACAAATTGGAGAACGATTGATCAAAAAAATTTTTACAAAACTAAACATCAAAATGAAAGATTTTGGCGATGTTATTCACAATGAATTTGATATTTGTTTAGATGATAATGAAGAAACTAAAATTGAAATAAAAACTGCCAGAAAAGGTTTAAAAAATAATAGTTTGCAATTTAATGGTATAAATCCAAATTATAATTGTAAATATATTATTTGTTTAGGTTTAACTGCGAACGCTGCTTATTTTAAAATAGTATCTGGAAATAAAATTTATAACCATAAGGAACGCAAATTTTATTTAAAAGTTGATAATAAAGAAAAGCAATTAGTCGCAATGAATCCTGGTAATACTGCAAACTATAAATTAACTTTACAAATAAATAATTTGGAACCGATTGAAAATATAGAAACTCAAATTAAAGCATTATTTATAAGTAATTAAAAATAATTTTTTCCACGAGAAATCAAAAATTATTTTTAAAATCTCGTGGAATTTTTTCATTTTTACCATACAAATAAAAACAAATACTATGAACGCTAACGATAATTTAACTATTGCTAACAAAATTTATAATTCTCGCTTGTTGGTTGGCACCGGCAAATATAAAGATTTTGCTGAAACTAAAAACGCTATTGAAACATCCGGAGCGGAAATTGTCACGGTTGCCATCCGCCGCGTAAATATCGGACAGGACAAAAATCAGCCAAATTTGTTAGATTTCATCACGCCGGATAAATACACTATTTTGCCCAACACCGCCGGTTGTTTTACTGCCGACGAAGCTGTTCGCACTTTACGTTTGGCTCGGGAACTTTTGGACGGACACGCTTTATGCAAATTAGAAGTTTTGGGCGATTCGCAAACTTTATTTCCAAATATGCCGGAAACTCTGAAAGCCGCCGAAATTTTAGTCAAAGACGGCTTTGAGGTAATGGTTTATTGTGCCGACGACCCGATTCAAGCCAAAATTTTAGAAAATCTCGGCTGCGTTGCCGTTATGCCACTTGCCTCACTAATTGGCTCGGGAATGGGAATTATCAATCCGTATAATTTGCGTTTGATTATAGATCAAAGCAAAGTTCCGGTGATTGTTGATGCCGGAGTTGGCACGGCTTCTGATGCAACAATTGCAATGGAACTCGGCTGTGACGGCGTTTTGATGAATACAGCGATTGCCAACGCAAAAAATCCGGTATTGATGGCAAATGCTATGAAATTAGCAGTCCAGTCCGGTAGAGATGCATTTTTAGCCGGACGTATGCCACGCAAATTTTATTCCGCAGATCCATCATCGCCAACACAAGGTTTAATCGGCAAATGATTCCAGACAAAGACAAAGACAAAGGCAAAGATAAAGATAACGATAAGGAAAAATTTTTACGTCCGATTCGTAGTTTTGTGCGACGTAACGGCAGAATTTCTATCGCTCAAGAAAAGCATTTGCAAGAAACTTTTCCGCAAGTTGAATTAAAAAATGATTTGCAAAATCTGCAAAATTTCCACGAGATTTTCGCAAAAAATTTTGACAATCTAATTTTAGAAATCGGCTTCGGAATGGGAAATGCAACCGCTGAAATCGCCGAAAATTTTTCGCAAAACGCTTATATCGCTTGTGATGTGCATCTGCCCGGCGTTGGAGCTTTATGCAAACTAATCGCCGAGAAAAATCTGCAAAATATCAAAATTTTTTGCGGTGACGCTTTGGAATTGTTACAAAATCTGGAGGAAAATTCTTTGGACGGAATCAACATATTTTTTCCGGATCCGTGGCATAAAAAACGGCATCATAAGCGGCGTTTGATTAACGAAAAATTTTTGGATTTGATTTTGCCAAAATTAAAAACTAAGGCATTTGTGCATTTGGCGACCGACTGGCAAGAATACGCCGAACATATGCAAAATGTTTTTGCGGAAAATGATAATTTTGAAAATTTGCAGAATTTACAAAATCTGCCAAATTTCCACGAGAAATCAAATATTTTTTTTCGTCCAAAAACTAAATTTGAATTACGTGGAGAAAAACTCGGTCACGGCGTTTGGGATTTTGTTTTTATAAAAAAATAAAAAGTAAAAAAATAAAATTTTTTAACTAAAAAAATTGCTATGAATATTCTTATAAAAAATGTGCGTTTGCTTGATCCAAGCAAGAATATTGACGCAAATAATGCTGATATTTATATTGCTAACGGCAAAATTTTTGATATCGTTTTGGATAGCAGTAAAAAAAATTTCGCCGCCGATAAAATTATTCAAGCCGACGGTTTGATTGCTTGTCCGGGCTTGATTGATTTGTCGGCGAGATTAAACAGCATAGAAATTGAATTGGCCGCCGCCACCGCCGGAGGAATTACCACGTTAGTTGTTCCGCCTGATACCACGCCACCTTTGGATGAACCAGAATTAGCAGACCGTTTGATTCATCGTGCCAAAGACGTCAAAAAAACCAAAGTTTTTCCGCTCGGAGCTTTGACGCTTGGTTTGGAAGGTAAAAAATTAGCCGAACTCGCCGGACTGAAAAAAGTTGGCTGCATAGCATTTTCACAAGCAAATCGTCCGATTATTGATACGCAATCTTTGCTGCGAACTTTGCAATATGCCGCTACGTTCGGATTTTGTGTTTGGTATCAGCCGCAAGATTTTTATTTATCACAAAACGGCTTTGCTCACGATGGTTTGATTGCTTCGCGTTTGGGTTTAGCTGCAATTCCGGTAGCAGCGGAAACTATTTCCTTGCTAACTCTGCTGGAATTAGCAAAATTAACCAACGTAAAACTGCATTTTATGCGATTATCTACTGCCAAAGGCGTAGAAATTTTGCAACAAAATGAATATAAAAACAATATTACTTACGATGTAAATATTCACCATTTGTTGATGACCGAAAACAATATAAATTATTTTGATACTAACGCCAAATTTGTGCCGCCGTTACGTAGCGAAAATGACCGCCAAAGTTTGAATAAAGCCATCATCAACAATGATAATGTTGCCATAACTTCTGACCATACGCCGATTTCTGCAGAAAATAAATTATTGCCGTTTGGAGAAGCCAAAGCCGGAGCATCTGGTGTAGAATTATTGTTGCCGCTGACTTTGTTATGGGCAAAACAGAATCAGGTTTCGTTGTTAGAAGCCATCAAGAAAATCACGGCAATTCCGGCGAAAATAATTCGCACGGCGGTCAATGATGATTCTGAGAAAAATCTGCAAAATCTTGGCACATTGAATATCGGCGGAAATGCTGATTTATGCTTGTTTGACGAGAATGAAGCGTGGCAAATCTGTGAAAAAAATCTGAAATCTCGTGGAAAAAATACGCCGTTTTTCAATGAAACTCTGAACGGTAAAGTCAAATTAACAATCATTGACGGACGCATTATTTATAGTGATTTATGAAATTTGCCGCAAAATTTTGCTTGACAAAATATCAAAACTAATTATAATTCGCAACTTATTTTATTCAATTTTGGAGCCGTGGCCGAGTGGTCGAAGGCACTTCCCTGCTAAGGAAGCATACGAGCAAACCTTGTATCGAGGGTTCGAATCCCTCCGTCTCCGCCAGATTACAAAACTATACAAACGCAATTAACAATATTTCCACGAGATTTCCCAAAAATTTTTTGAGATTTCTCGTGGAAATTTTTATAAATATTTACAAAAATACAAAATTAAAAAATCAAAAAATCAAAAAATCAAAAAATCAAAAAATCAAAAAATCAAAAATTATGGCAGACCAAAAAACTCAATTACAAAATTTATTGCAACAAGTTTTAAATCAAATTTTGCACGAACAAAATTCACAAAATTCGCAAAATTCACAAAATTCGCAAAATAATAATCAAATCAGCATTTTGTTAGAACGCCCAAAAAATCCAGAACACGGCGATTTTGCTACGAATTTGGCTATGAAATTAGCGAAAACTCTCCGCAAAAAACCGCAAGAAATCTCTAACGATTTAATCAATAAAATTCAGCAAATTCAGCAGCAAAATCCAAATTTAAACTTTATTGAAAATATTTCTATTGCCGGTGCCGGTTTTATCAACTTCAAATGCAAAGCCACCAGCAAATTGAGCATCATTTCCAAAGTGTTAAATGAAAAGGAAAATTTTGGTAAATCCGCCAAAAAAAATCAAAAAATTCTCGTGGAATTTGTTTCCGCGAATCCGACAGGACCTTTGCACGTTGGTCACGGACGTGGTGCCGCTTACGGTGCTTCGCTGTCAAATTTGTTAGAGTTTGCCGGTTTTGATGTGGATCGCGAATATTATGTAAATGATGCCGGTCGGCAAATGGATATTTTGGCAATTTCTACGCTGTTGCGTTGTGTGGAAGTGCATTTTCCAAATGCCATAGATTTTCCGCCAAACGCCTATCAAGGTGATTATGTAAAAATTATGGCGGAACAATTTTCCACGAGAAATCCAAAATTTTTTACCGAAAATATCAATAAAAATTTCATTGAAAATTTTTTGCAAGATTTAGGAAAATTCTCGCCGGATAACAAAGATAACAATGAAATTGTTTTGGATCAATATATCAGCAAAGCCAAGCAAATTTTAGGCAAAAATAATTATGAAATTTTGCATAAATTTGTGCTAACCGAGCAACTTGATGATTGTAAAAACGATCTGCAAGAATTTGGTGTAACTTTTGATAACTGGTTTTCTGAAAAATCTTTAATGCAAAATAATGAAGTCCAAAATTGCATTGATTTATTAACTCAAAACGGCAATATTTATGTCGCCGAAAATAATGCAAAATGGTTCAAATCTACCGATTTTGGCGACGAAAAAAATCGCGTCGTCCAGCGAGATAACGGAATTTATACTTATTTCGCCTCTGATATCGCTTATCATAAAAATAAATTCCAACGCGGCTATGACAAAATGATAAATATTTGGGGAGCCGACCATCACGGTTATATTTCACGCGTCAAAGGTGCTTTGAAAGCGTTAAATCTCAACGCAGAAAATTTGATTATCGCTTTGGTACAATTTGCCGTGTTGTATAGAAATGGCGAAAAAGCTCAAATGTCTACGCGTTCTGGGCAATTTATCACGCTACGAGATTTACGCAAGGAAGTCGGTAACGATGCTTGTAGATTTTTTTATGTAATGCGTAAATCCGACCAGCATTTAGATTTTGACCTTGATTTGGCAAAATCGCAAAGCAGCGATAATCCGGTTTATTACATTCAATACGCTTATGCTCGGATTGCTTCGTCGCTGAAAAAGGCAAATGTAGAGATAAAAATTGCCGACGCCGAAAATTTGGCAAATTTAGAAAAATATATTACTTCCGAAAAAGATTTGGCTTTGTGTGATTGTTTATTACGTTTTCCGGAAGTTATAGAAACTGCTGCCCGAGATTTGGCACCGCATCAGATTGCTTTTTATGCCAAAAATTTAGCAGCAGAATTTCACGCTTGGTATAACTCTACGCGAATTTTGTCGGAAAATTTAGCGGAACAAAATGCTCGGTTACTGTTGATTTCCGCAGTGCAAATAGTGATAAAAAATGCAATGAAAATTCTCGGGGTTAGTTGTCCAGAAACAATGTAAAAAAATAAAAACAAAAATAAACAAAAATAAACAAAAATAAACATAAAAAACAATTTTTCCACGAGATTTCCCAAAAATTTTTTTAGAATTCTCGTGGAAAAATTTTTTTACGCAAATACAAAAATACAGAAAATACAAAAATACAAAAATACAAATATGTATAAAAATAACTATTCTTGGCAACAATTAAACGAACATTCCGAATTTATTAAACCCTTGCATTTACGCGAATTATTCCAAAAATATCGCCAAAATTATCAGCAAAATTTCTGCTTACAGCACAACGGTTTGATCTTAGATTTTGGCAAACAACGCATCACCGCTAAAACTTTGCAATTATTACGCAATTTCGCCGATCAAATGCAAATCCAAACGTGGATCCAAAAAATGCTCAACGGCGAAAAAATCAATCACACCGAACATCGTGCGGTTGGACATATTAAATTACGGGCTGGAAATAACGCTCCGCCGGAAGTCAAAAACGTTCTGCGACGGATGGAAAATTTTGCTGACCAAATTCATAACGCAACTTGGAAAGGTCATTCCGGAAAAGCTATCAAAAATATCGTTAGCTTGGGAATCGGCGGCTCGGATTTGGGAACGCGGATGGTAGTAATTGCGTTGTCGGCGTTACATCTGCCGCAAGTCAAATTACATTTTGTCTCCAACGTTGATAGTGCCGATTTAGTCAAAAAATTAACTTCGCTAAACCCTGAAACCACGCTTTTTATCGTGGAAAGCAAAACTTTTACCACGCAAGAAACTATGCGAAACGCAGAATCCGCCAAAGCGTGGATTTTGAATTTTTTCCACGAGAAATCTAAAAATTTTTCTGGAAATCTCGTGGAAAATGAAAATGAAATCGTTAAAAAGCATTTTGTAGCGGTTTCTACAAATATTGAAGCAACGCAGAAATTTGGAATTCCGCCGGAAAATGTCTTTGAGTTCTGGGATTGGGTCGGCGGTCGTTTTTCTTTGTGGTCAGCGATTGGTCTGCCGATTTTGTTGGCGGTAGGCAAAAAGCATTTTGCAGATTTTCTCGCTGGAGCAAATGATATGGACGAGCATTTTATTCATAGCGATTTGGATAAAAATTTGCCGCTAACTTTGGCTTTATTGAGTGTCTGGAATACTAATTTTTTGAACGCTCCGAGTTTTGCCGTTTTTCCGTATTCGCAGTCACTAACTCGCTTTCCGCGATATTTGCAGCAGTTAGAAATGGAAAGTAATGGCAAAACCGTCGATAGAAATGCCCAAATCGTAGATTTTGCCACGTCGCCGATAGTTTGGGGAACGGCGGGAACTAACGGGCAGCACTCGTATTTTCAGTTATTGCATCAAGGCGGACAAATTGTTGCATCGGATTTTATTTGCGTAAAAAAATCGGATTTTCCAGAATTTATAACGGATAGCAAAAATAAAAATTCACAACATTTACAGCAACATCAAAATATTTTGTTAGCAAATTGCTTGGCACAATCTGCAGCGTTGGCGTTCGGACAAACCGCCGATGAAGCTAAAAAATATGGAATTAGTGATGATTTGTTGGCGTATCGCACTTTTAAAGGCAATCAACCATCTACGACGTTGATTTTGCCGGAACTCACGCCGTTTGTGTTAGGGCAGTTGTTGGCTTTATATGAGCATAAAGTTTTTTGTCTCGGCGTGTTATGGAATTTGAATTCCTTTGACCAGTGGGGCGTAGAATTAGGAAAGCATTTAGCCGGAAAAATTTTGCCGTTTTTTAAAGATAAAAACAATACAAAAAATGATGAAGTATTTAATAATTTGGACTCTTCAACGCAGTTATTGTTAGATAGTTTATTGAAATGTTAGACGTTTATAATCATCAGCGTGATGCTGCAAATTTAACTTATATTTATCCGGTGTTATCACGCCGTGCTGGTGGAATTTCTGTTGGCATAAATTTAAACATCAACAGAAAATGTAACTGGGCTTGTGTTTATTGTCAAGTAGAAAATTTACAACGCGGAAATCCAGAAAGTATAAATTTAACTTTATTTCAAGAGGAGTTAAATTATTTTTTAAATGAAGTAATTAACGGAGATTTTTTAAAAAATAATGCAGATAAAGATCATCAAAAGATTGTTGATTTGGCATTTTCCGGAGATGGCGAACCAACCGCTACATCAAATTTTTCTGAAATTGTTACTATTGTTTTAAATAGTATGCATAAATATAATTTATTAACGCAAAAAATTCCGCTACGTTTAATTACTAACGGCAGTTTTTTATATAAAAGTGAAGTGCAAAACGCTATAAGTTTGATTGGCAAAAATCACGGCGAAGTATGGTTCAAAATTGATCGTTTTGATGATTCTATGAAGCAAATAAATAAAGTAAATTTTAATGCAGAAAATATATCAAAAAATCTGCAAAAATGTTTAGAACTTTCGCCAACTTGGATTCAAACTTGTTGGTTTGAATTTGATAACAATATCCCAACAGAAACTCAACAAAATATGTATATAAATTGCATAAAAAATGCTTTAAGTAATGATAAAAAAAATAATCTGAAAGGCATTTTGTTATATGCTCCAAATCGCAAATCTTATCAACAAGATGGCGTAAAAATTAAATTGTTATCAAAAAATTATATGGAAGAGTTCAGAGAAAAAATTTTGCAAAGCGTAAATTTAAACGCAAATTCAAATTTTGAAGTAAAAATTAGTTTTTAAAAATTTTTTGAATTTTCAAAACTTTTCCACGAGATTTCCAAAAATTTTTTTAGATTTCTCGTGGTATTTTTGCAAATTTATTTTGAAAACAACATAAAACAAAAATTTTTTGTTGCACTGCAACATAAAACAAATTTTAAGTAGTAAAATACGCAACTCACAAAAACAAAAAATAAATAAAAATTAAAGAAATTAACTAAAAAACTAAACAACTAAAAAACTAAAAAATTTACAAATTTATAAATTCACAAAATTTATGTTTAACGATCCTTTCAATCCTTTTAGTTCTCTCAAAGATAAAAATAATGCGTTTGCTGATTTCAATTTCAATCTCAATTTTGCTGATTTTGACTTCAAAAATGCGTTTAACAAATTCAATTTGTTATCAAATCAGCCGATAAATTTGCCGTCCTCAAATATCGCAAGTGCTATCAGACAGCAATTAAATCTCGCTGAATATTGCTTCAACACGACTTTTAATGGCGTTGAACGTTTTATCGGTTTGAATATTTCTACTGCTAGAAATGTCTTAGAAGTTGCTTTGTCGTCTATAACCGGAATGATGAGCAATTCGGGCATCAAAAATGACAAAAATTCCCAAGTGATGGTATTTTTACATCCGGCGTTGGAAAACAGCGTGGAATACACTCGCAAAGCGATGGAAATCGGCAGCGAAGTAAAAAGCAAATTGTCCGAAAAATTTGAGCAAGAATTACAAGATTCTTCCGAAAAAATGGGACGCTTTGTGGAACGCTCTTTGGCATATGCACCGCTCGGCGGACGCACAGCCACAACGGCGATTAAATCGTCAATTCAAATGGCGAACGACGCTTTCAACGGTTTGAATAAAGCATCTGAAAAAATTGACGAAGTTACTCAAGCCAACGTGAACGCAGCGCTCACCGTGACCAGCAAAACATTAGACAAAATCGGCGGTTCCGTGAAATCAGCTCCGGAAAATGTTCCGCAATCAGCAGAACAAAATCAGGAAGTTTTGACCGCTTTGGTTGCCGTAGAGGAAACTAAAAAAACTCCGGCAAAACGCGGTAGAAAATCTGCAAGTTAAAAAATAAACAAAAAATAAACAAAAAATAAAAACAAATAATTAAACAAATTTTCCACGAGATTTCCCAAAAATTTTTTGAGATTTCTCGTGGAAAAATTTTTTTATTTTTTATTTTTATTTCGCCACCGGAACCGTCACTACGTTTGGATTGATAAATGCCAAAATGCTATCTACCAAAACGCTGAATATATGCTCCATAAACGGCATCATCGTGTGCATACTGAACCACATTAAGATAAATCCGCCGAGCAAAGTTATCGGAAAACCTAAGGCGAAAATATTTAACTGCGGCGATGCTCTGGTCAAAACGCCCAACGCTACGTTAAAAACCAACAGCGTTATCACAACCGGCATACATAAGGACAAACCCAAGCTGAACATTATGCTCCCCAAGTTAGCCAAATGAGCAAAGTTTTTTACGCCAAAAGTATTAGCAAAATCACTCACAGGAATTATTGTGAAACTTTTGGAAAGCGTTAAAACATACATTAAATGTCCGTTGAACGCCAAAAATAACAAAATTCCTATCAAGGTCAATAATTCCGCCATCACCGGCGTTTGTGCCGAATCAATCGGATCGTAGAACGTGGCAAATCCCAAGCCCATTTGATAGCCGATATATTCACCGGCGACATCCACGGCGGCAAAAATAATTCTGGCGGAAAGCCCCATACAAATGCCGACTAACATTTGCGTCGCCAAGATTTCCAAGCCGTGCCCACTTGCCGGATTTATGTTCGGGATTTGCGTTTCCGGAATCACCGGAGCCAAGCATAAAACCATAGACAAACCGAGCATCAAGCGAATTTGTTTTGGCAAACCGCCGGTCGCCCAAATCGGAGCGGACGCTACAAATCCGAAAATTCTTGATAGCGGAAAAGCGAACAAACTCAACCAGCGTTGAAAAAGTGATAAATCAAACTCTATCATAAAAAAAATAATAAAAAAGTATTATAGAAATTATGTATTTAGTTGTAATAACAAATTAGTCAATTCGTAGCGTAATAATTTATAACTTTTGTCATTTTTATAGTTATCGTTATGCTGTTTGATTTCATCTATTTTGCGTTTTATTTCAAAAATGCGTTTGCGTATAGTGATTTCATTTGGGAGCATTCCGGAATTTTTCAGCACGTAATTGTATAGCCGCTGTTCTGGTGAAACGAATAAATTATCGTCAAAATTCAGCGGTTTTCCTGTTGATGGCAAGTTTTGAAAATCGCCATTTTGTTCGGCTTGTTGAATACGTTGTTCTATCAAATTTTCTAAAAATAACATAATATTTTTTGATTATTTTTTATAATTTTTATGTTTTCATTATAAAGTAGTATAAAAACTAAACTAAAAAGGATTATTACAAAAAATTTTTTGAATTTCTCGTGGAAATTTGTTATTTTTTGACTATTTTTTATAAAAACTTTCTTCGCCTTCTGGACGCGTTTTAAAGCGTTTATGCAACCAAAAATATTGTTCCGGCATAGTCAAAATTTTACTTTCTATATATTTATTCATTGCCACCGTATTTTCATATAACAAAGTATCTTTATCAGCATTTTCGCTCGGAAAATTTTCCCACGCTTTTTCCAATGTGATTTCGTAACCATCGGCAATTTGCCGCGTTATGCACGGAATTACTTTGGCTTTGGTCATCTGACAAAGTCGCACCAACGCCGGAGTTGTCGCCGTTGCAATACCAAAAAACGGCACAAAAATAGATTCTTTACGCCCAAAATCCATATCCGGCAAATAATAAAACGGAATTCCTTGTTTTAGCGTTTTTACGATTTTTCGCAATCCATCTTGCCTTGACATCAAAACCGGTTCGTGAAATCGCATTCTGCCGTTATATAAAACTTTGTTTAGAATTTCATTCTTTTGATTAGAAAACATACTACTAAAATGGTATTTCATAGACAAAATAGTTCCAGCAGCATCTAATCCTATAAAATGAGGCGCTAATACTACTATCGGCTGTTTTTGCTGGATTGCGTTTTCCAAATCTGCCACACCTTCTCCGCCTAATTTGAGAATTTTTGTTAATCTTTTGGGTGATGCCCACCATCCCAAAGATCTATCTAAAACTGCACAGGCAAATGCTTGAAAATGTTTTTTTGCTAAAATTTTTCGTTGTGATTCGCTCAAACTTGGGAAACATAATTCCAAATTTTTTAATACTACTTTTTTGCGTGGCAAAACTACATAAAACAAAAAACCGCCTAACATTTTTCCGCAAAATCGTAAAATACAAAGCGGAAAAAAATGTAGTAAATAAAGTAAGAATAAAATAAAATAAGTCGCACAATTTTTGATAAATGAGATTAACATAATGCAAAATTTCCACGAGATTTATACTTTTTTTTATAGAAAAAATATATTTAGTAAATTTATTTTTATTGTTTTTATAAGTTTAATAATTTTTATTAGTAATTGTTATTTTAATACAAATTTAAATATAAATAACAATATTATTAGTATTGCAAATTCTGAACCGATAATAACAAAAGAAAATAAAGAATTATTATTGCAAAATTTTCTGAAAACTACTATCACTTGGACGGCAGATTTTGAACAAATTACTATATTAGATTCTCAAAAAAACTCCGATAGTAATAACAAAAAAACGCAAGGCAAAGTATATTTATTTCGTCCGGGAAAATTCAAATGGCAAATTGATAAACCTTATACGCAAATTATTATCGGCAATGATGAAAAAGTTTGGCTTGATGATCCAGATTTACAACAAACTACAATCAAAAAATCAAACAATTTATTAGAAGCGTCACCGATGGCTTTGTTGGCTGGAAAAAATAATTTGCATAATGATTTTAATATTGAAAATTTATCCGCAGAAACTGAAAATAATATAAAAAATAGTATCAAAAATAATACAAAAATTAGTAATGAAATTAGTAATTTGATTTTTTTACGTCTAACTCCAAAAAAAGAAAGTTCATTTACAGAAATCATTTTGGGATTAAAAAATAATAATGTAAATAATGGCGAACCACTTTTAATGCAATTAGTTGATAATCTTAATCAACGCAATCAAATTATATTTTTTAATAGTCAAATAAATTCAAAACTACAAAAAGAAATGTTTAATTTTGTAATTCCAAAAGATAGAGATATTATAGAAAATTAGCAATATGAAAACAAATACTGCTTTATGTGAAATCTTACTAAAAACTTCGCATTTATTAGCAATGGTATTAAAAGGAAATTCCGTTAATATTTTGACTTTACAAACGCAAAAAATTAACAATGAAAATGAAAAACAAGTCATAACTGATTTGCTTTTTAATACTTTGCGTGATTATTATTTTGGTGATTATATTTTGTCGCAACTTGTGCCGAATTTACAGAATTTATATAGTAATAAAAACTTGCAAATTCGGGCTTTACTTGTATTAACTTTATCGGCTTTAAAAAATGATAATAAATATAATAATAAAGAATTTGTAGTCGTTAATGAATGTATTAAAGCAGTAAAAAAACTAAACTATAAAATGGCTGGTTTTTGTAATGCTATTTTGCGAAATTTTTTACGCCAACAAAATAAATTCCTATCGTTAAAAAATAGTAATAAATTTAATCATAATTTAAATTATAATTTACAGCAAGCCAACGAATCACAATTACAATTACAATCACAATTACAGTTACAATTCAAATATTCGCACCCATTTTGGTGGATAGAAAAATTACAACAGCAGTTCAAAAATAATAATGATGTTTTGCAAATTTTAGACGCTGGAAATTCTCCACCGCCGATGAATTTACGCATAAATTTATTGCAAACTAATAAAGAAAAATATAGTTTATTGCTCAAAAAATTTTGCGAAAATCTCGTGGAAAATTTGCAAAATACTAATTTGAGAACTAATTTTGATACTATTTTTGATGCTAATTTTGCAACTAATTTAGATAATGATTATTCCATTTATGTAAAAAAACCGATTGCTAAAAGCAATATTCCAAATTATAATAATGGTGATGTTTCTATCCAAGATTTTGCCGCTCAATTAGCCAACGAATATTTATTTAATAATATTCAAAATAATGCAGAAGTAATGCAAAAATTTGCAAATAAAAATGAAATTTTCGTGTTAGATGCTTGTGCGGCTCCGGGAAATAAAACTGCACATTTGATAGAAAAATTTATCAAAATATTTCCAAATAAAAAACTCAATTTAATTGCTTGTGAATTAGATAAAAATCGTTGCGAAAGTATAAATAAAAATTTACAAAGATTAAATTTAACTACGCAAAATTACCCTTTATTAAATGTAAAAATCTTGCATCAAGATTGTCAAAATTTCCACGAGAATTATCATAATTTTTTTGATATAATTCTCGCTGACGTGCCGTGTTCCGCCTCTGGCGTGGTTCGTAGAAATCCAGATATAAAATGGTTACGCAAAGCAGATGATATCGCAAAATTTGCTAAACAGCAACAGCAAATTATTCAAAGTTTATGGAAATTATTAAATAATAATTATGGTGTTTTTTTCTATGCTACTTGTTCGGTTTTTGCCGAAGAAAATACTTTACAAATTCAAAAATTTTTGGATAACTATAAAGATGAAGCGAGTTTAAAATTTCAAAAATTATTATTGCCAACAAATACTCACGACGGCTTTTTTTATTCTTGCTTACTAAAAAATAAATAACAAAAAAAGGTAAAAAAATATTATGTTCTATCGTAACAAATCAGTTAATTTTTGTGTTTATATTATTTGCGTTTTTATATGTTTTTTTGGCATAATTAACGCAACTAATGCACAAAATTTTGACTTAATTTCTGCTGAAAAAAACGCTATTCTAATTAACAATTTTGAGTTTTTTAAAGATGAAATTAACGAAAATTCTGACGAAAAAAATTATTATATAAATGCAGATTTTGAATTTACTTTACATAAAAATTTGGAAGAAGCATTACATCGTGGAATAAATTTAAACTTTGTTGCGGAATTCACTTTACAAAAGCCCAGAAAATTTTGGTTTGATAAACATATTTTGCAAAAAAAACATTCTTTGCAACTTTCATATCACCCAATTCAACGCGAATATCGTTTGAATAGTTATGAAACTGAATTGTTTGGACTTTCTCAAAACTTTAATAATTTGTTTGATGCTTTGCGAGTTATAAAACGTTTGCGTCATTGGCAGATTATTTCTGCAAACGACGCAAATTATTTACAAAATGGAAAAAAATATTATGCTAATTTTTCTATTTATTTAGATAATTCAAAATTACCAAAACCATTTCAAATTAGTATCATCGGCGATAAAACTTGGCAGTTATCTTCGGATATTAAAAAATGGGAATTTACTTATAACAATGAAGCAAGTAATTAAATAATAAATAATTAAATAATTAAAAATTAACTACTAAACTTGTTCAGACAAAATACCGCCTTCTTTAATTTTGAACATTTCTTCTATTTCTGTTGATAGTTTTATCGCAAGTTCCGATGGAATTTGTCTAATAACAGTATCACTACTTTTATCAACCATTTTGACTAATTCTCTGCCGGTTTCTTCATCACGGACAAACTTGATTTTAATATTGCTATTTAATAATAAATGTTTTTGAATTTTCTTTAAAGCATCTTTCAAAACATCATCATCAATTACTTTACTATCGGCTTTGTTATTGTTATCAACATTTTCGTCAGTTTTGGTTTTGCTGATATTATTTGTGGTAGCCGATTTTGCTCTGCCAAAACCTCCGGCGATATTGTCTTCTTGTTTTTTTGGAGCCGATCGATCTTTTTGCGGAACGGCTTGAGGTGCGTCAGGATTGCGAATTTCGGTGTTATTTTGCGGATTACTTTGGAAAGTTTTATTGCTTTCAATATTTACGTTCATCGTAGCAATATTGGCAAAATTATTTCCGGCGGAAGAAATTAAACTCATAATAAACTCCTTACGAAAAATAAGAAATTAAGTAAAAAAAATCAAAAAGTTATAAACAAACTTAAATTTTGCTTAAATATTGTTAATTTATACGACAAATAAAAAAAGAACTTTAATTTTTCAGAGTACTTCAATAAATTTTTTCCACGAGAAATCAAAAAAAATTTTTAAAATCTCGTGGAAATTTTGCAAACATAACCAAAATTACAAACCCTCAATTTAATTCAATTCTTAAAATTAAAAATCAACAAAAATTATGTCTAATAAAAATTTATTTCAATCTGTTACTTTGGCTCCACGCGATCCAATTTTGGGATTAAATGAAGCATTTGCCGCCGAAACTCGTCCAAATAAAGTAAATCTCGGAGTCGGAGTCTATTTTGACGCTGACGGAAAAATTCCATTGTTAAAAGCCGTAAAAATCGCCGAAGAACAACGCGTAAAACTTGCTTTACCACGCGGTTATTTGCCCATTGATGGCTTAAAAAAATATAACGAAGGCGTGCAAAATTTATTATTTGCTCACGGCGAAAACGCTGAATTATTAACACAAAATCGCGTAGTAACCGTGCAATCTTTGGGCGGAACCGGTGCGTTAAAACTCGGAGCCGATTTCATTAAAAGAAATGTCGCTCCAAACGCTACGGTTTATATTAGCGATCCGACGTGGGTTAATCATAAAAATATTTTTGCTGATGCCGGTTTTGCGGTCAAAACTTACGCTTATTATGATGCAGAAACTCGCGGCGTAAATTTTGCTGCATTGCAACAAGATATCCAAAAAATGCAACCAAATGATATTATTTTGCTTCACGCTTGTTGCCATAATCCAACCGGCGCCGATTTGACCGCCGAACAATGGCAGCAAATTGTCAATTTATGTAAAGAACGGCAAATTATTCCATTTTTGGATATGGCTTATCAAGGTTTCGCCGATGGAATCGCCGAAGATGCTTTGGCTTTAAATTTGTTTGCCAAAGCCGGATTATCGTTCTTTATTTCCAGCAGTTTTTCCAAAAACTTTTCTATGTATGGCGAACGCGTTGGAGCGTTGTCAGTTGTAACGCAAAGCAAAGATGAATCCGAGCGTGTGTTATCACAACTAAAAGTTGTAGTGCGGACAAATTACTCAAATCCGCCAACTCACGGAGCCGCTTTGATTGCCGAAATTTTACATTCTTCTGAATTACGCAAAATTTGGGAAGATGAATTGGCACAAATGCGAGATAGAATTCGCAAAATGCGGAGAAATTTAATGGTTAGCATAGACGCTACAAATTGCCAAAAGGATTTTGATTTCATCACCGTGCAGCGTGGGATGTTTTCTTATACAGGGCTTTCTGCCGAACAAGTGGAGCGTTTGAAAAAAGAATTTGCCATTTATGCAGTTTCGTCCGGACGTATTTGTATGGCGGCTTTGAATACTAAAAATGTTGGTTATGTTGCCGAAAGTATTGCTGCTGTTTTATAAATATTTTTATAAATATTTTTATAAATATTTTTATAAATATTAAATAAATAAAAATATAACAAACAAAAACGTATTTTTTCCACGAGAAATCCAAAAAAATTTTTAGAAAAATTTTTAGAAATCTCGTGGAATTTTTGTTTATTTAAAACGGAATTTCTATTTTTGAGCAATCCCAAACGCTTTGAATTAACGTTTTAAAATCGTTTTGAATTCTTTGTAATGCTTTTTGATTATCCGCTTCAAAACGCAATACCACAACCGGCGTTGTATTTGATGCACGAATCAAACCAAAACCATCGGCAAATTCAATTCTTACGCCGTCCAGCGTTATTACTTTTGCTTGATCATTGTTATAATTTTTTGCCAACCATTGTTGTAATTTTTCTATCAACAAAAATGGTTCGCCCTCGTTTAATTTGATATTCAATTCAGGCGTAGATGGCGAATTTGGCAAATTATTCAAAATATCAGAAAATGTTTGAGTTGGATCTTTTTGAACTTTGTCCGCCAAAATTTCTAACAATCTGGCTCCGCTATATAAACCATCATCAAAACCGAACCAACGAGGCGTTCCATCTTTTTTGCTATCATTAAAAAACATATGCCCAGACATTTCACCTGCCAAAGCGGCTTTTGTCTGTTTTAATTTTTGTTTGATTAAAGCGTGACCTGTTTTCCACATAGTCGCAACGCCACCACGTTCAGCGATCCAGCCGTTTAATAAACGCGTGCATTTGACATCATAAACGATCTCGGCGTTTTGCATATTTTCCAAGACATTTTCCGCAAATAACATTAATTGCCGATCGGCAAAAATAATATTGCCGTTTTTGGTTACAACGCCCAAACGATCGCCATCGCCATCAAAGGCTAAACCGATTTGTGCATCAGAATTTTGCAATGCTTTGATTAAATCTTGCAGATTTTCCGGTTTTGATGGATCCGGATGGTGATTCGGAAAGTTTCCATCAACCTCGCAAAATAACGGCGTAACAATGCAACCTAAACTTTCAAACAATTTGGGAGCAACTTTTCCGGCAACTCCGTTGCCGCAGTCAATGATAACTTTTAGCGGCGAGTTGTTTGCGTTAATTTTTACATCGCTACAAATTCGCTGGATATAATTTTCAATGATATTATCAATGGCGATAATTTTGCCTTTATTTTGACTTTGATTTTGGGCGTTTTGGAAATCATTGTTATCGGCACGTTTTTTGATATTTTGAATATCATCTAAAGCCAACGTTTTTCCGTTGATTACCATTTTGATTCCGTTATATTCCGGCGGATTGTGACTGCCAGTCACCGAAATACAAGAATTACAATTTTCCAAAAAGTTTGCGGCAAAATAAGTTGTCGGCGTAGGAACGCAGCCGATACTATAAGCATTGCAACCTGTAGAAATTATTCCGTTTATCAAAGCGTTAGCGAGTTTTTCGCCGGAAAGCCGACCATCACGACCGACGGCGATAAAATTTTGTTGATTTTCCAAAGCTAAACTTCCGAGCACTTTGCCTATTTTTTCTACGATTTCTGGCGTGAGCGTTTTATCAACAATGCCGCGAATATCATAAGCTTTAAAAATTTCTGCTGGTAATGAATTTTGATTATTTTGCATTTTTATCTTCTCAAACTATTTTTTAAATTTTGTTAATCTTTTTTGCTAATTTTCTAATTTTTATTTCCAAAAAGTTTTAATAAAATCTCGTGGAAATTTTTTAATTGTTTTATTTTAATTTTTAATTTTTTATAAAAATTATGAGTAATTCTTTATCCTTTTTTGAAAATTTTGAGTATAAAAATAATCAATTACATTGCGAAAATGTCGCATTTTCTGATTTAGCCCAAAAATTTGCAACGCCGTTATTTGTTTATTCACGTGGCGTTTTAGAAAATAATTTCAATGAATTCAACCAAGTTTTGAAAAATCATCCTGCCGGAAATAACGCTTTGCTTTGTTATGCGGTCAAAGCCAACGGCAATTTGGCAATTTTAGATTTGTTCTCGCAGTTAGGTGCCGGTTTTGATATCGTTTCCGGCGGTGAATTAGCACGTGTTATGGCCGCTGGTGGAGATGCTTCAAAAGTTGTATTTTCCGGAGTCGGAAAATCCGAAAGCGATATCAGAGCCGCTTTGGAAGCAAATATTCATTGCTTTAACGTGGAATCTGAAGCCGAATTATATCGCCTCAATGAAATCGCCAAAAAACACGGCAAAGTCGCTCCGATTAGTTTTCGCGTCAATCCAAATGTAGATCCAAAAACGCATCCTTATATTTCTACCGGTTTGAAAAAAAATAAATTCGGTGTGGCTTATGATAATGCTTTGGATTTATATAAAACTGCCGCCAAATTAGAATTTATCAAAATTGTTGGCATTGATTGCCATATCGGTTCGCAGTTGTTAGATGTTTCGCCGTGCGTGGAAGCTTTTGAAAAAATTCTGCTTTTAGTAGAAAAAATTAACGCCGCTGGAATTAACATTGCTCATATTGATATCGGAGGCGGTTTGGGAATTCGTTATCAGCGTGATGAAGTTGCTCCAAAAGTTACCGATTATTTGAATCCGATTTTAGATTTGCTACAAAAATATAACCAAAAAAATGGCACAAAAATCACTTTGATTTTGGAACCCGGTCGTCGGATGGTTGGCAATGCCGGAGCGTTATTGATGAACGTGGAATATACAAAACTCGGCGAGACCAAAAATTTTGTAGTTGTTGATGCGGCTATGAATGATTTGATGCGTCCGGCGTTATACGATGCTTGGCACGAAATTTTGCCGGTCAAAACTGATAGTCAAGCCGAAGAAAAAATTTACGATGTTGTCGGCCCGATTTGCGAAACCGGCGATTTTATCGGCAAAGATCGTAAATTTGCCAGTCAAATTCAGAGTGGCGATTTGTTGGCGGCGATGTCGGCTGGTGCTTACGGAATGAGTATGTCGTCAAATTATAACGCTCGTGTGCGTGTTGCCGAAGTTTTGGTTTCTGGTGATAAAGTGCAGTTGATTCGCGAACGTGAAACTATTCAAAGTTTATTTGCTAATGAAAAACGTTTAGATCATTAAAAAAATAAGCAAAACAACAAAATTTCCACGAGAAATCTAAAAAATTTTTTGGAAATCTCGTGGAAAAATTAACTAAAAATAACTATAAAAAATTTTTTTAAAATCGCAAGTTTTTAAAAAATCTTTAAAAGCTAAAAGTTGAAAATCTATGGAAAACAATAAAATCACTAATATTTTGGTTGTCGGAATCGGCGGTCAAGGCGTGATGACAGCAACTGAAATTTTGGCTAAATCCGCCATTGAACTCGGACACGATGCCAAAAAAACTGAAGTCGCTGGAATGGCTCAACGCGGCGGCGTAGTTTCTTCGCATTTACGTTTTGGCAACAAAGTTTTATCGCCACAAATTGCCGTCGGCGACGCTGATATTTTGTTGGCTTTTGAAGCTGCCGAAGGTTTGCGTTGGAAACATATGCTCAAAGCCAATGGCGTTGCGTTGTTGAATACGACAAAATTATCGCCGCCGGTGGTGGAACTTGGTTTGTTTGAATATCCAGACGATCCAATCGCCAAAATCAAAGACGCTGGAATCAAAACCATCTCCTTTGACGCAACCAGCATCGCCAAAGAAATCGGCGATATCAAATTAGGAAATACGGTGATGCTCGGAGCTATTGCCGATTATTTGCCGTTTTCTGCGGAAGTTTTATTGCAGGAAATTCTACAACGCTTTGCTAATAAAGGCGAGGCGGTGTTAGAAAAAAATAAAACCGCTTTTGAAAAAGGCAGACAAGCCGTAAAATAAAAATCACGGAATAAAGCAATTTTTTCCACGAGATTTGTGAAAAATTTTTTGAATTTCTCGTGGAAAAATTTATTTACTTTTGTAATTTTTAATAAGTATAAAAAAAAGCAAAGAATGAGAGTAATGTTATGAGTAATTTGAATGTAAATTTGCAGCCAGAAAATATCATTAGTAAATTAAAAATTTTGGCAAATATAACCGATAAGAATTGCGTTATAAATGAAGAAGAATGGCAATTATTAGCAAAAGAATTAAAGAATAATTTTTATAAAAATATGGGCGAAGATGAAATTTTTGACGCTTTAATTTTGTCTTGCAGAACGTTAATAGAAATTGATCCGTTTTGGGATAAAATGACTTCGCATATATTATTATTAAAGTTAGAAAATGAAGTAAATTTTGCTATTACTAATTGCAATAATAATATATTTTTTGAAAATGCTGATAACTTTAATAATCTTATTAACATTTATTATAGAAAACAACAACAGCAAAATTTATTTAGTCAATACATTAAATTAGCCGTAGAAAATGGTTATCTAAATCCACAATTACTAAACGATTTTGATTTAGATAAATTATCCGCAGCGTTAGATAATAATAAAGATTTCAAATTTAATTATTTGGGTTTGCAAACTTTATATGATCGTTATTTTCTAACGCACTTTTTGCATAAAGATGAAAAGTATAAAATTGAATTACCTCAATTCTTTTTTATGCGTGTTGCTATGGGTTTGGCAATTAACGAAACCGATAGTAATAAAAATGATTTGGCAATAGAATTTTATAACTTAATTTCTAACTTTGATTTTATGTGTTCTACGCCAACGTTATTTAATTCTGGAACTACTCATTCGCAATTATCATCGTGTTATGTTTCTACAATTGGCGATAGTTTGGAAGATATTTTTTCCGGCATAAAAGATAATGCAATGTTACAAAAATATGCCGGTGGAGTCGGTAATGATTGGACAAATATTCGGGCTTTGGGAAGTTTAATTAAAGGAACTCACGGTGAAAGTCAAGGAGTTATTCCATTTTTAAAAGTTGCTAATGATACCGCCGTAGCAGTTAATCAAGGAGGCAAACGTAAAGGTGCTGTTTGTGCATATTTAGAAGTGTGGCATTTAGATATTGAAGAGTTCATTGAATTACGCAAAAATACCGGTGATGAACGTCGTAGAACTCACGATATGAATACTGCTTTATGGGTGCCAGATTTATTTATGCAACGCGTAAATAATGATGGAATTTGGACTTTATTTTCTCCGAATGAAGTTGCAGATCTGCATAAATTATACGGCAAAGAATTTGAAAAACAATACTTATATTATGAAAGCATTATTGCTGATAGTAAGCAAACAAAAATTAAATTATTTAAACAAATAAAAGCCAAAACTTTATGGCGAAAAATGCTAACGCAATTATTTGAAACTGGTCATCCGTGGATTACTTTTAAAGATAGTTTTAATTTGCGATCACCGCAACAACACGTCGGCGTAATTCATAGTAGTAATCTTTGCACAGAAATTGGCTTAAATACTAACGAAAATGAAATTGCAGTATGTAATTTAGGGTCAGTGAATTTGGTTAATCATTTAACTGATAATTTAGATTTAGATTTGCCAAAATTACAAAAAACAGTCAGCACAGCTGTGCGTATGTTAGATAATGTAATTGATATAAATTTTTATCCGGTAGAAAAAGCCAAAAATTCAAATTTATTGCACCGTCCAATAGGTTTAGGTTTGATGGGCTTTGCTGATTGTTTGCAAAAAATGCACTTACCTTTTTATAGTTCAGAAGCAAAAGTATTTGCCGATAAAAGTATGGAATATATTAGTTATTTTGCTTTGTGTGCAAGTCATAAGATTGCTCAAGAAAAAGGTATTTATTCTACTTTTAAAGGCAGTTTATGGAATAAAGGAATTTTGCCGGTTGATACTTTAAATTTAGTCAAACAACAACGCAATGCAAATGAATTAGCAATTTCTATGAATTCGTATGTAGAAAAAGAAAAATGGGAAGAAATTCGTAACAAAATCAAAAATGAAGGTTTGCGAAATTCTTGTTTAATGGCAATCGCTCCAACTGCAACTATTGCAAATATTGTCGGCGTTTCTAATGGTATAGAACCGCATTATCAAAACTTATATGTAAAATCAAATTTGTCTGGCGAATTTACTTTAATTAACACAAATTTAGTTAATGAATTAAAACAACTTGGAATTTGGAATCATAAAACTTTGAATATATTAAAGCAGTTTGATGGAAGTATTCAAAATTTGAATATCAATGAACCTTATAAATATCCTTTGGCAGATATTTTTGCCGGAGTTTTTGAGTTAGATTCTGCTGATTTAATAGAATGTGCTGCTTTGCGTCAAAAATGGATAGACCAAGCACAATCTTTGAATATTTATTTAGATAAACCATCTGGCAAAAAACTCAATGATTTATATCAACAAGCGTGGAAATCTGGTTTGAAAAGCACTTATTATTTACGCACTTTGGGAGCATCTCAAACGGAAAAAAATATTATTCCAAATGATATTGAAAAACCAAATGCTAATAATACTACTACTGCAAAATTTTGTAGCATAGATAATCCAGATTGTGAGGCTTGTCAGTAAAAAATAAACATAAATATAAATTATAAATAAATTATAAATAAATTATGAATAAATTATGAAAAATTTATGGACTATAAGCATAGAAAGTCAAGTTGATTTATATGTTGGTTGTTTAGATTCTGAAAAACTAAAACCGCAAAAAGTCCTCATTGCTATTCAATGTGATTATGTTTGTAAAGCAGCAGAAAATAATATTAGTAATCTAAATTTAAACGATTTTATAAACTATGATATTTTGTATAAAGAAATCCAAAATTTGCAAAATATTCCTCATATAGAATTGTTAGAAAATTATATTTTGTTATTGAAAAATAATATTATTGCTGCTTTACAAAATGCAACAAAAAATAATAGCTTGATAACAGCTATAAAATTGTTGGAAATTTCTATGCAAAAGTTAGAAATTTACGATAATGCCAAAGTAAAAGTTAGCAAAAAATTTTTTCCACGAGATTTATAAAAATTTTTTTGGAAAATTCAATAAACTAAAAAGTAAAATTAAAATATAAAGCATTCACTAAACTGAATTACTAAATTACTGATTTGAAAAAATATTGAATTTCCAAAAAAAATTTCTTTTTTCTCGTGGAAAATTTTTATCTAATTCAATCTAAATTTACAAACTTATCAAACTTATCAAACTTATCAAACAATTAAACAATTAAACAATTAAACAATTTATTTTTCAAGATCAAAAACTATGCAACTGCAACCAGAATTTGAATCAATGTCTCGCCCAGAATTGCAAAAATTACAATTCCAGCGGCTCCAAAAATTATTAGAAAACGTATATGAAAAAGTCCCGTTTTATCGTCAAAGTTTTGATAAACACGGCGTAAAACCCAGCGACTTAAAATCTCTGCAAGATTTGCAAAAATTCCCTTTCACTTATAAACAGGATTTACGCGATAACTATCCATTTAACTTGGCTTTGGCGGATAAAAAAGATTTTGTCAGAATTCACGCATCCAGCGGAACAACAGGCAAACCAACGGTTATGGTTTATACGCAAAATGACTTACAAATTTGGTCGGATGTTATGGGACGTTCGCTCACCGGAGCTGGGATTACTTCCAATGATATTGTGCAAGTGGCTTTCGGTTATGGTTTATTCACCGGCGGCTTGGGAGCACATTGTGGCGGAGAGCGTATTAACGCAGCAGTGATTCCAGCCTCTGGCGGAAATTCTAAACGGCAAATTACTTTGCTAAAAGATTTGGGCGTTAATGCTATTTGCTGCACGCCGTCTTACATTTTGAGTTTGTTAGATACTGCCAAAGAATTAAACATTGATATCCATAAAGATTTAAAACTCAGAACCGGAGTTTTTGGTGCCGAACCTTGGGGCGAAGAAATGCGACAAAAAATTGAACAAGGTTTTAACATCAAAGCCATTGATATTTATGGACTTTCCGAAATTATCGGGCCGGGCGTTGCTTGTGAATGCCGTGAAGCTCAACACGGAATGCACGTCAATGAAGATCATTTCTTGATAGAAACTATCAACCCAGAAACCGGCGAAGTTTTACAACCCGGCGAACAAGGCGAAATCGTCTTTACAACAATCAGCAAAACCGGAATGCCTTTGATTCGTTATCGCACACGCGACATCACGCGTTTGATTACCGAGCCTTGTGCTTGTGGTAGAACTTTCCACAGAATGCAAAAAGTAATCGGTCGAAGCGATGATATGTTGATTATTCGCGGCGTAAATGTTTTCCCAACGCAAATTGAATCCGTGTTGATGCAAAATAAAGAAGTCGCTCCGCATTATATGATTTTTGTCAGCACCGACGAACATAGCGGAATGGATAAATTAGAAGTGCAAATTGAGTTAAATGAGGAAATGTTCTCGGATATCACCAAAAACTTACAGCACTTGGAAAGCAATTACACCAAAGATATCAAAGACATTATCGGCATTTCTTGCAAAGTTCGCTTGGTAGAAAAAAATTCCTTGCAACGCTTTGAAGGTAAAGCTCAACGTGTTATTGATACGCGTAAGAAAAAATAAATATAAATAATAAAATCAAAAAATTTTTATAAAAACTCGTGGAAAATTTTCATTATGAATACAAATGCAAATGCAAATCAAATGTATATCCAACAAATTTCTATATTTTTAGAAAATAGGGTTGGCAAACTTAATCAGGTCACGAACCTTTTGGCAAAATTCGGCATTGATATACGCACGATTGCTTTGGCGGATACCAACGATTTTGGTATTTTGCGATTGATTGTAAATGATACCGAAAAGGCGTTATCAGTGTTGCAGGAAAATAATTTCACGGCAAAATTGACTAACGTAGTCGCCGTGAAAGTTCTAGACGAGCCGGGCGGTTTGGCAACAATTCTCGGCAAAATTGATGAAATCGGCGTTTCGGTTGAATATATGTATGCTTACACAAAACCGGTAAATAAAGAAGCGGTGATGATTTTCCGTTTTGCTGATGATGAATCTGCCATTAAATCATTGCAAGATAAAAATGTAGAGTTTTTGCATACATTGAATTAAGCAAAAATTCCACGAGATTTCCCAAAAAATTTTTGAGATTTCTCGTGGAAAATTTTATTTTTGCCTTTTATTTTTATTTTTTTATTTTTTTATTTTTTTTATTTTTATTTTTAAATTTTTATAAATTCTACCGATTTAGTCATTTGCTCGGCTAGTTCATTCAGTCGTTTAGAATTTTCTAACACCGCATTGACCGAATCTTCGGTATCGTGCGATAAATTAGACAATTCCTCTACGTCTTTGGCGATGATATCAGCTGCTTTCTGCTGTTCATTGAGTAGCACCGAAACATCTTTGATAGAATTTTGCACCGAATTTGCAGTTTCTTTAATGCGGTTCATAGAACTTCCTGCGTCGGTAGCTTTTTCTACGCTGTCATTAACTTTTTGTGCACCATCGGCAATTCCGTTGATTGCGTCATTGGTGCACGATTGAATATCGGTAATCATTTGACTAATTTCGTGTGTAGATTGCGAAGTACGTTCGGCAAGTTTGCGAACTTCATCGGCAACAACTGCGAAACCTCTACCGGCTTCTCCAGCCCGAGCTGCTTCGATAGCAGCATTTAACGCTAACAAATTAGTTTGATCCGCGATTTCCTTAATTACATTAACTATATCACCGATTTGGGCGGAACTTTTACCTAATTTTTCTATCATTTCTGCGGAACGATTTACCGAAGTTGCACCCTCATTTGCCGCTACGATAGCTATATTCAACGCCTCTTGGCTAGAATCTGACATCGCTCCGTTTTCTATGGCTAATTGAGTTGCTTGTGCAGTTTGTCCGGCTACATTGCTAACACTTTCGCTGATATTAGACAAAATCTTAGTAATATTAGTGGTAGTTTCACCTTGACGAGTTACGCTAACCGATGCTTTATCTGCGGTTTTCAATAATTGTTCGGCGGATTGATTTAACTCAATGGCTCCATCACGGATTTTATGCACCAAGTCATTCAAGTTGCGACGCATCTTGCCGAGTTCTGCCATCATACTGGAATTATCGCCGGCTTTGATAGGCAAAGGAGTGCGTAAATTTCCGGCGGCAAAATTTTTTACTCCTTCCAAAGCCACCGATAATTCGCCACCCAAAGGATTCAAAATATATTTTTGCAATAACAATAAAACTACGCCGATTAAAATTGCCGATCCAGCAATTACAAAAGCAAATACGGTAACTGTATCAACAGCAGCATCAGATTTTGGAAAAGCGACGGCTAATTTAGCATTCCAACTGCTGAAATTTTGCGAAGTAACATACCAATCAGAATTATTTTGGTCATCAATAATTTTTAAGGCATCGGCTTCGCTGATGTTTGCAGATTTCAGGGATATTTTGCCTAAGCTATTTTTCAGTGCGGCAAAACCGTTATCCATCACGGTTATTTTGCTGAAAGTTTCTTTTAACGTCTTCAAATTGATAGGAAATCCGGTGAACCAGGCTCCGATAACTTGGCGGTGAGTGTCAAAAATTGGTTCATAACCGACGATATATGGCTGACCAAAAATATTGGAAAATCCGTAATAAGCATTGCCGTTATTTAACGCAGTAATTACTTTTTCATCATTCAAACTGGTACCTACAACTTTATCGCCACTGGGATTTTGCAAATTACTGGCAATACGTACATAAGAATCATTCTTACGAAGAATAATCGTGGCAACGCTTCCAGAGGCGGCAATTTTGTTGATTAAATCCATATTTTCATTTTGTCTTACGGAGCCAAAATATAAATTTTCTTGGTCGGTAGAAATGCTTGGTTCGCCCAAACTCAAAGAGCGATCACGAAATTGGAACATATTATATTTAACTTGATCGCTAATCAAATTGTGGGTAATTTGTAGCATTTGGATGCCGTCGTAAAGTTGTCTTTTAGCGATTTGTTCAGCGTTTTCCTGCGATGAATTAGTGCTGTAAATGGAAAAAGCGATCGCAGAACCGAATAGCAAAATGAAGACAAAAATTGCTACTGGCACGATAAAACGGAGTTTTAAATTGTTTTCAAACATTATAAATTGAGTGTGCCTTTCTGTATATTTTTATTTTTGTTGTTACGTTTTTTTATGTAATTTGTGTTGTTTATGTTTTGATTTGCTTGTTAATTTTTGATAACAATTTTCCACGAGATTTCAATAATTTCTTTTAAAAATTTCTGAAAACATTTCAAATATTTTTGAAAAATCTTTACATTTTTATCAAAAATATAAAAAAGCGAGAATTATAAATAAAAATTATTACAAGCAAAAAATTTGACATAGTTTTTAAAATTTTTTCAAAAATTATTTTTAAAATCTCGTGGAAAATATTTAAAAATCTACAAAAAACAACAAAACAAAAAACAACAAAACAAAAAACAAAAAAACAAAATAAAAATCATTATGGCTAAAAGAACAGATATAAAATCTATTTTGATTATCGGAGCCGGTCCGATTATTATCGGTCAAGCTTGCGAATTTGATTATTCCGGCGTTCAAGCTTGTAAAGCATTACGTCAAGAAGGTTATAAAGTGATTTTGGTGAATTCAAATCCGGCAACCATTATGACCGATCCCGAAACCGCTGACGTAACTTATATAGAACCGATTACTTGGCAAGTTTTAGAAAAAATCATCGCCAAAGAACAACCAGACGCACTCTTGCCAACAATGGGCGGACAAACTGCCTTAAATTGTGCCTTAGATTTGGCTCATCACGGAGTTCTGAAAAAATACAACGTAGAACTAATTGGTGCCAACGAAGAAGCCATAGACAAAGCCGAAGATCGTCAAAAATTCCGCGACGCTATGACCAAAATCGGCTTGGAATCGGCAAAATCTGGAATCGCTCATTCTATGCAGGAAGCATATGAAGTGCAGAAAACTGTCGGCTTTCCTACCATTATTCGTCCATCTTTCACGCTTGGCGGCACCGGCGGCGGTATCGCTTACAATATGGAAGAGTTTGAAACCATCTGCAAACGCGGTTTAGAAGAATCCCCCACCAGCGAATTACTAATTGAAGAATCACTGCTCGGTTGGAAAGAATACGAAATGGAAGTCGTCCGCGATAAAAACGATAACTGCATCATCGTTTGTAGTATTGAAAATTTAGACCCTATGGGCGTGCATACCGGCGACAGTATAACCGTTGCTCCGGCTCAAACTCTCACCGATAAAGAATATCAAATTTTGCGGAATGCCTCCATCGCTGTGTTACGCGAAATCGGCGTAGATACCGGCGGAAGTAATGTGCAATTTGCTTTAAATCCTAAAAATGGTCGGCTGATTATCATTGAAATGAATCCGCGAGTTTCGCGTTCTTCGGCGTTGGCTTCTAAAGCTACCGGTTTTCCGATTGCTAAAATTGCAGCAAAATTAGCCGTTGGTTATACGCTTGACGAATTACAAAACGAAATCACCGGCGGCAAAACTCCGGCATCTTTTGAACCAACAATTGATTACGTTGTTACCAAAGTGCCGCGTTTTGCTTTTGAAAAATTCCCACAAGCCGACAACGTATTAACTACACAAATGAAATCTGTTGGCGAAGTAATGGCAATCGGCAGAACTTTTCAGGAATCTCTACAAAAAGCATTACGAGGTTTAGAAGTCGGCGTGGATGGCTTTAATTTGAAATCTGTTGATTCAACTATCATAGACGAGCAATTGGCAAAACCAACTCCGGAGCGTTTATGGTATGTTGCCGACGCTTTCGGCGTGGGAATGAGTTTAGAAAAAGTGCATTCCTTGACCAAAATTGATGTCTGGTTTTTATCGCAAATCAAAGAAATCGTAGATTTGGAATTGCAAATTGAAAAACGTGAAAAAATTTCTGATTTTCTCGTGGAAGAAATACGTTTTTTAAAACAAAAAGGTTTTGGAGATAAACGAATTGCACAATTACTCAAAAAAGGCAATACCACCGAAGCCGATGTAAGAAATTATCGGCATCAAAATGGAATTTATCCGGTGTTTAAACGTGTGGATACTTGTGCGGCAGAATTTGCTACGAATACCGCTTATTTATATTCCACTTACGGCGGCGATGAATGCGAAGCCCAAGCAAATCCAGATAAACAAAAAATTATGGTGCTTGGTGGCGGGCCAAATAGAATCGGACAAGGCATAGAATTTGATTATTGTTGCGTGCATGCGGCAATGGCTATGCGTGATGATGGCTATGAAACTATAATGGTGAATTGCAATCCGGAGACCGTTTCCACAGATTATGACACCTCGGATCGCTTGTATTTTGAACCGCTAACGCTGGAAAATGTTTTAGATATTGTTCGCATAGAAAAACCGGTCGGCGTTATCGTGCAATATGGCGGGCAAACTCCGCTGAAATTGGCGTTAGAATTAGAACGCAACGGAGTTCCTATTATTGGCACCTCGCCAGAAAGCATAGATATCGCCGAAGACCGAGAACGCTTCCAAAAATTACTGCAAGATCTGAATTTAAAACAACCACCAAATCGCACCGCAAGAACCGAAGCCGAAGCTATCAAATTAGCCGCAGAAATCGGTTATCCGTTAGTTGTGCGTCCCTCGTATGTTTTGGGCGGACGGGCTATGGAAATTGTTCATGAACAAACTGAATTAGAACGCTATATGCGAGAAGCAGTCAAAGTTTCGCACGACTCGCCGGTATTGTTGGATAGATTTTTGAACGATGCCGTTGAAGTTGATGTAGATGCTTTGGCGGATAACACCGGCGAAGTGATAATCGGTGGCGTGATGGAGCATATAGAACAAGCCGGCGTGCATTCTGGCGATTCTGCTTGTTCCTTGCCGCCGTATTCCTTGCCCATAGAAATTCAGGACGAATTACGTCGGCAAACCAAAGCGATGGCAAAAGCGTTAAACGTTTGCGGCTTGATGAACGTGCAGTTTGCAATTCAAAATAATGACGTCTATGTGTTGGAAGTCAATCCACGTGCGTCAAGAACCGTTCCGTTTGTATCCAAAGCCACCGGTAGAGCTTTAGCAAAAATTGCTGCTCGTTGTATGGCAGGGAAAACTCTCGCCGAACAAGGAATTAGCAATGAATTCATTCCGGAGTATTTTTCCGTAAAAGAAGCCGTATTTCCGTTCGTGAAATTCCCCGGCGTTGATACAATTCTCGGTCCAGAAATGAAATCTACCGGTGAAGTTATGGGAGTTGGCAAAACTTTCACCGAAGCTTTTGTGAAATCACAATTAGCCGCCGGTGTTAAATTGCCTACTTCGGGCAAAGTATTTTTATCAGTCAAAGATGCCGATAAAACAAAAATCGTTGCCATTGCTAAAAAATTGTTGGATTCCGGCTTTGAATTGTTAGCCACGCGTGGAACCGCCGTTGCTTTGGAAGCGGCTGGCTTAAAATTTACACGCGTCAATAAAGTTGCCGAAGGGCGTCCGCACATAGTTGATTTAATCAAAAATCAGGAAATCGCTTTGATGATAAACACCGTTGAAGAAAAACGTTTAGCCATCAATGATTCTCGGATTATTCGCACGGCGGCGTTGGCGGAACGCATTCCTATTTATACAACAATTTGGGGCGGAGAAGCCGCTGCAATGAGTATAAATAACATTGATAACAACAAATCAATCAATGTTTATGATTTGCAGGAGTTGCATAATCTAAAATAAAAATAAAAATAAAATTTTCCACGAGAAAATCAAAAATTTTTTTAGAATTCTCGTGGAAAAATTTTTTTATAACTTTTATAATTTTTATAACTTTTATAACTTTTATAACTTTTTTGTATATCCTTTTTTTATGAATAATTTTGCACAAGATATCACTTTAAAATCTTTATTAAATGATTTGGAAAATCATTTTGATGGCAGTCAAAATTTGCGTTTGAAAGCACTTGCTTACGATGATGATTTACTGAATTACTTATTAGCAAATGATGTTTTGAAAAATACTTTTTTCAAAGTTATTACTGCTAATAATTTTGTATTTTTAAAAGATGAATTTTTGAAGTTTATCAACTTACGTTTATTAAGTAATAGTTATACCGCTTGTGCAAATTATATTGGTTTGTCTTTTGAAAAAAAGCAAGAAAAATTTATTAAAACTGATGGCGATGTTGTCTTAAATTTTCCGTTTAAAGATGGAGTAATTAAAGGCGGACAAACCAAAGATGAACAAAAACTCAATGAAGTTTTTTTGAATAATATTTTGGCAAAAGATGAAATTGATGTTTTATTTACTCCAAAAGTTATTTCACATTTTGAATTGATTAGTCAGCAAAATAGTAATCAAAATAGTAATCAAAATAGTAATCAAAATAGTGATTATGAAAATTTGTTGCAAATTTTACAAACTGAAAATCCTAATTTGTTAATAAAAGGCAATAATTTAATTGCTTTGCATACTTTAAAATATTACTTGCAGCAACGCAAAGAAAAAGTCAAGTTAATATATATTGATCCGCCTTATAACACTGGAAATGATAGTTTTAATTATAACGACAAATTTAATCATTCTACGTGGCTTTGTTTTATGAAAAATCGTTTAGAAATCGCAAAGCAGTTATTGAGTGATGATGGAGTTATTTTTATACAATGCGACGATAACGAACAAGCATATTTGAAAGTATTGTGCGATGAGATTTTTGGGCGTGAGAATTATTTATCAAGTTGTCCGAGAAAAAGTGCAAGTAATAGGGCAATGGCAAAAGAATTTAGTATTTTGCACGATTATATTTTGATATATAAAAAAAGTGGAAATGCAAAATTATATGGTTTAGAAAAGGATGTTTCTAATTACAAAAACCCAGATAATGATCCAAATGGTGAATGGACAACAAGCAATCCTTCTATGAAAAACTCAAATAATATTTTTGAAGTTGTTAATCCTTATACAGGACAAAAAGATTTTCCTCCACAAGGGCGAGGTTGGGTTTTTACAAAACAAAAAATGTTACAAATGATAGAAGATAAAACTTTTATTTTCAAAATGGAATATAAGGAAAATCAAAGAGGTTTTTATATAAAAAAATATTTAAAAGATATTTCAAAAAATAGTTTAGTTAATTCATTAGAATTTTTAGAAAATGGTTTTTTAAATCAAGTTGCCACTAAAAATGATATTTTTTTAAATTTTACATCACCAAAACCCGAAGCACTAATTCAAAGAATAATTGAAATTTCTACTAACGAAAATGATTTAGTTCTTGACTTTTTTGCCGGTAGTGGAACTACTTTGGCTGTCGCTCACAAAATGAAACGCCGTTATATTGGTATAGAACAAATGGATTATATTCAAACTATCACCAAACAACGTTTAACAAAAGTAATTGACGGCGAACAAGGCGGCATTAGTAAAAGCATAAATTGGAACGGCGGCGGCAATTTTGTATATATAGAACTTGCCGAATTAAATGCTAAATTTAAACAAAAAATCAACGCAGTAAATGATTATAATGAGTTTATGTTGTTAGCAAAAAATTTAGATAGTAAAGCGTTTTTAAATTATAAATTAGATAATAAAAATATCACAGAAATTATAAGTAGTGACGAATTCAAAAATTTGAATTTAGATAAGCAAAAACAAATGTTAATCGCTTGTTTAGATGCAAATATGGATTATATTCCTTTGCAAGAAATAGATGATGAAAATTATAAATTTGATGCACAAGTAAAACAATTAAATAACGCTTTTTATAAAATCAACAATTAAAATAAAAAACAAATTTTCCACGAGATTTTCATAAAAATTTTCAAAAAATTTTTGAGATTTCTCGTGGAAAAAACAAATAATATAAACAAAAAATAACAATATAAAATATAAAGAAAGGAATTATTATGTCAAAGAAAGAAAACAGTTTTACAAATATTCAATTAAAAGAAAAATTATGCAAAAATTTAATAGAAGATATTAAAAAAGACACTCAAAATAAAAAGCACTTGATGGATATTCCAAATTATATAACAGATAATTTGAATAAAGAATTACGCGAATATCAAAAAATGGCTTTGCTACATTATTATGAATTGCAAAATCTTAAAGATTATTACATAGATTATTATAAAGATGAAGAAAAATTTTTAAACAATAATAATAATTATACGCTAAACCATTTAATGTTTAATATGGCAACCGGCAGCGGCAAAACATTAGTAATGGCGGCGTTAATGTTGGAATTATATAAACAAGGTTATAGAAACTTTATATTTTTTGTAAATTCACGCTCAATTTTGGAAAAAACCAAAGCTAATTTTTGTGACGAAAGTTCCTCAAAATACTTGTTTGCAAGGGAAATAAATATAGGTGAAAATAGATTAAAAATTAAAGCAATAAATAACTTTAATGAAAGCGAAGATGATGCAATAAATATACATTTTGCAACGGTGCAGGGACTTTATAGTTTATTCACAAATGAACGAGAAAATAATTTAATTTTTGATGATTTGAACAATCAAAAAATAGTATTGTTGGCGGATGAAGCTCACCATTTAAACGCCGACACGAAAAAGCAAACAAAAGCCGAACAAGTAGAAAAAGATAGTTGGGAAAGCATAATACAAAAAGCATTTTCAGCAAATACATCAAACTTATTATTAGAATTCACAGCAACCATTCCTAATGATAAAAATGTTTATTATAAATATAAAAATAAAATAGTTTATGAATATGATTTGAAATCATTTTGTGCCGAGGGTTATTCAAAAAGAATTTATTTAATGAAATATGATGATACTGATATAAAAAGTAGATTTTTGGGAGCGTGTTTGTCAAGTTTATATAGACAATTATTAGCAGCAAAAAATAATGTAGCATTAAAAAAACCAGTGATATTATTTAAAAGCGAAAGTATAGCAAAGTCCAACGAAAATCAAATATTATTTAATGATTTAATAAAAAATTTACAAAGCAAAGATATTTACGATTTTTATAATATAGTAAATAATAGTAATAGCGATAGCGATACTAATAGCGAATTGTTGGAATATAGTTTAAAATTCTATGAAAATACTTTTGGAGAAAATTTTGCCGATAATATTGTTACATATTTGCAAACTATGTTTATAGAACAATTTCAACTGAACGCAAATGACGATAAACAAGCAGAAGCAAATCAAATAAAATTGAATACTTTGGAAGATAAAGAAAACGAAATACGCGTGATTTTTGCAGTTGATAAACTCAATGAAGGTTGGGACGTTTTAAATTTGTTTGATATAGTTCGCTTGGGCGGCAAAGCAAACAAAAATACCACAACAAAAGAAGCTCAGTTAATAGGTCGTGGAGCCAGATATTTTCCATTTACTTATCAAGAAAATTCAGATGCAAATAAGTATTGCAGAAAATTTGATAACGACGCTACTAATGAATTGTCTATGTTGGAACGTTTGAGTTATCATTCACATAATGAAGTTAGTTATATCACAAATTTAAGTAATGAATTGAAAGAACAAGGAATTTTACTTGAAAACGGTGATGATACTGAAATTAAAGTAGAATTAACTTTGAGCGAAAAAGCCAAAGATATTATTATCAACAAGCAAAATAGCATTTATTATGTTAAAAATGAACGCCAAGTAAGAAGAAACAAAAAAGATTTGTTTAATACTACTGAAATTTTAAGAAAGTCCAAAGCCATAGAAATTCCTTTAATATCAAATAATATTTCAGAAGTTGAAGAATTAAATAACGCTAATAACAATAACAATAATAATAACAATAATAACAATAATAAAGAAAATTATATAACTCAAAACAATAAATTAGCCGAAAAAATAAGTTATAAAATTTTTGCAAAAGCTATGAATATTTTGAATATTTCTATGCAAAAATTACACAATATTTTCGGCAAAAATACGTATAAAACAAAGTTGGATTTTTATAATTATTATATTCAACAAATGGATTTAGTTTTTAACCAAAAACAACGCTTTGATAATGCCGAAATCAATCTGAAAATAGCAAAATATTTTCTCCAAAATTTTTTAGAAATAACAAATCAAGAAAAAGCAGTTAATTATGAAGTTAGCGATTTTCAATTAAAAAAATTAGAAAATCCTGCCAAAGAACGCATTATTTATCGCAACAAAAATAAAGTAAAACAACAACATAATTATGAATGGCTATATTACACACAATATAGTTTTGATAGCGATTTAGAAAATGATTTTCTGCAATTCATAGAAAATAATAAAGCAAAAATAAATAACAAATTTGATTATTGGTTTATCATTAGAAACGAAGGTTTTGCAGAATTCAAAATATATAATAACAACAAAAATGATAACGTAAATTATGCCAAAGGTTTTGAACCTGATTTCATTTTCTTTGGTAAGCCAAAAAATGAAAATACAAATGAAAATAAAAATGAAAATAAAAATGATTATTTATCAACAGAAATAATTATGGAAAGTAAAGGCAAAATATTTTTTGATGAATGGAAAGAAGATTTATTAACTAATAATTTTAATGGCAGCATAAAAACATTAAATAGTTCCGAAGTAAAAATATTTTCTTTGCCGTTTTTTCTTGATTCAAAAGGTTCAGAAAATAACTTTAAAAATAAGTTTGATGAACTATTTAGCAATTAAATAAATAAAAAATAAAAATTTCCACGAGATTTCTCAAAAAATTTTTGTAAAATCTCGCGGAAAATCGTCATTTTTATGATTTTTATAACAAACAAACTTATAACAAACAAAATCAACATCAATGAGCAATGAGCGAACAACAAAAAATTAGACATTACTTGCAATTTAAAGATTTTTCTGCCGATGAATATGCTTATATTTTAGAACGAGCGGCTTGGATTAAACAACAATACAAAACTTATCGCAAATATTGGCCTTTGGAAGATCGCACCTTAGTTATGATCTTTGAAAAAGCCTCCACTCGCACCCGTTTATCTTTTGAAGCCGGAATTCAACAACTCGGCGGCTTTGCGGTTTATATGAACACCCGTGACTCGCAGCTCGGACGCGGCGAACCCATAGAAGATTCGGCTCAAGTGATTTCGCGTATGAGTGATCTGGTTATGATTCGCACTTTTGAACAAAGCATCGTAGAAAGATTTGCGGCAAATTCTCGCGTGCCGGTTATCAACGGCTTGACCAACGAGTATCATCCTTGCCAAATTTTGGCAGATATTTTTACTTTCACTGAACATCGTGGCAGTATCAAAAATAAAATTGTCGCTTGGATTGGTGATGCAAATAATATGTGCAATACGTGGCTACAAGCGGCAGAAATCTTTGATTTCACCGTGCATATAAGTTCGCCCAAAGGTTATCGCTTGGACGACGAATTAAACAAAAATATTGATAAAAGTCGTTATAAATTGTTTGATGAACCAGCTGATGCCTGTAAAAATGCAGATTTAGTGACTACGGACGTTTGGACTTCTATGGGTTACGAAGCGGAAAATGAAGTCCGTAAAAAAGCGTTTGCGAATTTTTGCGTAACCGAAAAAATGATGTCCTTAGCAAAACCGGAAGCCGTGTTTATGCACTGCTTGCCAGCACACCGAGGCGAAGAAGTGGAAGCCGCAGTAATTGACGGCAAACAATCGGTAGTTTGGGATGAAGCCGAAAATCGTCTGCACGTGCAAAAAGCATTGATGGAATTTTTAGTTTTAGGAAAAGTAGAAAGATAAAAATATTATGAAAAATAATGGTTTTAATTTGGTTTGTTTAGATTTAGAAGGCGTTTTAGTCCCAGAAATTTGGATAGAATTCGCCAACAAAACAAACATTCCAGAATTAAAAAAAACAACCCGCGATGAACCTGATTATGATGTTTTGATGAAATATCGTTTGGAAATTTTGGCAAAACACAATCTGGGTTTGCACGATATCCAAAATGTGATCGCCACGATTTCGCCGTTGCCCGGAGCCAAAGAATTTGTCAGATTTTTACGCGAAAATTATCAGTTGATAATTTTGTCTGATACTTTCAATGAATTTGCCAAGCCGTTAATGCAGCAGTTAGATTTTCCTACGATTTTTTGCCACGCTTTGGAAGCCGATAAAAATAGCGGAAAAATCATCAATTATCATTTGCGGATGCCAAATCAAAAGCAAGAAGCCGTCAAGCGTTTTCGGCAGTTGAATTACAACGTGGTTGCCGCCGGAGATTCTTATAACGATACAACAATGCTCAAAGAAGCCAACGCCGGATTTTTGTTCAATCCGCCGGAAAACGTAATCAAAGAATTTCCGCAATTTGCGGTCGCCAGAAATTACGATGATTTGAAAAAATATATAACGGAATTTTTTGATAAATAAAAGCAAAGCAAAAGCAAAAAACAAATAAAAACGCAAATAAACGCAAATAAACGCAAATTTTCCACGAGAAATCTCAAAAAATTTTTGGGAAATCTCGTGGAAAATTTTTTATTTTTTTTATTTTTTTTTATTTTTTTTATTTTTTTTATTTTTTCAAAAAATTTGCAAATTTTTACAAATTTAAGTTTTATTTAAGATAATTTTGTTGTTATTGACAATAATTCTCATTTAGTTTAAATTTACATTTATCGTAAATTTTCAAAAATTTTAAATTTCAGAAAATCAAATTTTTTAAATATCAAATTTTTTATTTTTTATATAGGTAATCAAAAATATGGAACAACAACATCAAAAATTTTTACTTTTGGGAATTTGTTTTGCTACTTTTGCAGCAACTACTAATAATGCTTTTGCTGAATCTGATGCAAATATTACTTTATACGGAACCGTTGATTACGGTTATGCAATTCGCTTTAACAAAAATAAAAAAATTGATGATAGTAATGAATTTTCTAAAACTAATTCACGGCTGAACGGCGGACAATCTGATAGCAATAAAATCGGCATACGTGGCAGCGAAAATTTTGGTAATGGAAATAAAGCCGTGTTTGTATTAGAACGCGAATTTTTATTGGATACAGGTTCCGAAGATGGCTGGACTCAAACTTTTGTAGGTATAGAAAATGAAAAATTAGGTAGCGTTTTTGGTGGCTATATGGATAGCCTACATTATTCTTTGATTTCTGAATTAGATCCTTTCAAAGCTGGAACCGTTGGAAATTATGCAAATGTTCGCGGTGATATTTATGATGGAATTTTCCATATTAGTTCGGTAAAAAATTCGTTAATTTATATTTCGCCAAATGTAGCAAATTTTACATTTTCTGCGATGTATTCAAACAATATGGATGATGAAGATAGTCCAACAAAAAATAATACTAATGATAATTTTTATAACCTTGCAGTTAATTATGAAGGCGAAAAATTTACTTTTGGTGCGAGTTATCATTACATAAATTTTGGCAATAAACAAAATGAATTTTTAGAAAATTCTAATACTAAAAATTTACATAATTTTACGCTTGGTGGTGCATACGAATTTGATAACGAATTAAAAATTTCAGCATTTGTCGCTTATGATAAATTGAATTTTAAGAAAAATAGTCCGCAAATTAGTAATAGCAAAAATATTGCCTTAACGCATATTATGTTAGGAGCCGAAAAACCTTCTGGTCGCCATAATATTAAAGGCAGTTTAAACTATTCACATAATAAAAAATCTCAGTTTGGAAAAGCTTGGCAAATTGCCGTTGGTTATGATTATAATTTCAGCAAACGAACTAATTTCTATGCAGCATATTCTTACATAAAAAATAATAATGCAAGAGCAGTTGCTACACACGATTTTCAAAATGAAGGAGGTATTTATCAACAAGGATTACAATTTGGGATAAAGCACAATTTTTAAAATAACTTTTTAAAGTTTTAAAGTTTTAAAGTTTAAAGCAAAACAATCACAATTAAAAACTCAATGAAGAAATGGTAAAAATATTTCCACGAGATTTCCAAAAAATTTTTTGAGATTTCTCGTGGAAAATTCGTTTTTTATCTATCAAATAGAACTGTAAAAACCGCCATTAGCCAAATTATTTTTTTGTTATAATTTGCTCAATGGCGGTTCATAATAAATGAATTTAAGTTTTTATCTTGTTTTAATAAGCAGTTACGGTTTTTTGCTATCCCAAAAGCGTCGCAAAGATTATGAACAAAATTCCACGAGATTTCCCAAAAAATTTTTGAGATTTCTCGTGGAAAATTCGTTTTTTATGTTTTTATATTTCTTTTACTTGCCTTCTAACCAAGAATTGAAATATTGAATTTGCTCCAAATCCAACTGATTTACTAACGCCAACAAGCGAATTCTGGCTATCACATATTGATAACGCCCACGATTCAAATTCAATTTTGCTTGTGATAAATTGCTCTCGGCGTTCAAAATATCCAAGCGATTTCGCGTTCCGGCTTCAAATCCTTTTTTCGTAGAATTCAACGCACGTTCAGCAGAATCCAACGCCGTTGAATATGCAATAATCCAGTCCACGCCTTGCATTGAGGCATCAAATTCTTTCCGCACTTGCAAACTGATTTCGCGTTTAGTGGCATTAAATCGCTCTTCTTGATTTGTCAAAGAGTATTTTGCTTGTCGCACCGTTGATTGCGTTGCTCCGCCGGAATAGATAGGCACAGAAACTTGCAAACCAACAAACGAAGTTTCGTAAGCAGTGTTAATCGTAGAACTTGTATCACTTTTGGAACGGCTCACTTGAGCAACCAAATCAACGGTTGGCAAATGTCCGGAATATGCTTTTAAAACTTCGTCGTTCGCAGCTTTTACATTCGACTGCATTGCTTTTAAAGTCGGATTTACTTCTTCGGCACGAGTTATCCAAGCATCTAATTTTGCTGGAGTTGGACGTTGTAATTTGATTTTGTTCGGATCCAAAGAATTCACGCCGCGAATATCTGCTCCAACAACGGCTTCCAATGCGTCCAAAGTATATTCCAAACGATAACGCAATTCCACGCTCCGAGCATTTTCCATATCATAACGCGAAGTCGCTTCGTCTATATCTGTTTTGGTTCCTAAACCAGCTTCAAATGCTTTTTCAGCATAATTTTTATGTTCCAAAAATGAACGCTTTTGTTGTTCGCAGACATCTAAATCTGCTTTGGCTAATAAAACATCAAAATATGCCGTAGAAACTGAAACTGCTAAATCTTGTAAAGCTTGTTCTATCATTGCGTCAGCACGATTTGCTTCATTTTTGGCTTGTTTGTATAAAGCAAAATTATAAGGACGGAAAATTGCTTGACGACCGGTCAAAGCATAATTGTAACTATCATAAACATAATTATTTTTGGGGTGAATTTTTTTCCCGTTATAAGTTTGCGTAGTTTTTTGCGTGGTGTTAGTTTTGTTATGCACGCCGGAAGCGGAAATATTTGGAAGTAATTGTCCGAGTGCTTGTGGAACTTTTTCTTTCAAAGCCAAAGCGTCGGCTTGAGCGGCTAACCAAGTTGGATTGCTTTGTAAAGCGAGTTGATAAAGTTCTAATAAATTTGCCCGATTTAAGTTGATATTTTTAGCAATTTCACTGGCTTTTTCTTTGTTATATTGTTGGAAATCGCTCTGTTTATATCTATATTTTTTTTTATTTTTTGCTGAGTTTTTTTCATTAGCATTAGAAATAGAAACCACCGAAGCATTGACGGAATCTTCGGGAACGATATCATATTTTTTGGATTCTGCTAACAATTCCGGAGAAAAGCATAACGCAGAACAAATCAAAGATAAAGATAAAGATAAAGATGTCAAAGAAAATTTATTCATAAAAATTATGGTTTAAAGTTATTAAAAAATCAAAGTTAAAAATTCAAAATTCCACGAGATTTTAAAAATATTTTTTGGAAAAATAAAAAACTTAAAAAAACAAAAAATAAAAATTTAAAAAAAATAAATAAAATCTCGTGGAAAAAATTCTTATCACTCTTGATTATCACTATATTTCTAATATTTTTAATATTTTTTTACTTTATTTACTTTAACTTTATTATGGACTTTTCAATAATTTTATTTGTTTTAGTTATCATCACCGGAATCGCTTATATCGGAAAAATTATCAGACAAAAACGCACAACTTCAACTTTTGGAAATCATAACCAAGTTTGGTGGATCACTTATGTTGCTGATTTTTTCTGGATTTTCTTAATCGTGTTTTTATTACGTTCATTTTTGTTTGAACCGTTCAAAATTCCGTCGGCTTCTATGATGCCAACTTTGATTGAAGGCGATTATATTTTGGTCAATAAATATTCTTATGGCGTGAGATTGCCAATTATAGACAGCAAAATTATTGATATTTCGTCCCCAGAAAACGGCGACGTTATTGTTTTTAAATATCCGCAAGACACTTCCATAAATTTCATAAAACGCGTCATCGGAATTCCGGGCGATGTTGTTGAATATACAAGCGATAAAACCTTGAAAATCAACGGCAAAGAAGTAGATAAAATTGAACACCAAGATTATTTCCATAAAAACAGAAATTTTTATTCCAAACAATTTTCCAGCAGTTTGAACGGCAAAGAATTCAATATTTTGAACGACGCTGAAATTCCAACAATATTCCAAGCCGCAGAAAATTTCCCGTTACGCGAGAATTGTCAAATCACCGCAGAAAAATATACCTGCAAAGTCCCGGACGGACATTATTTTGTAATGGGCGATAATCGCGATAACAGCAAAGATTCTCGGATTTGGGGATTTGTTCCAGAACAAAATTTAGTCGGACGTGCGTTTTTAATTTGGTTTAATGCAGACGATTTTTCACGCATAGGAAATAAATTCTAAAAAAACTATGAATAGCGATAAAAATGATTTGTATAAAAAATCTGACAAGCCCAAAAAAAATCGGCAAAATCTCGTGGAAAATTTGTGCAAATCATTAAATTATTCTTTCAAAAATCAACAACTTATCAAAATCGCTTTAACTCACAAAAGTTATAGTCATACAAATAATGAACGTTTAGAATTTCTCGGCGATGGCGTGTTAGATTTCGTTATCGCCGCTGAATTGTATAAGCGTTTTCCAAAGTTGCAAGAAGGCATTTTATCAACGATGCGATCGCATTTGGTGCGGCAAGAATCATTATTTGAAATCGCTCAAAATCTGAAATTGAACGATTTGATTTTGTTAAGTTCTGGCGAAAAACATAACGGCGGCGACCAACGTCCGTCAATTTTGGCAGATTCCGTTGAGGCAATTTTTGGTGCGATTTATTTGGACGGCGGCTTTGAAAGCGTCCAAAAAGTTATTTTGCAAATTTATCAAGAAAAATTAAACAACTTAAACAACTTAAACAACTTAAATAATTTAAACAACTCGCAAATACAACAAAACAACCGCATTTCGCAAACGGACTTGAAAGATAGCAAAACTCAACTGCAAGAATTTTTACAAGCCCACAAATTAGGTTTGCCAAAATACGCTTTGTTGATAGAAAGTGGCACGCCACAACAGCCACTTTTTACGATTTCCTTGCAAATCAAAAATGTAGAAATTTATCAATGCACAGCGATTAGTCGTAGAATTGCCGAACAGCAAATCGCAGAAAAATTATTGCAAGAATTAAATCAAAAAAACGCAGATGGCAGTTTGAATTTAAAAAATCTCCAAAAACTCAAAAAGAAAATCCGAGACGGCAGAAATAAATCTCTGAAAAATTTGGACGTTTTATTAGCGGAAAGGCAAAATAACAATAAATAAAAAAATAAAAATTTTCCACTAGATTTCCCAAAAATTTTTTGAGATTTCTCGTGGAAAATTTGTTTTTTATTTTTATGCTTTTTATTGCTTATTTGCTTATTTGCTTTCCGCTGGTTTCACCGGATTACGTAATCTAATATGCAATTCGCGTAATTGTTTTTCATCAACCGCAGACGGTGCATTCGTTAGCAAACATTGTGCTTTTTGAGTTTTCGGAAACGCAATTACATCACGAATTGATTCGGCTCCGGTCATCATCGTGACGATTCTGTCCAAACCAAATGCTAATCCACCGTGCGGCGGGGCTCCGAATTTCAAGGCATCTAACAAAAAGCCGAATTTTATTTGTTGCTCTTCCTCGCCAATATTTAAAGCAGCGAATACTTTTTCTTGCACATTGGCTTTATGAATCCGAATTGAACCGCCGCCGATTTCCCAGCCGTTCAGTGCCAAATCATACGCTTTGGCTAAACATTTGCCCGGCTCGCTGCTTAACAAATCTACGTGCTCATCTTTTGGAGATGTAAATGGGTGATGACAAGCGTTCCAGCGTTTTTCTTCTTCGTCGTATTCAAACATAGGGAAATCTACAATCCAAACCGGTGCCCACGCTTTATCTTTTACCAAAAAGCCCTTGTCGTGTCCGAGTTTAATCCGTAAAGCACCAAGAGCGTCATTGACAATTTTTGCTTTATCGGCTCCAAAGAAAATCAAATCGCCGTTTTGAGCATTAGTTCTCTGCAAAACTATTTTCAAAGCTTCTTCAGAAATATTTTTGACTATCGGACTTTGCAAACCTTTTTCGTTGGGTTGCGTTATATCATTGACTTTGATATACGCCAAACCTTTGGCACCGTAAATTCCTACGAATTTTGTGTAATCATCAATTTCGCTACGAGTTAGCAAATTATTTCCGCCCGGAACTTTCATAGCGGCGATTCTGCCGTTTGGATTATTGGCAACGCTGCTGAATACTTTGAAATTTACATTTTCCATAGCATCTTTGACATCAACCAACTCCAAAGTCACGCGTAAATCTGGTTTATCGCTACCAAAACGCGACATCGCTTCGGCATAACTCATACGCGGAAAATCTTTGCCGTCGCCCAAATCTACGTTTAAAGAGCTCTTGAAAACGAATTTGATCATTTTTTCCACGAGATTCATAATTTCGTTTTCGGACATAAATGAAGTTTCCAAATCCACCTGCGTAAATTCCGGCTGACGATCTGCACGCAAATCTTCGTCACGGAAGCATTTGGTAATTTGATAATAGCGGTCAAAACCGGCGACCATCAATAATTGTTTGAATAATTGCGGAGATTGCGGTAAGGCAAAAAATTCGCCATCATTAACGCGTGACGGAACTAAATAATCCCGAGCTCCTTCTGGCGTTGATTTTGTTAGCATTGGCGTTTCTACATCTATAAAGCCATTATCATCTAAAAATGTGCGGAATGCTTTGGTTACTTGGTGACGCAAAAATAGATTTTTCTGCATTTGCGGACGCCGTAAATCTAAAACGCGGTGAGTTAAACGCACATTTTCGCTGATATTTTCGTCATCTATCATAAACGGAGGAGTTGCTGAAGTATTCAAAATTTCTACATTTTGACAGACCACTTCAATAGTTCCGGAGGCTAAATTTTCATTGACCGTGCCTTCCGGACGTGGGCGAATATTGCCGATAACTTTTAAGCAATATTCATTACGGACGCTTTCGGCGATTTTGAAAGTATCCACAGAATCAGGATTAAAAACTATTTGAGCTAAACCGGTGCGATCGCGTAAATCAATAAAAATCACGCCGCCGTGATCGCGTCTTCTATGAACCCAGCCGCAGAGTATAACTTGTTGTCCGTTTAAATCTAAATTTAATTGTTCGTTGTAATGTGTTCGCATATTTATATATTTTTTATATTTTTTATATTTGTTAAATTGAATAAAAAATCAGAAAATTTTTTCCACGAGATTTTAAAAATATTTTTTGAAAAATTTTTTAAAATCTTGTTCTTTTATAAATCAAAAAATCCAAAATTCAAAAATCAAATCAAAATTTAAACTTATGAAAAACAATAATTTCAATTTGGGCAATCTTATGAAACAAGCCCAAGCTATGCAGGAAAATCTCAAAAAATCTCAAGAAGCATTAGCCAAAAAAGAAGTTGAAGGTCAAGCCGGAGCCGGAATGGTCAAAATTCTTATGACCTGCGGACACGAAGTAAAACGCGTTACCATTGATGATTCGGTGATGGACGATAAAGAAATGTTAGAAGATTTAATCGCCGCCGCTTTCAATGACGCTATGCGTCGTGCCGAAGAAGCAACGCAATCAGAAATGGCTGGACTCGCCGGAGGAATTCCTTTGCCGCCCGGATTCAAATTCCCTTTCTAAAATTTATTTTTAATAATTATTTTTAATAATTATTTTTAATAATTATTTTTAATAATTATTTTTTATATTTATATTTATTTACATTTACATTTACATTTATATCTATCTTTTCGGAGTTACAAAATTTATGAGCGATTTCATTTCCTTAAATAAACAAGATATTTTTAATCCTTTACAAAAAGTTTTCGGCATCGTAGATCGCAAAAATACGATGTCTATTTTGGCAAATGTTTTGTTAGAAAAAAATAACGGTAAATTAAATTTAATTTCCACCGACACTGAAATTCAAATTTCTACTTCCATTGACGCAGAAAACGCCGATAACGAAGAATCTATAACTATCAATGCCAAAAAATTCTCTGATATTCTCAAATCTTTCCGTGATGATGATAATTTATTGTTGGATTTAGATAATGATAATGAACGTATGCATATAAAATGCGGACGTAGCCGTTTTGCTTTACAAACGCTTCCGGCAGAAGATTTCCCAAAATTAGAATTAGATGAAGAAGATTTAAACACGTTCACGCTAACGCAAAAGGAATTCAAAAGTTTATTAAAACAAACTCAATATTCTATTGCCGTGCAAGATATTCGTTATTATCTGAACGGCTTGTTATTGTCCGTCAAGGAACATAAAATCGTCACCGTTTCTACGGACGGACATCGTTTGGCATATGCGGCGAAAACAATTAGCGAAACTCTACCGACTCAAGACGTGATAATTCCACGCAAAACGGTTTTGGAGTTAATTCGTTTATTGCCTGATGATAGCAAAGATATCAACATTAGCATTTCTAAAAGCCAAATCAAATTTGAATTTAACGATATAACAATTGTTTCCAAAGTTATAGACGCAAAATTCCCAGATTATGAAGCGGTTTTTCCCAAAGAATTCACCAAAGCCGTTTTAGTTGATCGTAATGAAATTATCACAGCAATTCAGCGTGTTTCTATTGTTTCTGCGGATAAAAGTCGTGGAGTTTCTTTATCTTTGAGTGCCGGAAATTTAACGCTTATCGCCGAAAATACCGAGCAAGAAGAAGCCAAAGAAGATATAGAAGTTGAATATAACGGCGAAGATTTTAATATTGGTTTTAATGTGCAATATTTGTTAGATGTTTTGACGAATATGAGTTGCAATCAAGTTATTTTCAGATTTACTAACGAAGATTCCAGCGGTTTGATAACTTCTAACGAATATTCAGTGGAAGGCGAAGATTTATGTAATTTGCCAATCGAAAGTGATGGCGAAAATGAATCCGCTGAAGAATCAAAATCATATTTCCGTTATGTGGTGATGCCGATGCGAATTTAATTGCATAAAAAACAAAAAACAAATAAAAACAAAATTCCACGAGAAATCCAAAAATTTTTTTAGAAATCTCGTGGAAATTTTTATTTAAAATCTTTTCAACGTTGTAAAAAAATATCAAAAAATATTAAAAAATATTAAAAAATATTAAAAAAATAAGGAAAAAAATTATGCCAGAATATCGTTCTCACAAATCTACACGTGGCAGAAATATGGCCGGTGCCAGAGCTTTATGGCGGGCGACCGGTATGACCGACGAAGATTTCAAACAAAATAAACCGATTATCGCTGTGGTGAATTCTTTTACGCAATTTGTTCCCGGACACGTGCATCTCAAAGATATCGGACAATTAGTTTGCCGTGAAATTGAAAAACACGGCGGAGTCGCCAAAGAATTCAATACTATCGCCATTGACGACGGAATTGCTATGGGACACGACGGAATGTTGTATTCCTTGCCAAGCCGTGATTTAATTGCGGATTCGGTGGAATATATGGTAAATGCACATTGTGCAGATGCGATGGTTTGTATTTCTAACTGCGACAAAATTACGCCCGGAATGTTAATGGCGGCAATGCGTTTGAATATTCCGACAATTTTTGTTTCCGGTGGTCCAATGGAAGCCGGTAAAGTGCGTTTTCAAGATAAAGTAATCAAAGTTGATTTAATTGATTCTATGGTAAAAGCCGCTGATAAAGCCGTCAGCGATGCCGATGTAGAAAATTTTGAACGCTCATCTTGTCCGACTTGCGGATCTTGCTCGGGAATGTTCACGGCAAATTCTATGAATTGCTTGACCGAAGCTTTAGGTTTGAGTTTGCCAGGTAACGGAACTTTGGTTGCCACGCATAGCGACCGTAAAAAATTATTTGTCCGAGCCGCTGAAATTATTGTCCGTAACGCAAAACGCTATTACGAGCAAAATAATACTGCTGTTTTGCCGCGTTCTATTGCCACTAAACACGCATTTGAAAACGCTATGACTTTGGATGTTGCGATGGGCGGTTCCACAAATACCGTGCTGCATTTATTAGCAGTTGCTCACGAAGCCAAAGTAGATTTCACAATGCGAGATATAGACAGAATTTCTCGGCAAACGCCTTGTTTATGTAAAGTTGCACCTTCTACGCAAAAATATCACATAGAAGACGTGCATCGTGCTGGTGGCGTTATAGCGATTTTGGGCGAATTATCACGCATCAATTTAATTCACCGCGAAGTGCCAACGGTTTTGATGCGGACGCTCGGCGAGGAATTAGATACTTTTGATGTCTGCGGACGCGGTTGCAATTTGGATATTCAAGAATTTTATAAAGCGGCTCCGGGCGGCGTGCCTACACAAGAAGCGTTTTCACAAAGCAAACGTTTCACCGAGTTGGAATTAGATCGCACTCACGGCTGCATACGTAACGCTGGAAATGCTTATAGCACCGATGGCGGATTGGCGGTTTTGTATGGAAATATTGCCGAAGACGGTTGTATAGTCAAAACTGCCGGAGTTGATGAATCAATTTTGACTTTCACCGGCAGAGCCAGAGTTTTTGAAAGCCAAGAATCCGCCGTAAAAGCCATTTTAGGCGGTGATATTGTCGCCGGAGATGTGGTGGTAATTCGCTACGAAGGGCCAAAAGGTGGTCCAGGTATGCAAGAAATGTTGTATCCGACTTCGTATTTGAAATCGGTAGGTTTAGGCAAAGAATGTGCTTTGCTAACCGATGGAAGATTTTCGGGCGGAACCAGTGGTTTGTCTATCGGTCACGTTTCTCCGGAAGCGGCGTCCGGCGGAGCTATCGGCTTGGTGGAAGACGGCGATATTATAGATATTGATATTCCAAATCGTAGAATTACGTTAGAAGTTGAGGAAGCAGATTTGCAGCAACGCCGAGCCGATATGGAAGCACAAGGAGCGGATTTGGCGTGGCGTCCGATGGAATTGCGGGAGCGAAATGTTTCTCCGGCATTGCAGGCGTATGCGATGATGGCGACTTCGGCGGATAAAGGAGCGGTTCGCGATGTAGAAAATTTGCGACGTTTTTAGTTTTTGATTTAATATAAAAATATAAAAATACAAAAATAAAAGCGAATATTTTCCACGAGAAATCTAAAAAAATTTTTGGAAATCTCGTGGAAAAATTTATAAGTGAGCAAATTAGTAAAAATTTAGTAATTTTGAAAAATGTTATTTAAGTTTCCTAAACCATCACAAAATCAGTTGGATTTAGAAAGTAGAATTTTGACGGAAAAACGTAAAGAGCAACAAATTTTATTATTCAAAAAATATTATGCAAAATTTCGCTTACTAATCTTGATTTTGTTGATTACTTGCATAAGTTTTTTGCTTTTTGATACTTTCCAAAATTCCGTTAGTATTCAAAATTTGCATATTATTGAAAATAATAAAAAAAATAAAACACTACCGGAGTTTTTTGTATCTGCTTATTTGCCGCAAGTGCCGAGTGCTGCGTCGGCACATTCGTCAAGTTTGGTAGAATTAAATAACGGAAAATTATTGGCGATTTGGTTTGCTGGTTCGCGTGAAGGTGCCGCTGATGTTGCTTTATGGAGTTCCACGCTGAATAAAGATGGTTGGAGTCCGCCAAAGTTAGTTATTGACCGCGAAAATTTAGCCGGATCATTATTTTCTCAAGTGCGGAAAATCGGCAATCCACTATTGTTTGTTGATAAAGTAAATCCGCAAAAAATTCATTTATGGTTCGTCAGCGTAGGCGTCGGCGGCTGGGCTGGAAGTTCTATCAATCATACTTTTTCTGATGATAATGGAGAAACTTGGTATAAGCCGACAAAATTACAAATCTCGCCGTTTTTGAATATTAGTAATTTGGTGAGAACGCCGCCGATTCAGTTTGATAATGGTTATATTGGATTGCCTATTTATCACGAATTTATCAAAAAATTTGGCGAATTTATCGTTTTAAATGCTGATGGAAAGCATATTATTTCGCAAAAATTTATGCCTTTGTATAATAATATTTCGGCAATACAACCGAGTTTGATTGTTGATGATAATACTATTTTTGCTTTGTTGAGAAATAGCGGAAAAATTGCTGAAAATAATATAAATAATTATATTCAAAAAGTGATTAGTAAAGATAATGGAATTACTTGGGATTTTGATAATTTACCGCATAGTGAAGTAAAAATTAGGAATTTTAGTTCTTCAATTGCCACTTTGAAACTTCCGAGCGGAAATTGGTTATTAGTTGCAAATTCGGACGCTTCTCGGAATTTTTTGGACTTATATTTATCAAAGGATAAAGGCAAAAATTGGCAATTAGTAAAACATTTAGAAAATGCTATGGAATATCAAAAAAATCCATTATATAAAAAAGATAATGTTTTGGAACACGAGTTTTCTTATCCGAGCATAATCTTGGGAAAAGATAATAGAATTCATTTGACTTACACTTGGAATAGAAAAACCATAAAATACGTTACTTTTAGTGAGCAGTGGTTAAGTAGCAACTAAATTAGTAATAAAAATAGTAAATAAAAAATTTTCCACGAGAAATCCCAAAAATTTTTTGAGAAATCTCGTGGAAAATTATATTTATTTATATATATATATTTATTTATTTATTTGATCTTTTGCGTTCTTCTACTAATATCTTTATTATTTCATCTTGCACGTCTTTTGGAGATTTTAATACTATTTCTGGATTATTTATAGCGATTACTCTGCCGAATTCATTGAATATAAAATAATCTTTATAAGTTTGATTACAATATTGGCATTGTGGAATAGTATTAGTTAAATCTAATGCTTTTCTTGGGTTCATATGCCCTTGTTGTAAAGCGACAATTACATCATTAAAACGACTATCTTTTTTGCCTTCACTAATGCCACAAGTTGCACAAGTATTATTATATGCAAGTTTTAATTGATCAAAGTTTTTGGCGGCAATTCTACCGGTTCTTTTTAAAGCATTAGCAAGTATTTTTGGATTTGGAGTTTCTATGGAAACTAAATAATGATAACCACTCGGAACTATAATATTTTTATCAGGTATTTTATTTCCTTTATTTAAAATATTCCAATGATATTGCGAACCCAAATGGCGTATTTGTTGATCCAAACCTGCGTCAATTTTATACTTTCTTACAAACGCAGAAATAACGTCTTTATGCACTAATTTATCTTTATGGTGATATAAAAAAATTAGTTGTAATTCTTTGGCATCTAATAATTTTACTAATTTATCAACTGCAATATTTTTATCATAAATATTTTTATTTTTTATATTCCATAAAGGTTTTACTTCATATGCTTTTAAATAGTTTTCATAACATTCTAAAATCAAAAAATGGATGTTTGCTATTTGCTGATTTGACAAACTATTTATAATATTATTTATATTATTAGTTTGAAAATTTAACAATTCTATTTGTTGTTGTTCGCTCATATTTTATCAATTCAACTCACTTTAATTTTAAATTTAATTGTATATCTAAATCCTTTTCCTTAATATAGTTTTCTAACCTTATTTTTGTTTCGTCAAAATATTGTTTATTCAATTCAATTCCTATAAAACGTCTATTTGAATTTAAACAAGCAATCGCAGTGCTACCGCTGCCTAAAAATGGATCTAATACTAATGAATTTTCCGTAGTAAAAATTTTTACTAAATGCTCTATTAAGGCAATTGGTTTCATAGTCAAATGTGAATGAGATGCCCGTTCTTTGCCTTTTGGTTTGGCGACTTCCATAATAGTTCCGGGAAATTTTCCATCTAATGAAATGTTGGTATCTATCAAGCCGACTTTATATTTTAACCAGTTATTTATAAAGGTTCCTTCTTTGGGTTTTTGAGCCAAAACTATCGGCTCACTTTGACCTTTTAATTGCGGAGTTTTGCGATTATTTAATTGTTGAATAATACATTGTTTTTCTTCATCACTAATGTCGTTCATATACTTATAAACAAAATGATTTTGACTAAATGCTTTGGCTTGACTTTCGCGTTTCCAAATAAGCATATCGCGTATTTCAAAACCATTATCTTCAATAGCAACTGCCATCCGATGATAAAGTCGTGCTTGAGAAAAACTAAGATAAAAACCGCCGGGTTTTAATACTCTAAAAATCTCCGTAGAAATTTGACTAATAAAGTTTTGTAAATCTTTTCCTTGTTGTATATCAAATTTCATTCCAACAGGCATAGAGCCAATAACATTAGATTTTTTTACTTTGTTATTTAAGTTTTCTACATCCCAATTATTTTGCATTCCGTCAATGAAATATGGTGGATCAGTAATCACACAATCAACGAAATTATCAGGTATATTTTTGATATAAATAAAGCAATCACTATTTATAATACTAATATTATTATCAAGCATAATTTTTATAATTTTTTATACTATATTTACTTAATTTTTTCCACGAGAAATCCCAAAAATTTTTTGAGAAATCTCGTGGAAATTTTGCTTTTATAAAATACTTATTTATCAAAAAAATTTAACGCTGCATTAACGGTAAAAAAAGAACCAAAAATTAAATAAATGAAATCATTTTCTTTGTTATTTTTATGGTTTTCTAAAGCTGTTTCCACCTTATCAAATAATATTATTTGCGGAACGTTTTTTATATTTAGTTCTTGATAAATATCAATGATTATTTTTTGCAAATTATTATTTTGTTCTGTGCGTATAGACGGCAAATTACACAAATTACATTGCAAAATTATATAGTTATTTTTTTGTAAAATACTTAAAAAGTATTTCAAAGAATTATAAATATCTTTATCAGCCAACATTCCCAAAATAATTTTTATATTTTTTATATTTCTCGTGGAATTTTTGCTAAAATAACTAATTAAATTATTGGCAAAATTTTGCATTGCTTGGGAATTATGAGCAATATCTAAAATAAACAAATTATTATTTTCTTTGTTGCTTATAATTTCAAAGCGTCCTTTTAGTTTTGCATTTACTAAACCGCTATTTATATTATCATCGCTAATTATTTTTTTTAGCAACTTTAATTCATTTAATTTATGTATTGAGGTAATCGCTAAACTTGCATTTACTAACTGAATTTTTCCAAATAAATTAGTTGGTTTTTTATACTTAATTTCTTGATTACTAAGCAAATTTTTATATATAAAAAAATCTGAATTTTCTTCGTTAGTAAAATCAAAATCAACTCCTATTTTTAACAATGTTGTAGGTAATTTTTCTGCATTACTAATAACGCTTTTTACTGCATTATAATCACCATAAATTGCAGTTTTATTTGCTTTGAAAATACCGCTTTTTTCTACGCCGATTTGCTCTTTGGTATTCCCCAAAAAATTAGTATGATCTATATCAACAGTTGTCAAAATAGCAATATCATTTTCATAAATATTTGTAGCATCTAAACGTCCACCCAAACCGACTTCTAAAATTATAATATCTACATTTTGCTGCTTAAAAACTTCATAAGCAACCAAAGTAGTAAATTCAAAATAAGTCAAATTTATATACTCTGGATTTTGTTGTGCTTGTTGGACTTTTTCAAAGGCAATAATTAAATCATTATCGGCGATACTAACATTATTTATTTGAATACGTTCATTAAATTTATTGAGATGCGGCGAAGTATATAAACCAACTTTGAAACCAGCATTTTGCAGAATATGCGAAAGTATAGTGCAAACTGAACCTTTGCCGTTAGTTCCGCCAACCGTGATAATCGGACAAAATTTATTTTGTTGTAAGCGTTCGGAGACAATTTGTGATGCTTTTAAACCTAATTCAATTCCTGCTTCGCCTTTTGGATGTAGATTTTCAATGTAATTTAACCAATCCGCTAAATTCATAACTAAAATTCTTACTAAATTTTTTACTAACGCAAATTTTCCACGAGATTTTGATTATTTTTTATAGAATTTTATAAACGCATATCCGTTTCTTCTGCTGAAAATAAGTATTTAATATCATAAATAATATTGTTTTCTTTACATAAATTTTTGATATAACTAATGCCAAAATTTTTGAATTCATTATGAGCAACAGCCAAAATAATTGCATCAAATTTATTAGTTTCTATTTGCTGCTTACTAACGAATTCAAACGGCGTTATATTACTATATTCTTGCCGTGCTTTGTTATAATCTATCCACGTATCAAAAACGCTGACTTTACAATGATATTCATTGAGTTCTTTGATTATATCAATAACTTTTGTATTTCTATAATCTGGGCAATTTTCTTTGAAACTAAAACCCATAATTAAAATATTAGCTCCTTTAATTCTAATATCTTTTTCGGTCATTTTTTTGACTAATTTATTTGCAATATAAAAGCCCATATTGTCATTTAAACGACGACCGGCTAATATAATTTCCGGATGATAACCAATAGCTTGTGCTTTGTGCGTCAAATAATATGGATCAACACCAATACAATGTCCGCCGACTAAACCTGGTCTGAAAGGTAAAAAATTCCATTTACTACCGGCTGCATTTAACACTGCTTCGGTATCTAAATTTAGTTTATTAAATAGTATAGCCAACTCATTTATTAAGGCAATATTTACATCTCTTTGAGTATTTTCTATAACTTTTGCGGCTTCGGCTACTTTAATGCTTTCGGCTTTGTGAGTTCCTACTGTTATGATTTCATTATAAAGATTATCAACTATTTCTGCGGTTTGTTTATTAGAGCCGGAAGTAATTTTTTTGATACTACTAACGCGATGAATTTTATCACCCGGATTGATGCGTTCTGGACTATAAGCAACAAAAAAATCTACATTAAATTTTAATTGCGAATAATGTTCCAAAACCGGCACACATTGCTCTTCTGTTGCACCCGGATAAACCGTTGATTCATAAATAACTATATCATTTTTTTTGAGTATTTTCCCAACTATTTCACTCGCACTTAATAAAGGTTGCAAATCCGGTCTTTTATAATCATCAATCGGCGTAGGAACCGTAATAATAAAAGTATTTATATTGTATTTTTGCAAGTCCAAAACATCATTAGTAAAAATAATTTGTTGTTGATTTTGCAAATTTAGTAAATCGTTTTCGGAGATTTCCAAAGTATTATCTTTGTTTTGTTGTAATTCGCTAATTCTGTTTTTACTAATATCAAATCCTATAACTTTTCTATATTTAGCAAATTCAATTGCTAATGGCAAACCAACATATCCCAAACCGATAATTGCTAAATTTATACTATTCATTTTTTTGCGTTGTTATTTTATTGTTATTTTATTTATTATAAATTGTCAAAATTAATGCCTTGTTGATCTTTTGCAGATAATATCAAATCATTTTCACTAATGTTATATTTTTGCATTACTTCTGCCCAATTTATGTTAATTTTTTTATCATTCCATAACAATGACTGTTCGCTTTCCGGATGATAAAAATCGGTGGCTTTATATAACAATTCTGCGGATTCTGATAATGTCAAAAAGCCGTGAGCAAAACCTTTTGGTATCCAAAATTGCCGCTTATTTTCTGCGGACAAAATTACCGAAGTATATTGCCCAAAAGTTGGAGAATTTTTACGAATATCAACGGCGACATCAAAAATTTCTCCGACGACTACGCGTAATAATTTGCCTTGTTGATAAGGTTCATTTTGAAAATGCAAACCTCGCAAAACGCCTTTTTTGCTTTTGGAATGATTATCTTGAACAAAATTTTCGTTTAAATTTGCCACTTCTTGTAAAGTTTTTTGATTATAACTTTCAAAGAAAAACCCGCGATCATCGCCGAAAACTTTTGGTTCTATAATCAAAACGTCTTTGATATTTGTTTGAATTACTTTCATTTTATTTTTTGATTGCTAATTTTTTGACTAATTTTATTACTAACGCAAATTTTCCACGAGATTTTATATATTTTTTTCAAAAAATTTTTTAGATTTCTCGTGGAAATTTTTTATTTTTGTTGTTATTTTTTTACTCACTCCAAAGTTCTTCCAAATTGTAATATTTTCGCACTGCTGGGAGCATTATATGCACAATAATATCTCCCAAATCCACTAATACCCAATTTCCTTCTTCTTCGCCTTCTATGGCAAAAACTTCGCCGCCGTTATCTTTTACATCACGAGCAACTCGTCCGGCTAATGCTTTTACTTGTCGCGTAGAATCTCCACAAGCCAAAATTATTTTCTCAAACAACGGCGTTTTTGTAGCGGTTTCTATAACTAAAATATCTTTGGCTTTTACGTCTTCCAAAGCGTTTATTGCTGTTTTTAATAAAGTATTTATTTCCATAAAAATTTTTGATTACTAATTTTATTGCTAATTTTATTACTAATTTTGTGACTAAACTAATTTATTCCCATTCAATAGTTGCCGGAGGTTTGCCAGAAATATCATAAACCACGCGGTTAAATCCTTTGACTTCGTTAATAATTCTATTGCTGATTTTTGCTAACAAACTATGCGGCAATTCAGCCCAGTGAGCCGTCATAAAATCTTGCGTTTGCACGGCTCTCAAAGCGACAACATAATCATAAGTTCTGCCATCGCCCATCACGCCGACGCTGCGAACCGGCAAAAATACGGCAAACGCCTGACTAACCTTGTCATACCAGCCGGACGCTTGTAATTCGCTGATAAAAATATCGTCCGCCAATCGCAATAAATCTGCGTATTCTTTTTTGATTTCGCCCAGAATTCGCACTCCCAATCCCGGTCCCGGAAATGGATGCCGAAATACCATAATCGGCGGCAAACCCAATTCCAAGCCGAGTTTGCGGACTTCATCTTTGAATAATTCACGCAACGGCTCCAAAAGTTGCAAATGCAAAGTGTCCGGCAACCCGCCAACATTGTGATGGCTTTTGATAGTTTTGGCTTTTCCACCAGCGGTTTTGGCTCCGGCGGATTCAATCACGTCTGGATAAATCGTGCCTTGTGCCAGCCATTTCGCTGATGGCAATTTAGCGGCTTCTTGCTGAAAAACTTCCACGAATTCTCTGCCAATGATTTTGCGTTTTTGTTCTGGGTCGCTCACGCCGGAAAGTGCTGATAAAAAGCGGTCTTCGGCATTTACGTAAATCACTTTCACGCCAAGATTTTCTGCAAATGTTTGCATAACTTGTTTGCCTTCGTTGAGCCGTAATAAGCCGTTATCAACAAAAACGCAGGTTAATTGTTTGCCGATGGCTTTATGCAATAAAGCGGCGACAACCGAAGAATCAACTCCGCCGGAAAGTCCCAAAATTACTTCGTCCGAGCCGACTTGTTGGCGGATTTTTTGGATATTTTCGCTGATGAAATTTGGCATATTCCAAGAACTCTGGCAGCCACAGATTTTATGCACAAAATTTGATAGCAAAATTTCGCCATTTTTAGTATGCGTCACTTCTGGGTGAAATTGCACGCCGTAAATTTTGCGTTTTTCATTAGCAAAAGCGGCAATCGGGCAAGAATCATTTTTGGCTATGATTTCAAAATCTGGCGGAAGATTTACCACTTTATCGCCGTGACTCATCCAAACATCAGCAATATTTTGCGAATTTTCATTTTCCACGAGATTTAAGGAAAAATTTTCAAATAACAAACTATTTGTCAGCAATTCAATTTTGGCATAACCGAACTCACGTTTTCCGGCGTTTTCTACTTTGCCGCCGAGTTGATTTGCGATAGTTTGCATACCATAACAAATTCCCAAAATAGGAATATTCTTTTCAAAGATGAAATCCGGAGCTTTCCATTGATTTTCATCATAAACGGAATTTCCACCGCCGGAAAAAATAATGCCTTTGGGAGCGAAATCTTGCAAAAATTTTTCAGAAATATTATCAAACGGATGTAATTCGCAGTAAACATTACTTTCCCGAATGCGACGGGCGATAAGTTGGCTAACTTGGGAGCCAAAATCTACGATTAAAATTTTATCTTTTTTGCTGTTGATGTTGATGTTATTCATTGTTATTTATTTATTATTTATATTTAATATTTAATATTTAATATTTAATATTTGTATCGTTATTTTTTATTTTATAAACAATTTAACAATTTTCCACGAGATTTTTTAAATTTTTTTTTGGAAATTGTTGTCTATTGAATTTTTAATTATTTATAATTTTTTCATAAATTTTTTCGTAAATTTTTTATAAATTTTTTATAAATTTTTACGCATCACTTAACTTAATTTTTAATTTTTAATGTTTAATTTTTAATTTTTAATAACTTTTAACAATTTTTAATTATATTTTTTTACGCACATTATGAAAAAACATACCAAAACTTTATTAGCAACTTTATTAACTTCTGCATTGTTGGCGACTTCTAATTTTGCTGCCGCCGAAAAAATCTCCGTGAATGGTCAAGCAATTCCAGAAGCATATTACGATTTCATTATCAAACAACAAAAAGCCGCCGGAGCTCCGGATTCCAAAGAATTAAAAGAAGCTGTCAAAACAAATCTGATTATCAACGCTCTTTTGGAGCAAGAAGCCAAGAAAAAAGGTTTAGACAAAAAATCTGATTATCAAACCGAAGCCGCTTTGATTCAACAAAAAGTTTTGATTGATAATTTGTTGCGTGATTATGTCAAAAATAATCCGATTTCTGATGCCAAATTGAAAGATTTATACAAGCAAATCAATCAAGCCACCGGCGATAAAGAATACAAAGTAAAACACATTTTAGTCGCTGATGAAGCAACTGCTAACGATGTTTTGGCTAAATTAGCCAAAGGAGAAAAATTCGCTGCTTTAGCAAAAGCAAATTCCAAAGATCCGGGTAGTTCCAAAAAAGGTGGAGAACTCGGTTGGACAACACCAAATATATTTGTGCCGGAATTTGCGGCTGCTTTGAAAAATCTCAAAAAAGGAGAAACTACAAAAACCGCAGTAAAAACAGATTTTGGCTATCACATTATTTCAGTGGAAGACATCCGCAAATTGACTCCGCCACCGTTTGATAAAGTCAAAAATCAATTACGTAATCAAGCAGAACGCGAACAAATTGATCAATATATTGAAAGTTTGCGTAAAAATGCAAAAATCAACTAATCTCATTTAATTTAATTTAAACTAAACTGATCTAATCTAATCTAATCTAATTTAATCTAATCTAAACTAAAAAAGGAGACTCATTATGCAAAGATTTTTGAAAAATATTTTTGCTGGATTATGCTTCGCTACGGCGACAACAATCACAACTCCGGCGTTGGCTGATTATGATATTGTCGGACAAGTCAAAGCCATAACGCCGAGCAGCATAACCGTTGATACTATGGGAACGCCCGTGACAATTATGGTCACGCCGATGACCGATATTGAAGCCGAATATAAAAGCGGCCCTTTTGATTACGACCGCAGAATTTCTTTGTCGGATATCAAAGTCGGCGAATGGGTAAAAATTGACGCAATTCCGCAAGGAATGCCGCCAAATACAAAATATGTTGCCGAAGATATTGAAGTCCGCAGATAGCAGATAGAAATAAGCAAAAACAAAAAACAAATTTCCACGAGATTTTTAAAATATTTTTCCAAAAAATTTTTTAGAATTCTCGTGGAAAATGTTTATAAAAATAAAAATAAAAATAAAAATAAAAATATAAACAAAGAAAAAAAAACAATGAGCAAAAATAAAAACAATAATTCCAAAAATCCTTCGCCGATTATCACGACAAACCGCCAAGCTAATCACGATTTTTTTATTGACGAGCAATATCAAGCCGGTTTGGTGCTTTCTGGCTGGGAAGTCAAATCTATCCGTGCTGGACGCGTGCATCTCAAAGAATCTTATGTCACCATCAAAGACGGCGAACTGTTTATTTTTGGAATGCACATCACGCCGTTGAATTGTGCCAGCACGCACGATTATCACGATCCGATTCGCACTCGCAAACTGCTGCTGCAACGCCGAGAAATCAATCGCTTAATCGGCAAAGTTGAACGTGCCGGTTTCACGCTGATTCCGCTGAATTTACATTTTTGTAAAGGCAGAATCAAAGCCCAAATTGCACTCGCCAAAGGTAAAAAATTATATGACAAACGCAAAGATATCGCCGAACGCGACTGGAAACGCGATAACGAACGCTTAATAAAAAGTTTGACAAGATAAAAATAATTTTTAATTTTTTAATTTTTTAATTTTTTAATTTTTAAATAAGGAAAAAATTATGCCAAAAATTACTGTTTTGCCGCATCCGCAAATTTGCCCAAATGGTGCAGAAATCAACGCTAACAAAGGCGATAATTTATGCGAAATTTTGTTGGAAAATGATATTGAAATTGAACACGCTTGTGAGTTATCTTGTGCTTGCACGACTTGCCACGTGATTATCAAAAATCAAGACGGCTTTAATTCGCTAAACGAATCCGACGAGTTGGAAGATGATCAGTTAGACAAAGCGTGGGGATTACAAGCGAATTCGCGTTTAGCTTGTCAAGTGGAAATCGCTGACACCGATTTAGTTGTAGAAATTCCAAAATATACAATCAATCACGCCAAAGAAAATCATTAAAAAATCATTAAAAAATCATTAAAAAAGGATTTCAAAAAATGCTTAAATGGACTGATACCTTAGAAATTGCAATACAACTCAATGATTTATATCCGCAACAAAATCCGCTGACTATCAATTTTGTTGATTTGCGTGATTTGGTTATGAAACTTCCGGATTTCGCTGATGATGCAAATCGTTGCGGAGAACGCATTTTGGAAGCAATTCAACAAGCGTGGATTGACGAAAAAGATGAATGATTTTTCTCAGGTTCAAAAAATTCAAATCGGCGAAAATAATGATCAACAACGCATAGATAATTTTCTCAAAAAAATTCTCAAAGGCGTTCCCACCAGCCGCATTTACAAAATCATTCGTGACGGGCAAATTCGTATAAACGGCAAACGTTGTCAGGCGGAAACTAAATTGAATTTGGGCGATTTGGTTCGTATTCCGCCGATTCGGATTTCACAAAATTCGCAGAATTCTCAAAATTCGTCGCCGCAGAATTTGCAGAATATTCAGCAAAAATTACAAATCTTATTTGAAGATGAAAATCTGATTGTTGTTGATAAACCAGCCGGAATTGCGGTTCACGGCGGCAGTGGCGTGAGTTTTGGCGTCATAGAACTTTTGCGACATCAACGTCCGCAAAGCAAATTTTTAGAACTCGCTCACCGTTTAGATAAAGAAACTTCCGGCATTTTGTTAATCGCCAAAAAGAAAAAATATTTGAATTTTCTCCACGAGATTTTTAAAAATAAATTTGGCAATCTCGTGGAAAAAATTTATTTGCTGATTGTCAAAGGCAGTTTTGTCAATGAAATCCAAAAGGTCAATTTGCCGCTATTTAAGTTCATAGACAAAAACGGCGAACGTCGTGTGAAAGTTGATTTTGATAATGGCAAACCGGCTCAAACTATCATCAAATTGTTGGCACGTTGGCAAGATTTCAGTTTGCTTCAAGCACAGATTATCACCGGACGGACGCATCAAATTCGGGTGCATTTGTCGCAATTAGGATTTCCTATTTTGGGAGATGAAAAATACGGCGACTTTGCTTTAAATAAAAATCTGACCGCACAAGCCAAATTAAATCGTATGGCTTTACATTCTTGGAAATTGACATTGCCAAAAAATAGCGAAAATAATCACAGCGAAAATGGTGAAAATAATTTTTTTGAATTTCAAAGCGAAGTGCCACAGAAATTCAAAAAGTTTATTCAAAGTTTGGGAACGCCCGTAAAAGGAAAAATTCCAGAAAATTTTTGAGAAATCTCGTGGAAAAAATAAAACTAAAAAATAAAAACAAAAACAAAAACAAAAACAAAAATTAAACAAAAACAATATTTTTGCGTCTAACAGAAATAATTTTTCAAATTATCAGTTATTTACAAAAAAAAGGTTTTTAAAAAATATTATGAGCATAGAATTATCACAAAAAGCCGCCCAACACGTTATCCAATTTTTGGATAAACGCGGCAAAGGAATCGGTCTGCGTTTAGGCGTCAAAACCAGCGGTTGTTCTGGGATGGCTTATAAACTTGAATTCGTTGATGAAGCCAACGACGACGACCAAATCTTCGAAAGCAATGGAGTGAAAATCTTCGTAGATGCCAAAAGTTTGCCGTATTTAGACGGAATGAGTTTGGATTACGCCAAAGAAGGTCTCAACGAAGGTTTCAAATTCAATAATCCGAACGCCAAAGGTCAATGCGGTTGCGGAGAATCGTTTTCGGTTTGATTTTTTATAACAAATAAACAAATTTTCCACGAGATTTCCAAAAATTTTTTTAGAATTCTCGTGGAAAATTTATTTTTATTTTTATTTCTTTATTTTTTATTTTTTATTTTTTATTTTTTATTTTTTTTCTTTATTTTTATTTATGGACGCCGAAAAACTAAAAATAAAATCGCAAATCGCCGATTTACGCAAACAAATCAACGAATACAACCTCGCTTATTACGTCCAAGACGCTCCATTAGTTGATGATGCAACTTATGACAAATTATTTTCGCAATTACAACAATTAGAAAATCAATTTCCGGAATTTCACGACAAAAATTCGCCAACCCAAAAAGTAGGAATTCCGCAAAAAAATTTATTATTCAGCCAACGCAAACACGGAATTCCTATGCTTTCTTTGGCGAACGTTTTTAATGCAGAAGAATTACAAAATTTTTTAGATCGCATTAAAAATATTTTGGCTAAAAAAATTTTGGATCCAAAAATAACGTTTGTCTGCGAACCAAAATTTGATGGCTTGGCGGTCAATTTGATTTATATAAATGGCGAATTTCACGCCGGAAGCACGCGCGGTGATGGAATTGTTGGCGAAGATGTCAGCCAAAATTTGCGGACAATTCAAAATATTCCCAAAAAGTTAAATTTTGAAAACGCTCAACAAGCCGCCGATTTCCCTGAAAAAATAGAAATTCGTGGCGAAGTTTTGATGTTAAAACAAGATTTTTTGAATTTGAATCAGCAACAAACTCAAAAAGGCGAAAAATTATTTGCAAACCCTCGCAACGCCGCCGCCGGAAGTTTGCGACAACTTGATCCTAAAATTACTGCTCAACGCCCTTTGAGTTTTTTCGTTTATGGCGTCGGCGAAATCTCCGGCAAAAATTCGCAGCTTTTCCACGAGAAATTCAAAAAACATTCTGAAATTATGCAGTTTTTACAAACGCTGGGATTTTCTTTGAGTTCAGAACGCCAAAATAACGCTCAAAATATCAACGATTTGCTAAACTTTTTTGAAAAAATTAACCAGCAACGCAGTCAGTTGGCTTATGACATTGACGGCGTGGTTTATAAAGTTGATGATTTGGCGTTACAAAATGAAATCGGCTTTATAACGCGAACGCCACGTTTTGCCATTGCTCATAAATTTCCGCCACAAGAGGCTTTCACCAAAATCAACGATATTCAAATTCAGGTCGGTCGCACCGGTTTATTAACGCCGGTTGCTCGTTTGGAGCCGGTTAGCGTCGGCGGAGTCACAATTACTAACGCAACTTTGCATAATTTCCAAGAAATCCAACGCAAAGATATTCAAATCGGCGATATCGTTGTAGTGCGTCGTGCCGGAGATGTTATTCCGGAAATCGTCCGTAGTTTGCCGGAAAAGCGTCAGAATTCAAATCAAAATCAAAATCAAAACCAAAACGTAACGCAAAAAATTTTGCAAATTCCTACGCTTTGCCCTCAATGTGGAAGCCATTTGATTAAAGAAGAAACTTATATTCGTTGTAGCGGTGGCTTGGTTTGTCAAGCACAAATCAGAGGCAGATTGACGCATTTTGTCAGCCGTAAAGCGTTGAATATTGACGGCTTTGGCGAAAAGTTAATCAGCAAATTAGTTGATTTGCAACGCCTGAAAACGCCAGTTGATATTTATACGCTCACGGCGGCGGAATTGTTAGATTTGGAAGGTTTTGCCGACAAATCCGCAAATAAATTGTTGGCGAATATCCAAAAAAGTAAAACAACAACTTTGGAGCGGTTTTTATATGCTTTGGGAATTCGCAACGTCGGCGAAAGCACCAGCAAAGATATTGCTAAACATTTTGCTTATGATTTGTCAAAAATTATGGCAGCGAGTTTTGATGATTTCTTGCAAATCAACGATATCGGCGAGGTTGTAGCACAAAGTATTGTAGATTTTTTTGCCGAGCAGCATAATCAAAAAGTTATAGAAAATTTATTGAAGTTGGGAATAAATTTTGAAAATGTTCCGGAAAAATCTGAATTTATAAGCAATAAAATTTTTGACGGCAAAATTTTCGTATTGACCGGAACTTTGCCGAATTTAACTCGCGAACAAGCCAAAGAACTCATAGAAAATGCTGGTGGAAAAGTTATCGGCAGTGTTTCTAAAAAGGTGAATTTTGTGGTAGTTGGCGATAACGCCGGAGCAAAATTAGACAAAGCTATCAATTTGAATATTCAACAATTAAGCGAGGCAGAGTTGCTAAAAATGTTAAATGTTTAAAATATAATAAAAATAAATAATAAAACAATTTTCCACGAGATTTTTAAAATTTTTTATGATAATTAGAATTATTAGCACAATAGTTTTATTAGCATTATTTATTCCGGCATTATTGCTTTGTTCAACGCAACAATGGAGTTTTTTAATCGCAGTTTTAATAGGAATTTGTGGCTGGGAATTTGCAAATTTGATCGGCTTTAATAAAACAAAAATTCGGATATTTTTTGGCATTGCTTATGGAGTTTTTTGTTGGATTTTATACTATATTTTTGCAGCAGAAATAAGCGATATAAAATTACTTTTGGAAAGCAAATTCATTTATAATTTTTATTTTAGTATTAGCATTTTTTGGACTATTTTTATACCACTTATTTTAAAGTTTAATACATTAGGAAAAATCAAAGAACAAAATATAAATTTATTCAAAGTTGTCGGAATACTTTTGAGTTTGTTAGTATTATTGCCAACTTGGTTTGCAATGATAGTTTTGCGTGAAATTAGTGTTTTGACGTTAATTTTGTTTATGGCGATAGTTTGGGTTGCCGATAGTTTTGCATATTTTGGAGGCAAGATGTTCGGCAAACATAAATTAACAATAACTATAAGTCCGAGAAAAACTATTGAAGGAGCCGCAGTTGCATTGTTATCTTTGATAATTTATGCCTTGTTATTAAATCACTTTGGTTTATTAGATAATATTTTTACAACAACTGAAAATAGTGATTTATATTTTCTACTCGGAGCAATTTATTTGGGAATAATTAGTATTTATGGCGATTTGTTTGAGTCGTATTTAAAGCGTTTGTCAGATATAAAAGATTCCAGCCAAATATTGCCAGGTCACGGAGGAATGTTAGACAGAATTGATAGTTTGACGGCAACTTTGCCGATTAGTTTATTTTTACTAATCAACTTTGCAAAATATTAAAAATAAAAATATTTCCACGAGAAATCTAAAAAATTTTTTGAAAATCTCGTGGAAAAATATAAAAAAACGTAAAAAAAAACGTAAAAAGAATGTAAAAAGAACGTAAAAAAATATATATATAAATAAGGAAAAAATATTACTATGAAAAACATAAAAATTATTAACTTGTTTGTTGGAATTATTGTTGGTTTAAATGCTTGTAGTTCACAATTTCCCGCTCCCGTTAGAGGCAAAAATTATAAACCTATTCCTGACAATCAAGTCGTCGGCAAAGGTTATTATAGAGTTCAACCAAAAGATACTTTATATCGCATTGCTTTGGAACACGGACAAGATTATAAAGACATAGTTGCTTGGAATAATATTGAAGATCCAAATCATATTGTTCAAGGCACAATTTTACGCGTTGTTCCTCCGACTTCTGCGACTGCTAATAATACTATCACAAATACAATTACTAACAGCAATGATAATGTAGAAGTAAAAACATTAAATAACACAAACACAAACACAAATACAAATTCAGCGACTAATTCTAAAACTACAACGGCAACTACCGCAAAAGTAGTCAATAAAAATATCAAAACTTATGATAATATTGACTGGTCTTGGCCAACTACTCATAAATTGACTATGGGCTTTTCTGCGAATAATAAAGGTATGGAATTCAATGGAAAAGCCGGTGACGCAATTCTCGCCGCCGCCGACGGCAAAATAGTTTATGCCGGAAACGGTCTGCGTGGTTATGGCGAATTAGTGATTATCAAACATAACGCAACTTATTTGACGGCTTACGGCCATAATCGCAAAATCGTCGTCAAAGAAGGTCAAAACGTAAAACGTGGGCAAAAAATCGCCGAAATGGGAAATACTGATGCCGATCGCGTTAAATTACATTTTGAACTCCGCAAACAAGGAAACCCGATAAATCCGGCAACTTATTTGCCGAGCCGTTAAATTTATTTATAACGGAAAATTTCCGGCGGCGGTGTTATATAACGTGGTTCTGGCAAATCCGGCAAAAATTGTGATAATTCATTTAACACCGCTTTATAAACTTCGCGTTTGAACGGCACCACCGCACATAAGGGAATCCAAAATTTATTCCACCGCCAAGCGTCAAATTCCGGCTGCGATGATTTGCGTAAAGAAATTTGAAAATCTCTGCCGATAAATCTCAACAAAAACCACATTTGTTTTTGTCCTTTATAATTGCTTTTGACTTCGCGTTTTAGGCGATTATATGGCACTTCGTAATGGATCCATTCTTTGGTTTTGCCTAAAATTTGCACTTGTTCGGAGGATAAACCGATTTCTTCAAATAATTCGCGAAATAATGCCTGTTCTGGGGTTTCCGAGTCTTGGATTCCTCCTTGCGGAAATTGCCAAGATTGTTCGCCGATGCGTTTTCCCCAAAATACTTGATTTTTTCTATTACACAGCACAATTCCAACATTTGGACGAAATCCGTCGGCATCAATTGTGCAGTCATTGTCAAAGCGAATTGTTTTAGTGGTGCTGGTCATAAAAATAAAGAATAAAGGTAAAGGCAAAAAATCACAATTATTAAATCATTAAGTCGTTAAGTCGTTAAGTTGTTAAGTTGTTAAGTTGCTTAATATTTTAAAAAAATTTTCTGTTTATTTTTCCACGAGAATTCAAAAATAATTTTTAAAATCTCGTGGAAAATTGTCATTTTTTTACTTTTATTATTATTATTTCTATGTTATTCCGAACAATTTCATTAGTTCCCGAAAATTCTCAACGTTTATTCAATTTATGCGGCGTCTTGGACGAAAATTTACGCCAAATTGAAAACGCTTTTGATAATATTTTTATCAAACGGCAAAATTTCAAATTCAAAATTTGTTATGAAAATAACGATAACAAAAACGAAAACGAAAATGAAAATGAAAAATCTCAACATCTACAAACAATTTATAAAGTTTGTGATTTGTTAGAAAATTTATATAAATCAACTGATAACAAAAATATTCTCAAAATTGAAGATTTGCAACTGCAAATAACTGAAACCAAAACTCAAAGCAGAACGCAACATCAACATAAAAATTCTGAAAATAGCCAATTATTAACCAAAAAAGCAAATCTCAAAGCCAGAACGCCAAATCAGCAACAATATATCAACGCCGTCCAAAAAAATGATATCTGCTTTGGAATCGGCCCAGCCGGAACCGGAAAAACTTATCTCGCCGTTGCTTGTGCCGTCGATGCCTTTGAACGTGAAATCGTAGAACGCATAATCTTAACTCGTCCAGCCGTAGAAGCCGGCGAACGTTTAGGTTTTTTGCCTGGCGACCTCAATCAAAAAGTAGATCCATATTTGCGTCCGTTATACGATTCTTTGTATAGTTTGATGGGCGTAGAAAAAGTAATGCGGCTGATGGAAAAGCAAATCATAGAAATCGCTCCGTTAGCGTTTATGCGTGGTCGCACATTAAATCGGTCGTTCGTGATTTTGGACGAGGCTCAAAATACAACTTGCGAACAAATGAAAATGTTTTTAACCAGAATCGGAATCGGCACAAAAGCAGTTATAACCGGCGATGTCACGCAAATTGATTTACCTAAAAATCAACAGAGTGGCTTAAAAAATGCTTTGGATGTTTTAAAAAACATCAAAGGTTTAGATTTTGTATATTTTCAGCGAGAAGACGTTGTGCGTCATCCATTAGTTGCCAGAATTGTAGAAGCGTATGAAACAACAGAAAAAAATAAAAAATAAAAATAAAAGCAAAAATTTTTGTCAAGATGATTTTTATATTTGCAATAAAACGCCGAGCAGAATTATCAAACGACGGAAAATTTTGCAGTATTTTTGCCAAGTAAAACAGGCATTAAATTTGCCGCATAAACAAAAATTTTCTTTTGCCATAACTTTTTTGAGCGAATCCGCAATCCAGCAAATTAACAAGCAATTTCGTCAAAAAGATAAAGCCACGAATATTCTGACTTTTCCGTATGAAAGCAGCGATTTGTTTGCTGAATTTTTTATCTGCCCGACGATAATTCAGCAGGAAGCAAAGCAGCAAAATAAGAGCATCAACAATCATTATGCCCATATGTTAATTCACGGATTTCTACACGCTTTCGGTTATGACCACGTGGAAGAAAATCAGGCAAAAATAATGGAAAGTTTAGAAATAAAAATTCTGCAAAGTTTGAATATCGCAAATCCGTATGAATAAAAAATAAAAGTAAAAATAAAAATTTCCACGAGATTTACCAAAAAATTTTTGGGAAATCTCGTGGAATTTTGTTTGTATTTTTATATTTTTTTAAGATGCTGCTAATTTAGCAATTTTGTTATAAGCGTCCTCGGCATTTTTAGCACAAAAAATAGTATTAACGTAAGGAGTTAAATCAAAAGATTTGGGATTTAAAGCCAAAATTTTTTGTTTTATATTATCAGTGAAATCGCTAAATTTATTGTTTAGTAAAGCAAAAATTCCATTGAAAAATGACTTTCTTTCACCTTCAATAATGCCTTCTTTTTTGCCTTCA